>JBBRLG010000040.1:0-23224 GCA_038231495.1 Gemmatales bacterium | reverse complement strand
TAACTCCGGCGTGTCGGGCCTGCTGAAACGGGAGCCGTCCAGATGAAAGGTGCGGTGGCCCCGCCAGCGGCCGGTATCGTCCAGGGCCGGTTGGAACGCCGCACCAACGCGTCGGAGCAAGGTCTGCAAGACCGGCAACGGCAGGCGCAGGCGTGCCTTGCAGTAGGCCCCTTCGGAGAACGCGCGGTCGGTGAACTCCCGGAGGCGCGCGATCGCCACGTTGCCGCGGAGGACTTGGAGGACGAAGAGCTGGATGGTGGTCACCGGGTCCAGAAGCCGTTGCCGAAAGCAGTAACCGGCTTCCTGGCAGGCGCGGGTGATGTGCGCCGGGTCGAGTACTTGAGCAAGGTCACGTTGGATACCTTGCAAGGCGGACGGTAGGCGTTGGAACACGAACAACCTCCGTGCGAAGGGGGGAACTCCTTTCACAGCAGAAGCATTGTTACGTGCGGCCGCCCCTTGACAAGGGGCTGCGCTACGCGAATGATTGGAACGAGGCGACGGGCAAGGAGATGCGGCTTAAGGAAATGCCATTCAGATGCGTCCCCTTTGTTTTCCCCCCCCTTTGTTTTCCCTCAAATGGCAGGTGTCATTCAGCGGCGTGGAATGGCGGCAAGATTGAACCATGCGGGCCAGACCGGAACCTCGGACGGGGGGGGTGACTATTTCGTTGCGTAGGGAGGCGGTCCTGGCTAGGATATAGTGCGCGGCGGACCTAGATGACTCCCGACCCCTTTTCCGGATCGGCCTCAAAGGAGGACAGCGATGACAACACGGTTCTTTGCGGTTTTGCTCCTGGGGATGTTAACGGCGGCGCTGGCGCGCGCGGACGTGGCGTCCGGGCCGAAGGAGGGCGAGAAGGTCGCGACCCTGAAGGTTTATGCCGTCACCGGCGACCCAAAGGACAAGGAGGTCGATTACGCCGACTTGCGCAAGGACAAGCCGACGGTTTACGTATTCGTGTCGGCGAAGGACTTTGGCCGGCCGCTGTTTCGTTTCCTCAAGAAACTCGACGAGGACCTGGGTGCCGACGGCATGGTCGTAGCGGTCTGGCTGACCGACGACGCGGACAAATCGAAAGAATACCTGCCGAAGATTGCGCAGTATTTCAAGGGAGCGGCGCTCACGGTGTTCGGCGGGACCGCGGGACCGAAAGACTGGGCGGTTAATCCCGACGCGCACCTGACCGCCGTGGTCGCCCACAAGGGCAAGGTGGTCAAGTCGTTCGCCTACCTGTCGCTGAACGAAACCGACGTCCCCGAGGTGGTCGAGACGCTGAAGAAGGCGCTCAAGAAATGAGCGGAAAAGAAAAGGGGCAGTTTCCGGTCGATCTCGGCCGTCAGGATCGTAGCCACAAGCGGCTCACTTGTGGGCTTGCCGCCCCCCCACAAGCGAGCCGCTTGCGGTTGAGCGGTCGAACGCGCAAAGCCGCAAGCGGCAAACCGGCGAGCAACTGACCCTCCCCCTTGAGAAAGGCGTTGCGGCGGCGGAGTGTAGGGGCTAACGTTGGGGCTTACCGAGTCCGGCTCCGTCATCGGGGGGCATTAGCATGAAACGTCTGGCGCTGCCGAGTTTGTTGACCCTGCTCGTCGCCGCGTGGCTGTTCGCCGGCGCTGAGCCTAAAACCGATCCGAAAAAGGTCGAATTGAACGGCCACGCCTTCAGCCTGCCCGCCGGCTTCGAGATCGAACTGGTCGCCGGGCCGCCGCTCGTCGAGCGCCCCATCGCCGCCGCCTTCGACGAACGCGGCCGCCTCTACGTCACCGAGGCACTCGGCTCCAACGACAAGATCGACGTGCAGCGAAAAACCCTGCCCTACCGCATCCTCCGCCTCGAAGACACCAAGGGCGACGGCCATTTCGACAAGCGCACCGTCTTCGTCGATAAGCTCATGTTCCCCGAAGGGGCGCTGTGGCACGACGGCTCGCTCTACGTCTCCGCCCCGCCGAGCATTTGGAAGTTCACCGACACCAGGGGCGACGGCGTCGCGGACGAGCGCGTCGAGTGGTTCCAGGGCCAGACGGTCACGGGCTGCGCCAACGACCTGCACGGCCCTTACCTCGGCCCCGACGGCTGGGTCTACTGGTGCAAGGGCGCGTTCGCCAAACAGACCTACGAACGGCCGGGCAAGCTGCCGTTCGTCACGCGGGCTGCGCACATTTTCCGCAGCCGGCCGGACGGCACCGGCCTCGAACCCGTCATGAGCGGCGGCATGGACAACCCGGTCGGCGTCGCGTTCACCCCCGGCGGCGAGCGGATTTTCACGACGACGTTCTTGCAGCACCCCGCCGAGGGCAAGCGCGACGGCCTCATTCACGCGATCTACGGCGGCGTCTACGGCAAGGACCACGACGTTATTTACGAACACCCGTGGACCAGTCCCGCGCTCATGCCGCCGCTGACGCACCTCGGCCCGGCCGCGCCGTGCGCCCTGATTCGCTACGAATCCAGCGTTTTCGGCGCGGACTACCGCGACAACCTGTTCGCGTGCCTGTTCAACCTGCACAAGGTGACGCGCCACGTCCTGACAAGCGACGGCGCGACGTTCAAGACGCGCGACGAGGATTTCGTCGCCTCGGCCAACCTCGATTTTCACCCGACCGACGTCCTGGAGGACGCCGACGGCAGTCTGCTCGTGGTCGATACGGGCGGCTGGTACAAGCTCTGCTGTCCGACCTCGCAGTTGCACAAGCCCGACGCGCTCGGCGGCATTTACCGCGTCCGCAAGAAGGGCGCGGCACCCATCGAGGATCCGCGCGGTCTGAAATTGGCGTGGGCCAAGCTGCCGGCGAAGGAACTCGTCGCGCTGCTCGACGACGCGCGGCCGGTGGTGCAACGCCGTGCCGTTCAGACCCTGGCGAAACAGGGCGCCGACGCCGTACCGGCGCTGGCCGAGGCGCTTCGCTCGTCGCCTTCGACCCAGGCGCGGTGCAACGCGATCTGGACCGCGACGCGCAGCGACGCCGCCGACGCCCGCGCGGTCGTGCGCGTTGCCCTGGCGGATGCCGACGAGGTCGTGCGCCAGGCCGCGCTCCATTCGGTCAGCGTCAACCGCGACCGCGACGCGCTGCCGGTGTTACTCAAGCTTCTCAAGGGTCCGTCCGCCCCCAACCGTCGCGCCGCGGCGGAGGCGATCGGCCGCCTCGGCGACAAGACCGCCGTGCCGGCTTTGCTCGATGCGGCGGGCGCACCGACGGACCGCGCGCTGGAACATGCGCTGACGTACGCGCTCATCGAGATCGCCGATGCCAAGGGAACCGCGGACGGTCTCAAGAGCAAAAACCCGCTCACACGGCGGGCGGCGCTGGTCGCGCTAGACCAGATGGCCGGCGGCGGCCTCGACGCGGCGGCGGTGACGCCGGACCTTGTTTCCGCGACGCCGGTGCTAAAGGAAACGGCGGTCTGGATCGCCGGCCGCCACCCCGAGTGGTCCGGCGAGCTGCTCGGCTACCTCGGCAAGCAACTCGACGCCAGGGACTTGAAAGACGCGGACCGCGACGAACTGGTACGGCAACTGGCACGGTTCGCACGGGCCAAACCGATTCAGGACTTGCTCGCGGAGCGCGTGAGCGCATCGGAGAAGTCCGTCGACAGCCGCCGCCTGGCGGTGCGGGCCATGGGCCAGGCGGGCCTCAAGGAAACGCCGCCCCGCTGGACCGAGGCGTTGTCCGATGCCCTCGAATCCAAGGACGAAAGTCTCCTCCGCGACACGGCGGCAACCGTGCGGAACATCGCGCTGCCTAAACAGCCGCCGCAGTACCTCACCGCGGCGCTGCTGCGGGTCGGCGCGAATGACAAATTGTCGCCGGCGGTGCGCTTGCAAGCGCTGGCTGCCGTTCCCGGCGGACTGGCCGAGGTAAGCGCGCTGACGTTTGCGTTTCTGGTGGGCGGCGTTAATCGGGACCAACCCGTGGCGACCCGTTCGCTGGCGGCCGACGTGTTGTCGCGTGCCCGCCTGAACGGTCACCAGTTGCTGACCCTGGCCGACGCGCTGAAGGACGCCGGCCCGATGGAGGTGGATCGACTGCTGGAAGCGTTCAAGCAATCGACCGACGAGCGTGTCGGCTTGCGCGTCCTGGCGGCGCTGGACGCCTCGCCGCTGCGGGACAGCTTGCGCGTGGACTCGATCAAGCCGCGCCTGGCGAAATACGACGCCGCGGTGCAGCGCAAGGCCGAGGAGCTTTACGCGCTCCTCGACGCCGACGCGGCGAAGCAGAAGGAACACCTGGAAGCGTTGCTCAAGTCGCTGGAAAAGGGCGACGTGCAGCGCGGCCAGTTGGTGTTCAACAGCCAGAAGACGGCGTGCGTGGCGTGCCACACGGTCGGCTACCTCGGCGGCAAAGTCGGCCCGGACCTGACGCGCGTGGGCGCGATTCGCAACGAGCGCGACCTGCTGGAGTCGATCGTCTACCCGAGTGCGAGTTTCGTCCGCAGCTACGAACCGGTGCGGGTAAACACGAAGAAGGGCAAGTCGTACAACGGCGTGTTGCGCAAAGACGGCCCCGACGAGATCGTGCTGGCTTTGGACGCGACGAACGAGGTGCGGATCGCCCGCGCCGAGATCGACGAAATGGAACCGAGCAAGGTGTCGATCATGCCGGCGGGCATGGACAAGCAGCTGACGCCGCGCGAATTGGCCGACCTCGTCGCGTTCCTCAAGGCTTGTAAATAAGGGCAATCCACGCCCTCCAAGCAAAAATGCCGGTAAGTAAGAAATCTTCGGGGAAGTTTCTTGACAGGTGCCGGGAATGCTGGTCCATTTCATTTACTCAACAGGTAGGTCGCGTGATGCCGCCGCTGAGTGTGGTCGTTAGGCCGCAGGAGTTCAATTGTGAACGACAAAGATTTTCTGGAGCTCAACGACGCGGACAGGGCGTTGCTTGCCGAATTGGAGAAGGTCGGCGAAGATAAGCTCGTCGAACTGCTCCGCGATTTACGCGCCGAACGCACGCTCGAGTACCAGATTTACGCGACGCGGGAGCAATGGCAGTGGATTCCTTGGACAACCTGTCTTGGAGGTTCCATCGTTGCCTTGTCCGCCAATTCGCCAGTTATCCGAATGGGTGCTGTTCTGGCTGCCGGTATCCTTGCGTACTGGATCACTCACCGCAGGCGGCTTGGTCTCGAAGCCTCATTTGATGCCCTCAACATGCGGCACAAGTGGGTGGTTCACATCACCAGGCTCTTGAAGGCGAAGGCACGCTTGCGGTTACTCGGTTTCGATGAACGATTGGATACGCCAAGGGGTTCAGCTCCCAGGGATCCGATTCATCTGCAAGGGTTTCGGTTTCCATTGCGTGCAGGCGTGTGGACGGTAGTAATATGGCTCGGTTTACTTCTCGTTGCGATACTGTCCAGCATCTACACGTGGACTCCCCTTGAGGTCGTGGTTCCGTTCGGCAAATAGTACGCCGTTGGCGCGTAGCGGTACTGTGAAAATCAAAGGGGACGCATCTATTTTACTGCGGAACTACAAGCGTAACCCCCTTTGATTTCACACGATTTCGAGTACGAAAGCATGGCGCCCGGAGGCGGATTAAGGGGTCGGGAGTCGCTTTCCGATTCGACTGCCGACCCCTTTTGTCGGTCCGAAAGCATGGCACCCGATCCGGATAGCGGTTGGAAATAAAAGGAGCAGACAGAATGAGCGAGCAAGTAACCGAAGCAATTCTGGAACAGGTTCGGGCGTTGCCGTATGCGGAACAACGCCGGGTGCTGGACTTCGCCCGAGCTTTGGGGCAGACGAGGCCGACGGGCGTGGGATGGGGGGAACTGGCCCGCTTTGCCGGGTCGATCGACAAGAAAGACCTTCGGACAATGGCCGACGCCATCGAGCAAGGCTGCGAGAGGATTGACCTCAATGGATGGTAGTTTTCTGCTCGATACGAACGTGGTGATCGCCCTCCTTGCGTCCGATCGCGCGATTTTGAAGCGAAAGAAACGAGCGGAAAAACTCTTTGTCCCGTGTATCGTCGTCGGCGAGCTTTTCTATGGCGCGTGTCACTCGGCGCATGTGCAGAAGACCATTGCTATGGTCGAAGCGTTCGCTGCTGCCAATGCCATTCTCAACTGCGATACGGAAACCGGACGCTATTACGGCGAAATCAAGAATCAGCTGCGAAAAGTGGGACGGCCGATTCCGGAGAACGATATTTGGATCGCCGCCTTGACGCGGCAATATGAGTTGACTCTCGTCTCGCGGGACCAGCATTTCCAGGAAGTGGACAATCTCCAACTCGAGGTCTGGTGATCGAAAACTAGGTGGTGACTCCATCGAGCTTCCTGGCGGAATATGGAAGGCTTGGGCAATCTAGGCAGCCGGTTTTCATGCAAAATCGGGCTATTTGTAGCTCAGGAAGCTCGATGGAGTCACCACCGAAAACTAAGGGGTCGGCAGTCGATGGATAAATGCCATCGCCGAACAAACGGATGCAGTTGACCGGGCCGGCAAGACGATTTTCCAAGGTATGAAGTCGCCCCAGCCGGCCCGGCAACTGATCCTGGCCGTTCGGTCGGCAGTGCGGACGTGGATTGAATGAGCGAAGTCCAGCCCGTCGTCCGCTACCTCATCCTCTGCGAGGACGTGCAGACGGATTCCGATAATCCACGCCGCGTCACGCTGGTAGGTCTCGTCAGCGCCATTCGGTCGTCGGACCACCTCCGTTCCCCCTATTGTATCGGGAGTTGTGCGTCTTCTTGCAACTGACGGGTTACCGCGGTGCTGCGGATGGCCGGGTCGAAATCCGGCACGCCGATTCCGGGCAGGTCGTGTTCCGCACACGGACGCGCACCATCCCTTTTGGCAGCGACCCCTTGGAGGTCGTTGGAGTCACGTTCCGCATCCGGGATTGCCTCTTCCCGCTGAGCGGGCTGTGCTGGGTTCAGTGTTGGTACAATGAACAAATGACCGCCCAGCAGCCGTTGCTATGGAGGTGAAGAGTCGTGAGCAATCGCACCAGCGCCAACGCCGGCTGCCTCCTCGTCGGCGAGTACATCGACGAAGGCGAGGTTCCGGAAACCCTTGCCTATCTCAAGAATCATGCGCCTTTGAACAGTCAAGTCGAGCGCCCGCGGGTGGTGGCGAATTATCTCGACCTCTGGAGTAAGGACGACTCGGAGATGGAGTTCAAGGTTCTGCTCTCCGATCAGCGCATCGTCGTGGTTCGGGGACATTCGTTGCGGTTCGTACCCAACGCCGCGAACCCACACGACTGCGGCTCTTACGGCATTGTTCTTCGTGCCGGCGAACAGGAAGTGCTTGTTGCCTTATTCCGGGTGGTCGAGGTGAAGGGTGTGTTCCGTGGGGATCTCCCCCCTCGCGCGAGAGTGCGTAGTCGGCCGAACGATTCGCTGCGCCGGACCGCGGCGGTTTCACGAGTGTTCGGGGTTCAATGCCTCATTAGCCGCCGTACAAGGTAAATCGTTTAGCTTCGGTCTGAATGGCGCACCCGGTTTAGATGGCTGGCCTTGCGTTATCGGGCATGCTGAGCGTGCCCTAGGTCGAACGCACACTTCTTCGGCCGCGGGTAAGCGAATCGGTGTTCCGGGCTACGGCCGCTTGCGTGCCAGCAGGACACCGTCCCCCACGGTTAACAGACAGGATTCAACGCGCTCGTCGTCGCGCACCTTTCGGTTCAGCGCTCGGATCGCCTCCGTTTCCGCATCGACGATTGCCGGGTCGGTCACGGTACCGTGCCACAACACGTTGTCGATTGCGAGCAATCCGCCCGGCCGCACCAGCCGCAAACAGGTCTCGTAGTAGGCGTCATTCGACTCCTTGTCCGCGTCGATGAAGGCGAAGTCGAACGATTCGGCGGCACCCGCGTGCAGCAGTTCGACCAGCGTTTCCGAAGCCGGGCGCAGGTGCAATTCGATGCGCCCGGACAGGCCGGCTTCCTCCCAGTACCGGCGGGCAATCGCGGTCCACTCTTCGCTCACGTCGCAGGCCACCAGCTTGCCGTCCGCGGGCAAGGCCGCCGCCACCGCGAGGGCGCTGTAGCCGGTGAAGGTGCCGATCTCCAGGGCGCGGCGCGTCCCCGTCAGGCGAACCAGCAGCGCCAGGAGCGCCCCCTGGTCGGGCCCGATCTGCATGCGGCCCAGTGGCAGGGCGTTGGTCTCGGCCCGCAACCGCCGTTGAAGCGCGGTCTCGCGCGTGGCCCATTCGCTAACGTATTGCTCGACGGCATCCGGCAGCAGGGAACGCTTTGTCATGGCAACCTCGCGCTTTACACTGCTAATTGATCTATTCCGGTCTCAAAAAAAGCTATTGTCCGTTCGTGCCGACTTACCGGCGGTCAACCATCCCGACCGACGCCAGCACCACCGCGACGCCTGCGAAGCGAAGATCAAATACCCGGCTGCCACGCCCCAACCGCACGGCCCCCAGCGCACCAACCAACTGCTCCCGCCGATCGCATGGCCGACGGCTGCCAGGACCGCCACCCACGCCGCCGCCGGGTGACGCCATGCCAGTACAACCGCTGCCAAACACAATCCCCAAACGAACGTGCCCCCGGCGAACAGCCACGGGCTGCGGAGGAGTAACGGGTAGGCAATCGGGTTGGCCTCCGCGGCCGTTGCGTAGTCGCCGGCCCAATACTCCGGCGGTTGCCCGGTGAGTGTCAGTGCGATGTCAGCGGCCAACAACAAACCGGCCGGAGCGAACAGCCACAGTCGCCGGCCTATCCTGCCCACTTACACCTCCGGCTTGGCTGCCTGGCGAAATAGTCATCTGGCGGGGCCGCCTGTAACCCTGCCTTGGCGCACGGCACTTTTAGGCCAAACCCGCCCAGTCGTGCGGTTTCAAGTAGGTCTCGTACAACTCGGCCTCGCGCGAGCCGGGTTCGGGGTGGTAGTCGTACTCCCAGCGGACCCGCGGCGGCAGCGACATCAGGATCGACTCGGTGCGGCCGCCCGTCTTCAGGCCGAAGATCGTGCCGCGGTCGTAGATCAAATTGAACTCGACGTAACGGCCGCGGCGGTACTCCTGGAATTGACGCTCGCGGTTTGTGTACGGCTCGTCCTTGCAGTGGCGGACGATCGGCAGGTAGGCGTCCAGAAAGGCGTCGCCGGCGTCGCGCACGAAGGCGAACCGCTGCTCGAAATCGCCTTCGAGGTAGTCGAAGAAGATGCCGCCGATGCCGCGCGGCTCGGCCCTGTGCGGCAGGTAGAAATACTCATCGCACCACTGCTTGAACCGCGCGTAATCGACCGGCGCGGGGTGCCGGCTACAGACGCGCCGCCACACCTGGTGGAAGTGAATCACGTCCTCGCGGTGGGGGTAGTAGGGCGTCAGGTCCGCGCCGCCGCCGAACCAGTTTTTGTCGCCCTTGGTCAGGAAGCGGAAGTTGGCGTGGACCGTCGGCACCATCGGGCTGCGCGGGTGCAGTACCAACGACAGGCCGGTCGCGGTGAAGATGCGGCCGCTGCCGGGCACCTGTTTGGCGAACTCCTCCGACATCTCGCCGTGGACCTCGGAGATGTTGACGCCGGCCTTCTCGAAGAGGTTGCCGTCGGCCAGGACGCGCGACCGGCCGCCGCCGCCGCCGCCGCGCTGCCAGGCGTCTTCGCGGAACTTGCCGGTGCCGTCGATTTCCTCCAGGGCGGCGACGATGCGGTCTTGCAGGTCGCGGAAGTAGGCGGCGGTGCGCTGGCGTTCGGGTTCATAGTCGTTCATGGGGAGGGGGTCACTCATTGTGCGGGGCGGACGGCCAGCGCTTTCTGGGCCTCTGCATTGACGACGGCGTTGCCTTGGCTCTTGAGCTTGTCCACGCCGGCGCGGACGGCCGGCGTGATCTTCTCCGGCCGCTGCCGGTGCAGATCGGCCGTCGCCTTCAGCGCGTTCACCAGGGTCTGCACGACCATGCCCTCGTCCGGCGTGGGCTGCTCTGTGTTTAAGTCCTCGTGCAAAAACTGCGTCCGCAGCTTGGCCTCGTCCAGCATCTCGGCCAGGCGGCCCGTGTTCACCTTGTCGCTGCCGCGGCGAGCCAGGGCGATCGTGGCGTTGAGCTTGACGTTCAGTTCCGGCGGCTGCGTGTAGCTGATCGTCTCCGGTGGCCGCGTGAAGCTGATCGTCGTCGCAGAGTGTTCGGCCAGCTTGCTCCGCCGGCCCCGAATCCGCTGCTGGGCCACGGTCAGCGTGCCCTGGCCGTCGTCGTGGGCCAGCTTGTCGAGCGTATCCTCCATGCGTCGGTTCGCGGCGTCGTTGCCGGTCCAGAAATTGAGCGCGAACGCCGTCAACTCGCGCAGGAACGGGTCGTCGGCCTGGGCACACTTTTCCAGCACGAGATCGACGCCCATCGCGTCGGGCACCTGCTCTTGGCGGTTGCGCAGGTAGGCCAAGGCATCGCGCGCATTATCGGCGCGGTCCGGATCGTGCAGTGCGTCTTCGAGCTTGTCGAGGACAAGCTGCTTTTCGACGGCATTGAGCTTGTCGAAGCGCTTGCAGTTCTCGCCCAGGACGGCCAGTGCCAGCACGGCCCGGCGGCGCTGCTCGGCAAGTTGGTCGGCCTCGACGCCCGTTTCTTGGAGGGCCACGTCGCGCAGGGCGGGCACGCCGACCGGCACCATGAAGTTGCCCAGCGACGCGGTCAGGTACTGAATGTAGTTCCGTTCGCCTTCGAGCTTCTTGCCCTCGCGCTGCAATTCATTGTGACGCTTGAGCCAGGCGTCGTCGCTTAGTTGGTCGAGTTCCTCGGGCGACAGCGGTGGGAAGCGCTTGCTCAACTCGAACTCCGCAACGCGCGTCGCCTCGCGTGCCTTCTGCAAGCGCTTGACCAACTCCAGCGCGAAGTCGGCGTCGGACGCGAAACGGTCGTCGCGCAGGAGTACCTGGCTCAGGTCGGCGGCGGCCCGCCAGCGCACCTCGGCGTTGCCGTCGTCGAGTTTGACGAGGAACTGTTCGGGCGTGCTGGGCGAGCCGAGCAGCCAGCCGAACGACAGGTGGAACAGGAACGCGGCCCCGACGCCGACGGCGACGATGGTGGCCGGCACCACGAACAGCCGGACGAGGAACCCGGCGGTCGGCGGCGCGACCGGCGGCAAACCGCCGGCGGGTAGCTTATGGGGAGAGGCAGGTCCGTTAAAAGCACTCGGCACGGGTGACATCGAAACGTCCTTTTGCGGGCAGCGGGAGGTTGGTCGGACCCTGTATTTGTAGGCTGTGGCGCGATTCGGGCAAGCGGGGCAGCATTGGGCGAGCGGGGAGCGTAAGCGACCGGAGGTTATCTCTGAAACGCACTCCGGTCGCTTACGCTCCCGGCTCGCCAAGACGTTAAACACACGACCACGCCGGAAAGACTGGTATTACCCGCCCCCAAGGCATTATCATATCATAGACGTAACGGCCGCCCGGCTACGGCGCGGCCGGCCCGCGGGCAACGAACATCCAGTAGGGGAGCCTACTCGTGCTTACAATCTTCGGACGCCCGCACCGGCAGGGCGGCTTTTGCGACGGCCTGAACCGCCGCGACTTCCTCACCATCGGCGGCACCGTCGTCGGCGGCGCCCAGGCGCTGCCGCACCTGCTCGCCGCCGAGGCCCGGTCGGGCACCACGTCGCCGCACAAGGCGGTCATCAACGTCTACCTGCCCGGCGGGCCGCCGCACATCGACATGTGGGACCTCAAGCCCGACGCGCCCGCCGACATCCGCGGCGAATTCAAGCCGATCGACACCAACGTGCCCGGCATCCGCATTTGCGAACACTTCCCGCGCATCGCCAAGATGGCCGACAAGTTCGCCTTCGTGCGCTCGCTGGTCGGCAACAGCGGCGACCACGACGCCTACCAGTGCATGACCGGCCACAAAAAAGACCCGAAAAAGATGGGTTACTGGCCCGCGCTCGGCGCGTGGGTCTCCAAGGCGCAAGGGCCGGCCAACGTCGCGGTGCCGCCGCACTTGACGCTGATGTACCGCACCGGCGAGGCGCGCTGGGGCGATCCCGGCGACGGCGGCTTTCTCGGCCTGGCCCACGCCCCGTTCCGGCTCGTCGGCGGCAAGGAGAACAACCTGCAATCCGACGGCATGGTCCTCAAGAAGGACATGACGCTGGAAACCTTGCAGGACCGCGTCGGCCTGATGAAGGCGTTCGACGACCTCGACCGCCGCATCGACCAGGGCGGCGTCATGGACGGCATGGACGCCTTCCACCAGCAAGCCCTCGGCATCCTCACCTCGTCGAAGCTCAAAGACGCGCTCGACCTGACGAAGGAAAGTCCGGAGGTGCTGGCCCGTTACGGTGTGGACGACCCGGCGTTCGAGCGCGACGGTGCCCCGCGCATGGTCCGCAACTTCTGCCTGGCCCGACGGCTGGTCGAAGCCGGGGCGCGGGTGGTGACGCTTAATTTCAGCCGGTGGGACTGGCACGGCGCGGACGGCAAGAACTTCGTGCAGGGCAAGAAGGACATGCCGCTGCTGGACCAGGCCGTTTCGGCGCTCGTGACCGACCTGCACGAGCGCGGCCTGCAAAACGACGTGTCGGTGGTGGTGTGGGGCGAGTTCGGCCGCACGCCGCGCATCAACAAGGACGCCAGCCGCGACCACTGGCCGACGGTGAGTTGTGCGTTGCTGGCCGGCGGCGGCATGAAGACCGGCCAGGTGATCGGCGAAACGAACCGCCTGGGCGAGTACGCGGTCAAGCGGCCGGTGACGCACCAGGAGGTCTTCGCGACGCTCTTCACGAATCTCGGCATCAAGCTGAGTGAGACGACGTTCGTCGATCCGACCGGCCGGCCGCAGTTCCTCGTCGATCCCGAGGCGACGGCGATGAAGGAACTGGTTTGACGCGCATGACAGTAAGTGTCAACGAGAACACCAACGATGACCAAAAACCTTCAAGCCATCTATCAAGGGGGTGTACTGCGGCCACTCGAACCGCTCGATTTGCGTGAGGAGCAACTCGTCAACGTCACCATCACGGACGAGCCGCTGTCGGAAACCTGGCTCGACAACGAATGCCTGGCGGCGTGCGGCGAGGCCGACGATGCCGTGAGCCTTGAAGAGGTCCGGGCGGCGCTTGCCAAAATCCCCGGTTCGCTAACCGAAGACTTCATCGCGGAACGGGAAGACCGCTAGATGGTAGCTAACTTCTTCGACCCGAGGTGGTCTCTGACATGCAAACACAGCGGAGGGCGTAAATGAACGGCGTAATGCAGTTGGTCCGCCGACAGCTTGATGCCGTCCCGGTGTCGGAGACGGCACCCGATAAACTCCTTGAGTCGGTGGCGGTCGTCGAAGAAACGGTTGCCCTGCTCCTGCACGTTTGGGAACGGACTTCGCACTTTGACCTCCAGCAGCACGCCCGTTGGCTGGAGGACACGACGAACTACGACGCGGAGTACGCGGAACTGCGGTCGCTGTACCGCGACTGGGCTGCGCAGGCGACGCCGTGGTGTGCCCGAGTTGAGCGGCTGACGCAGCAAGGGGTTGCGGTAATCGGCGGCGCAACGCTGCGGGACGCTTGCCGCGAAGTGGGCCGCATCCTTGCCGAGGGCGCAGTGTACTTCGCCGGATCGGAACTTGACCGCTTGGCCTAATAGTTTTATATGTTAGCGCGTTTGACCCGCACGTTCAGGTCCGGCAACCCGCCGCCGAGCGCGAACAACCCGCGAAACAACAGGTCGAGTGAAACGTCGGCCGCCGCGATTTCGATCTTGGCGACCCGCGATTGGCTGGACCCCAGTTTCGCGGCCAACTGCTTCTGGGTAAGTTGTTGTTCCTCGCGCAAGCGGCGCACGGCCCGGCTGAGTTGCACGCGCAGTGCGACGAGTTGGCTTTCCGCATCCGTCAGGCCGAGAAAATCCGCGGCGTCGCCGACGCGGAACCCGGCCGCCTCCAACGCGCCCCGCTTCTTTTTGTCCATTGCTACACCTTCTCTTCCGCTTTTTTCAACGCACCCCTTCACTCACTGTATGTCGGATGCGACATATTAGAAACTGAAAAAGCACCAGGTGTAATGCGAACGTTGGAAGGTGTCGAACGGACACGGAAAACGGAACGCCGGCCGGGTCGCGCCCGGCCGCGACTTTGTTCACCGGTGCGACTTCCGCAAATAGTCCAGGAAAAGCCGGCTCGTCGGCGACAGCGGGTCGTCGCGGCGGACCAGGATCCCCGACGCAATCGGCCGGATCAGGCGTCCCAGCCGCCGGGTGCCGACGCGCCGACCGCGCTGCACCGAGCCGTCCGGCATCAGCGGCACGATCGACACGCCCAGGCCGGCCTCCACCATCCGTAAGGCAATTTCCGTGTTCGTCGTTTCCATCTCGATCGACGGCGACAGCCCCGCGCCGTGAAACGCCTCCATGACGTGCTGTCGGCCCGTCGAGCCGCGCTCGAACAGGATCAACGGCAGCGGGGCCAACTCGGCCAACCCCACCGTGCGCCGGTGCAACAGCGGGTGCTTCGGCGGCGCGATCAGGCTCCATTCCAGCGAAAACAGGTGGTGGTAGCGCAACTCGGCACAGCCCTCGTACGGTGCCGCCACGCCGAACGCCAGGTCCGGGTCGCTCAGGAGCGCCTGCTCGATCTCCTGCTCGGTCCGGCTGACGAGGCGGATGCGGACGTGGGCGTGGGCCTTGTGGAACCGGCGGATAACGCGGATCAGCGCGTGAATAATCATGTACTGCGTGGCGGCGACGCGGATTTCGCGCGGCTGCGTCGTCTCGCGAAACACGTCCGCCAGCTGCCGGGCGCGGTCGAGGAACGCCAGGGCGTGCGGCAAAAACTGCTGCCCCTGTTCGGTAAGCGGCTGCTGCCGACGCGGGCCGCGGCGCTTCTGGTAGAGCGTCGCACCAAGGCGGCTTTCCAGCATGAGCAGGCGGTTGCGGACGCCCTGCTCGCTCAGGTGCAGTTTCTCGGCGGCGCGGCGTAGGCTGCCGGTGTGGGCCAGCTCGACGAACGCCGCCACCTGGTCCGTCGAGAGCGAGGGAAATGCGTGCATCGGAAGCGTCCCCAAGAAAAGCGGTGATTAAGCGTGAGCATAAACGGCTTTTCGTTGTTTTGCCAGGGGAGGGGGGGTCGCCGTGGCCTCTTTCTGCACGCTACTTCCGGATCGTCACCTCGTAGGTCAGCCACTCGTTCCGCCGTTCTTTCTCCTCCGGCGGCACCACGCCCTTGAGCACTGCCGTGTTTTCGACCATCGCGTACTCGAACGCCTTGCCGGTCAGCGGATCGACGGGAAGCGTGGCTTCCTTGATCTCCGTCAACCGCGCGGGCAGCTTGCCGTCGTGGGCCGCGGCGTACAGGCGGATTGCCTCGACGCAGCGCAACGCCGCGATGCGGCGGTCCACACGGAGCTGCGCCCGCTGGATCTTTTCGACGGCGGGCAGTACGTACCGGGCCAGGGGCAGCGCGGGACCGCCCGGTTCTCCGTTCGCCGCCAGGTCGCGCACCTTGCGGGCGAACTCCTGGCTTTTGCCGTAGGCCTCCCACGACGGCAGATTCTGCATCGTCAGCAAATCGTCGTAGTAGCGGTCGAGGGTCAGGAAGGAGTGCAACAGCGCCACCTGGAAGTGCGGCATGGCCTCCACTTTCTCACGGGGCCGGCCCGCCTCGATCAGGGCCTTCTTCGCCTTGTCGTGCTTCAACGACACGTTCAGGGCGATGAGTTCCTTCACGCCGGGTTGTTTGAATTGGGGTTCCGCTTGCTCCATCGTTTTGATGCAGTCCTGCACCTGTTGCTCGGTCAGCGGACCGGCGTTCAGGTCTTCCATGCAGTCGGCCATGCCCGGAAAGCTGCCGAACACGGACATCCGCTCGCACTCGAGCGCCTTGCGCAACGGGATGTACGGCGCGGGCAAATCGCTCAGCGCTCCGGACAGGTTTGGGGCGCCCGGCTGCTGAACGATCTCGTCCACGCGGTTGAGCATCACCTGCGTCAGGGCAATCCCCACCAGGGAGCTAATGAGGAGCGACGATTCGTTGGTGTGGCGGGCCATGACCAGGCCCAGGCGTACGTCCCGCAACGACTCGTCGATCTTCCCTTTCGCCAGGTTCAAACGGCTATGGACGGCGACCACACGAATCAGATAACGCATCTCCTGGATTTCCGGGATGGTCAGGTTGAAGCCCTGTTTGCGCAACTTTTCGCGGTGGCCCCAGTCGCACAGCTCCCGCCGGCCCCCCGCCTCCACCAGCGGCATGATTGCCTTGTTGGTCGTGAAAAACGCTTCCACCTCCTTGGTAGGAAAGTCCTTCAAGTCGCCGTTGAGCCACGCCTCGAACTGGTCTTCGTACGCCGAGCCTTCGCTGCCGCGGGCGTCCTTGTAAAGCTTGCCCGCCGCCTTGTAATCGTCGGCGGCGTTGCCGGTCTTCAGGGCAAGTATCTCGAACGCGAAGGCGTACTTCAGGGGCCGGGCCGACGCTTTGGCCGGTTCGACGGTCAGCTTGATCGGGTCGCCGGGCTGCCGCTGGGCCGAGGCAACTGGCGCGAAGGCCAGGCACAGGCCGATGGCCAGGAAGGAACGCTTCATTGCGGGTCTCCACTTGGTTCTTGTCAGCGCTTGAACGTCAGTTCGTACGACATCGCGAACGGATAGGCGTTGGTCTCGCCGGCCAGCGACGGCAAACGCAGCGTCGCCGTGTCGCCCGCCAGCCGGTATTCAAGGTCCTTGCTCGTTCCCGGATCAATCGGGACGGCGACCTCTTTCACGTCCTTGAGCGCGGCGGGGAACTTGCCGTCGTGGGCCGCGGCGTACAGGCGCAGCGCCTCGACACACCGCAGGACGGCAAAGCGCCGGTCGTTCCGCAGGTGGGCGCGGTACACCTTGCCCACCCCGGGCAACGCGAGTTTTGCGAGCGGGAGGGCAGGGATGTCGTCGCCGGTCGGGTCGCTCTTCCGCTGTTTTTCCAACTCGTTGAAGCGGGGCATGATCTGCCCCGGCGGCAGCTGTAACGCCGCCTGCATTTCATCGAGCATCTGGTCGTAGACCAGCAGGGCGTGCAGGATCGCGACCTGGACGTGCGGCATCGCGTCTACTTTGACCTTCGGCCGGCCCGCCGCGACCAGGGTCTTCTTGGCCGCCTCGTGTTTCTTCTCGATCGCGAGGCCCATCTGTAGGTCGTTGGCCACGGCGCGCAGCCCTTGCAACTGGCGGTCCTGAATCAAGGAAAGCGCCTTGACACAACTCTGGACTTGCTCCGCGGTGATCGGCCCGGCGTCGAGATCGGTAGCCGTTTCCAGGAAGCCGGGAAAGGAGCCGTACACGGACACGCGTTCGGCCTGCAGCGGCTTCTGAAACGTGCCGACCGAAGCCGGCACGTCGCCCAGCGCCCAGTACAGGTTCGGCACGCCCGGTTGTCGTAGGACTTCCTCCATCTCGTTCAGCATGATCCCCTCGAGTGCGACGCCGACCAAGGAGCCGATCAACGTCGGCGACTCACCGGTGTGCCGCGCCATCGTGAAGCCCGTTTGCAGGTCTTTCAACGCCCGGTCGATCTTGCCCTCGGCCAGGTGGAAGCGGATGCGCAGGGCCACCAGTCGGATCAAACCGCGCACCCGCTGGATGTCTTCGCCGAGAAGCGATGCGACGCCTTTTTTTCGCAGGCCTTCCAGATGCTCCCAGTCGGCGTGTTCGCGGTGCGCTCCGGCCTCGATGGCGGCGAAGACTTCCGCATACTGTTTGAAAAACGCGGCCATTTCCTTGCGCGGCAGTTCCGCCAGCGGCAGTGCCTGCCAGGCGGCCAGCTTCTCCTCGTAGGCGGTGTAACCTTCGTCCTTGCGGAGTTCCTGGTGCTTTTTGTTCGCCTCCTTGTAGTCAGTGATGGCATTACCGGGCCGCTGTTCGGCCACCGGGACGAGCAAGGGGTATTGCAATTTGCGCAACGCCGGCTGCGGCGCGTGCAGGGTTATCGCGACCGGTTTGGACCGGTCGTCCTGCGCCGGGGCGACGCCGGCCAGCAGCAACACGAGGGCGAGGGAAGGATAGGTCCGGGACATGGAAGGAACTCCGAAATCGGTAATTGCTGCCGTTTGCTTCTTCTTTCCTGGGGGAGAGAGATTGGGGACGAGGGATTGCCTTTACTCCCCTCTCCCTTTGGGGGGCTTTGCACAAAAATGTCATTTTGGCAGCTAGGCGAGTCCGCCAATGACCTTGCAGTCCTGCCCGGTTGGCGGACCGGGTTCAAAAGCGGCCCGCGCGCGGCAACCAGTGGAATTCGTTTCATTCGCCAACCCACACACCCCCCCGAACGAATTTCCCAAGGCGCAACTTCTGGCCGGGCAATGACTTCAAGCATTCGTCCCCCCGGAGGCACCGCCGCGCCACGTCCGGGAACCCCGGCTCCTTCCGTTGCCACCCGCGTTTGAACCAGGCCCGTTCGCCACTCCACCACCGTCTTCCGGCAGAGGCGCAAAGCTCTATCGAAAACCCTTTTTTGTGCAAAGCCCCTTGGGGGAGAGGGGTTGGGGGTGAGGAATGAAGCCGCGGGCGGTCCAACCCCTCACCCCCGGCCGCTCTCCCCCAAGGGGAGAGGGGAGTAAGAGCTACCGCTCGACCCTGATTTCATACGCCACTTCAGTAAAGGCTGGCGTCATTTCCTTAATCACCGCGGGCGCCGTGAGCAGCGCCTTGTCGCCGACCACCTTGTACGCGAACGCTCTGCCAGTCGCGGGGTCGAGCGGGATCGGCACGTCCTTGATGTCGTCCAGCGACGCGGGCAGCTTGCCCTCATGGCCGGCGGCGTAAGCGCGGATCGCCTCAACGCAACGCAAAATATCGATCTTGCGCTGGAGTCGAGGGCGTGCCCGGACGACTTTGCTGACGGCCGGCACCAGGAGGGCGAAGCCGTCGTCCGGCAAAATGCTCGGCTTCGGGGGTTGGGCCTTGGCCGCCTTATACGCCGCGTCCAGGCGCTCGGCCACCTGATAGTACGGCTCGTTGCACCACTTCATCTGATCGTCCCACATCTGCTCGTAATCGCTCAACTCGGCCATTAGCCCGACCTGGATGTGTGGCATGGCCGCGACCTTGTCTTTCGGCCGGCCCTGGGCGAGCAGCACTTTTTTGTTGTCTTCGTAATGGGCGGTGACGAATTGCGTCAGTCGCAACTTGCGCTGGACCGTTTTCACGTCCAGGGCGTCCGAGCCGCCGACCAGGACCTTGACGCAGCCTTGCACTTGTTCCATGGTGATCGCCCCCGCGTTCAGGTCCGCCATCGCCTCGCCGATGCCGGGAAAGTTGGCGAAAACGCACAGGCGCTCGCCCTCGAAGGCCTTGCGCGGGTCGATCGTGGGTTGCGGCAAGTCCGCCAACGCCCAGTAGAGGTTCGGCGCTTTCGGCTGCTGCACGAAGTCGTCCACTTGCCGCAACATGATTTGCGCGATTGCCGCACCGACCAGGTAGTTGATAAGCGTCGGCTGTTCGCCGATCTGCTTGGCCATCGCCAGGCCGGTTTGCAACGTGCGCACCGCCCGTGTCAAATCGCCGTCGGCGATTTCCAGCCGGGCACGCACGGCGAGCAAGGTGCCCATTTCGCGGATGAACTGCACTTCGGGCAGCAACGTGCCGAGGTCGCGCATCCGCGCGAGGCCGCCCTTGCTAATCCGCTTGGCCAACTCCCAGTCGCAATACTCGCGGCGCGCGGCCTTCTCCGCCAGCTCCAGGATTTCCTTGTACGGTTCGAGTGCCTTGCGCACCTCGTCGCGCGGCAAATCCTTGAGCGGCATTTCGAGCCACTTCGGGAAGTGTTCCTGCCATTTCGGCTGTTCGTCGGGGTCGCGCTGTAACGGCTTGAGTTTGCCGATGGCGTCCTCGTACAGCGGCACCGCGTTGCCCGCGGTCTGGCTGCGCAGGTCGGGCAACAGGCGGTACTTCAACGCTGGCGACGGCAGGGGCGCGGGGTGCAGGGTTACCTTGAATGGCCCTTCAGCCTCGGCTCGGACGAGAGTCGCCGTCAGCGCCACGGCCACGAGGGAGAGGACAAAACGCGGCATGAGCCAGGTCCTTGGTGTGACGGGAAAACGAAACCGTTTACCGCCAATTTCTCCCCCCCTTACGAAGGGGGGGTCGAGGGGTTAAGCTCGGTTGAGGTACTGCGTCCTGGCTTTAACTCCACCCCCCCTGCCCCCCCTTCGTAAGGGGGGGAGTGAACGGTTAGGGGAAAACAACGTCAGGAACGCTTGATGGTGATCTCGTAAGCGACTTCGGGGAAGCTCGGCGTCACTTCCTTGAACACCGCGGGCGCTTGGAGTAGCGCCTTGTCGCCGGTCGCCTGGTATTCAAACGGCTTGCCGGTCACGGGGTCGAGCGGGATCGGCACGTCCTTGATGTCGTTCAACGACGCGGGCAGCTTGCCGTCGTGTGCCGCGGCGTAGGCCCGCACCGCCTCGACGCACCGCAGCAGGTTCAGCTTGCGCTCCAGCCTGGCGCGGGCCTTGAAGACCTTGTTGACGGTCGTTGCCAGGAAGATATAGCTCTCTTCCGGCAAAACAGTCTTGCCCCGCGGCGGCGTCTGGAGCAGGCGCGCCGCCTGGTCGAGTTGCTTGGCCACCTTGTAATACGGCTCATTATACCACTTCATCTGCTCGTCCATCATCTGGTCGAAGGCATTGATGTCCGCCAGAAGTGCGACCTGGACGTGCGGCATGGACTCGACTTTTTCCTGGGGCCGACCCTGGGCGAGCAAGACTTTCTTGTTCTCGTCGTAGTGGTCGGCGACGTACTTCGCGAGTCGTTGCTTCTTCTGGATCAAATCGAATCGTCCCGCCTGGTCCGGGGGCACCAACACCTGCACGCACCCTTGCACTTGCTCTTCGGAGATCGGCCCGGCGTTCAGATCGACCATCGCCTCGGCGATGCCGGGGAAGGTCGCTGCCACGACGATGCGCTCGGCCTCGAAACCCTTGCCGGGGTCGATTAGCGGTTGCGGTAAATCCGTTAACGCCCAGTAGAGGTTCGGCGCCTTGGGCTGCTGCACGAAGTCGTCCACCTGCCGCAGCATGATTTGCGCGATCGCCGTGCCGACGAGGTAGTTGATGAGCGTGGGCTGTTCGCCCGTCTGCTTGGCCAGTGCCAGGCCGGTTTGCAGCGTGCGGGCCGCCCGCGTCAGGTCGCCGTCCGCGATTTCCAGTCGGGCGCACACCGACAACAACAGCGCCATCTCCCGCAATTCCTGGACTTCGGGCAACAGGGCGTTCAGGCCGCGCTTGCGCATGCGCTGGGGCATGTCCCAATCGCAATGCTCGCGCCGCGCGGCTCGGTCGATGAGGTCCAACACTTCCTTGTACGGTTCAAGCGCCTTGCGCACCTCTTCCCGCGGCAATTCCTTGATTGGCGTCTCGGACCACTTCAGGAAGAGTTCGCGCCACTTCGGCCGCTCGTCGAAATCGCGTTTCAACGGCTTGAGTTTAGCGATGGCCTCTTCCCACAGCGGCACTGCGTTGCCCGCGGTCTGATTGCGCAGGTCGGGCAACAAGCGGTACTTTAACGCCGGCGACGGTAGGGGCGCTGGGTGCAAGGTCGTCGGATAAGGCCCAGCGTCCTGGGCGTGAGCCTGCGCCACCGTCGCAAACGCGATGACCAGCGCAAAGGAGGTGCGTTTCATGAAACCGTTCCTCGGCGTCCGGGGGAAGGCCGTCAGGGACGCTTGATAACAAACTCGTAGGTAAGGTCGTCGAAGTTGCGGCGGCTCGCGCGCGGCACTTCGGGCGTCTCGAACGTCGCCTTGCCGCCGGCAACCTTGTATTCAAACGGCTTGCCGGTCACGGGGTCGAGCGGGATCGGCACATCCTTGACATCGTTCAGCGACGCGGGCAGCTTGCCGTCGTGCGCCGCGGCGTAGGCCCGCACCGCCTCCACACAGCGCAACAGGTTTATCCTGCGCTCCAGCGCGGCGCGTGCCCAGTAAACCTTAAAAATCCCAAACACGTCGATCGGCACCAGGCTGTTGTCCGCGACACTTTTCGCCTCCTTGCTTTCCAGCGCGTCGAGACGGTCGGCGATCTTGTCGAACGGCTCGCCGTACCACTTTATCTGCTCGTCCCGCATTACGGCGTAGGCGTGGTGGTCGGCCAGCAGCGCGACCTGCACGTGCGGCATCGCCTCCACCTTCTCCTTCGGACGGCCCGCGGCGATCAGGTTTTTTTTGTTGTCCTCGTGCCGGTCGGTGAGGCGGCGGGTCAGCGCGGCCCTTTGTTGCAGGTCAAAGAGATTCCGTCTCGGCAGGTAGCGGAGGAGCGACAGGCCCCAGGCTTGCACCTGTTCTTCCGGCAGCGGGCCGGCGTCGAGGTTTCTCGCGACTTCTTCGAGTCCGGGGAACAGGCGGTAGCGCTCCAGGCGGCTGCCTTGCACGCCCTGATGCGCGTCGATCAACGGCCGGGGCAAGTCGGTCAGCGCCCAGTAGAGGTTCGGTGCCTTCGGCTGCTGCACGAAGTCCTCGATTTGCCGCAGCATGGCCACGGCGATCGTCGTGCCGATTTCGACGTATTCCAGCCGCGGCAATTCGCCGACCTGGCGGGCGAAGGAGAGACCCGTTTGCAGCGTGTGGGCGGCCGCGTCCAGGTTGCCGTCGGCCAGATGGAGCCGCGCTTGCACCGCCAGCAAGGTTGCCATTTCGTCGAGGTAGAACTGCTCCGGAAACCGGACGACCTTGTTCTTGGCGGGTTCGGCCGGCGCTTCGCCCCGGCAGCGCTCGCGGCGGGCGGCCTTGTCGACGAGGTCGAGCGTCGGCTGGTACGGTTCGAGGGCTTTGCGCACCTCGTCGCGCGGCAACTCCTTCAAGGGCGTCGTGGCCCACCGTTGAAAGGGGTTGTCCGGGCGCATGGCGTACCGTTCTTTGATTACCGGCGCGAGCTTTTCAATGGCTTCAAAGTAGACGGGCAAGGCATCGCCCGCCGTCTGGTTGCGCAGGTCCGGCAGCAGCCGGTATTTCAGCGCGGGCGACGGCAGCGGGACGGGGTACAAAGCCCCCGGCTCTTCGTCCTGGGCAGGGGCCAGCGCTGCCGTCAGGAACAGCGCACCGACGGCAAGAAGGAATCGCGCCATGAGACGGTACCTCGACGTTACCACAGGGGCGGGCTTTGGATTGTTTCCCATCCTACGACCCCTTTCCGGCGGTTGCAAGGACCGAGTTATTGCCGCTTGCGGATTGTGTGAGCAGCTGAAAAGTTGGTGGTATTTTTGTACACAAAACGACAAAGGCGCGTTCGCCTGGCAATTTACTCCCGTTAGCCAAGGAGCCGAGCATGTCTGTGCAGCAACCGCTCACGCCGGAACTCGAAGCCCAGGCCC
>JBBRLG010000039.1:0-23373 GCA_038231495.1 Gemmatales bacterium | reverse complement strand
GGGCCTGGGCTTCGAGTTCCGGCGTGAGCGGTTGCTGCACAGACATGCTCGGCTCCTTGGCTAACGGGAGTAAATTGCCAGGCGAACGCGCCTTTGTCGTTTTGCGTACAAAAATACCACCAACTTTTCAGCTGCTCACACAACTGTGCCCAGCCATTGAGCAATTTGTTGACATCGTTGCGGTCGCTTTCCAGGGGGTCGTCCAGCGTGTCCAGCAGGATCAGCCGCGCGACGCCGTCCTGCAAAGTGCGGTCGAGGATGGCCGTGCGGCCCTGGCCGATGATGCCAAACCGGTCCGCGACGGCATCCCGAATCGCCTCGGCCGTTGTCACGCCGTCGAGCTTGACCTGGTAGCGCCGACTGCCGTAGACCGCCGCGACGGCCGGGTCGTGGGCGACCTTGAGGGCGAAGGTCGATTTGCCGATGCCCCCTTGACCCCAGTAGAGGCGCGAGCGGCCGGGCGCGGTGAAGTCGGCGAGGGCGGCGGCCTCGGTTTCCACGGCCACGTTGCCTGCGCCGGCGGACGCGGCATCGCGACCGAAAATTTCGCCGGGGTCTGCATCGAGCCGGTGCGTTTCTTTCGCGTCGGCGTCCTTGGTTGCCGCCACATAGGCGCGGAACGGCGCGGCGAAATCGGCGGCGCTCCGGTAGCGCTGCATCGAGTCGTGGGCCAGCGCCTTCCGGAGAGCCTCGGCCAGCGCCTCGGGCAACTCCGGCCGCAACCGCCGGGGATCGTCGTAACGACCATCGTGCCGTTTGTTTTCCGGATGGCAGGGCCGGCCGGTCAACATTTCGTACGCAATGCAGGCCGCGGAATAAATGTCCGACTCGATGCTGGAGCGATCAACAGTGCCGAACCGCTCTGGCGCGGCATACTTATAGGTGCCACAAAAGCCGCGACCGCCTCTGGGTGTCGCGATATTGTCCGCGCAACCGAAGTCGCAGAGACGGAGGGTGCCGTCCTCTGCCAGAAAGAGGTTGGCGGGCTTTAAGTCGTTGTGGACGATCCCCGCGTTGTGAACCAACGCCAGGGAGTCCAGCAACGAAACCATTATCGCGCACACCCGGCGAAACTCCCAACAACCAGGCTTGTCCTTCAACGCCTGGGCAAGGGTAGGGGATTCCACCCAGGCCATGACGATGGCGAGCCGCCTGGTTTTGGTCAGAAAAACTTCGTAAATGGTGACGAAACCAGGACCATTGAGCCGTGCGGCGGTTCGCGGCTCGGCAAGATCGCTTTCGGACTTCAAGCCGTCGTGCCAGTGTGACAACTTGATGGCGACGGGGCGTTGAAGGGTCGTGTCCGTGGCCTGGATCACCTCGCCGAACCCGCCACGACCGAGTGGTTTGATGCGAGTGAAGCGAGCAAGGTGGCTACAATCGGCTTCCGCGACCTGGCGACAATCGCAGTACACTTTTTTGACCGAGTCCTCATATTCCGCCAAGAGCGAACGAGTATAGTCGAGCAAGCGGGGCAAGGGCGCAGCTTGTTCTCCCTTCCACCGCTGCTCAAAATGCACCCGCAAATCCTCGGCAATCCAATCGGGAACGTCCCCGGCGTGTTCGTCCAGGCAATTCAGAAACGATTGCACCGATGCGCCGCTGTCGAGGACAGCAAGCAGCGCGTCGGTCAGCTTCTTGCGCCCCGGCGACAGGCCGGCGCGATGGCTGACGGTGGAGTCGGGAGCAGGCGTGTCATCCACGGGCGGCATCGGTCAGTCCTCCCCCAGGCTCTGGGACCACAGCACACGGATCGACGCCATCCGGTTGCGGAATTCATCGCGAGTGATCTTCAGAGCGGCCGCGGCGTCGCGTTCATTGCCGAGTTCCATGTACGCCAGCGCTGCCTCGTGCAGCGTCAAGGGCAGGGCGTTTATCAGGTCGCGCAAATCGACGAGGACAAAATCCTGCAAGCCCGGACCGGACGGAGCCGCGCCGGAATCGTCTGCGAGCGGCACCGCCGGGCGGGCCGCTTCTCTGCGTGCCAGGTCGATCTTTTTGCCGCGGACCAGCTGGCGCAACCAGTTTTTGAAGTGGTGCCGATCCTGAATGTTTGCCAGCAGGTCGGCCGTGAAGAAGCGCAAGCCGACCTCGGCTACGATGTCGCTGGTGTCTGTCGCCCCACTGCGCAAGTCGTCGTCTGACCCGTCGCGCGCCATGGCGTACAGGAGTTTGCGGTAGCGTTCCCACAGTTGCACCTGGGCATCGACATCTCCTTGTCGAGCGCGGTCGATCATCTCGGTAACCGAGTCGCGTTCAGAACTGGCCATGCGCGTCACCCTCAAACGCTGTGGTCTGCACAAGTTAATTTTACCTTGGCGCCGGCCTATGAGCCAAGCTATTCCGGAGTACGAGGGCGGCAAAGAGAGGCCAAGCAGCGCGGCCGCGCCGCGAATCCTCTTTTCTTCCCGGCCCCATCCCCTTGAAAATGGGCGCGTTCGGCGGATCGGGCCTTTACCAATTCCACCGGGAGCGACATGACGACGGAGGGTCAAAGGGGTCGCGGAGGGTCAAAGGCGGAGGGTCAAAGGGGACGGGAGTCGTTTCCAATAAACGACTCCCGTCCCGAATGGCATTAACTTAGTCCCTTCCATTCTCCCGCGCGGTCGCGGTTTGTCATAGATCAAGTGCCAGATGGTAGTTAGGGTTTAATTTAATGCCATTCGTTCCTGACCCCTTTGTTTCACTCGGTCATTCAATCAGTAAGGCGGCAGGACGCGGCGGAAGACGTGTACCAGAACGATGAGCAGGAACAGCAGGTTCCTCAGTACCAATCCCGGCCAGAAGAGCGGGAGCGGTTTGCTTGCGGCGACGGCGCCCGACAGGGAAAACCGTCCGGCCAGTCTGCCGGCGAGGTTGCGCATCCACGCGACGGATCGAGGCCACTCCAGCACCCCGTTGACCCACTGCTCCGGAATGCCTGCAACGCCGACCGTCGCCCCGGCGATGCCGCCGAGGATCGCCCCCGTCGTGTCCGCGTCACCGCCCAGCATGATAACCTCCTCGACCGCGCGGCGGAAGTCGCCGGGCCAGCGCAGCCAGCAGTAGAGCACCAACGGCACCGTGTGGTAGATGTAGCCGGTCACGCCCCGCCGCAGCCCCAACGCTTCGGCCAACTCGGCAGGAGCCGCGCCCCGGCGCAGGTGATCGTCGATCTTCGTAAGCAGGTCATCCAGTCTGGGATCGAGTTCCGCCGCGCCGCCCCGGACCAGCTCCAGGAAGGACGCCCCGGTAACCCCCTGGGGTCCGTGTTTGGCCCCGAGGTGGGCGGCTAGGGCGACGAGCAACGCGCCGCATGGTTCAGCGCGCCGCCCGCACCAGCGCGTCCGCCGCCCGGTCGATCTGTTCTTCCGTCGTGAACCGCCCGACGGTAAGCCGCAGCGCCCCGCGGCCGACCTCGGGCGGTACCCCCATCGCGCGCAGGACCGGCGACAACGTGACCAGCCCTTCGTGGCACGCCGAGCCGGTCGAGGCCGCGATTTCTGGCACTTTTTCCAGCAATTCCGCGCCGACGTGGCCGGCGAAATTGGCGTTAAGCGTGTTGGGCAGCCGCCGCTCCGGGTGGCCGTTCAACCCGACGCGCTCGCCCAGGCCGGCGCGCAGCCGTTCCCACAACCGATCGCGCAAGGAGCGTAAGGTCGCGGTCGCCGCCGGCAGCGCTTTTCGGGCGAGCGCGCACGCCACGCCAAGTCCTACCAGGTATGGCACGTTTTCGGTCCCCGCGCGGCGACCGCCCTCGTGACCCGCGCCGTGCAGGAACGGCTCCAACCGCACCCCGCGACGGACGAACAGGACGCCGACGCCCTTCGGCGCGTACAGCTTGTGCCCTGCGACCGTCAACAGATCGACCCCCAAATCGTTTACGTCAATCGCAACTTTGCCGAGCGACTGCGCTGCGTCGGTGTGCAGCAACGCGCCGCATTCGCGGGTGATCCGCCCGATCTCCGCGATCGGTTGGAGGGTTCCGACCTCGTTGTTCGAGTGCATGATGCTGACGATCTTGGCTCCGCGGTCGAGCGCCTTGCGCACGTCGTCCGGATCGACCAAGCCCTGGCCGTCCACCGGCACGACGGTGACGCGGCAACCGAGCCGCCGCAGGAAGTCGCACGGCTGCGTCGTCGCCGGGTGCTCGACCGCGCTGATAACGATGTGGGCGTCGCGTCCCCACTGGCCGGCCGCGGGGTTGGCGAGGATTTGCTCGAAAACCGCTCCTTTAAGCGCGTAATTACTGGCCTCGCTGCCGCCGCCCGTGAAGACGATTTCGTCGAGTTGCGCGCCGAGAAGTGCGGCGACTTGGCCGCGTGCCAAATCGACGGCGTCGTGGGCGGTCTTACCAAGCGTGTGGGTGCTGGACGGATTGCCGTAGTATTCGCGCAGATAGGGCAGCATGGCGTCGATTACGATGGGATCGACGGGCGTGGTGGCGTTGTAGTCGAGATAGATCGGCGATTCCAAAGGAGTAACTCCGGGGGCACAAGGTTCTACCCGGATTTAGGATTGCGCTGGAGTCGATCGGCCTTTTTCAGCGAGTGATGCGGCAAACTCTTGAAGTTCAATAACCTCAACATTGGACGCAATGTCGCGTGAGTCCAATGCTCTCCCATCTACGCATGTCATCATTGCAACGTCCCCCGTGGTACGATTTGCCTCCTGTCGTATGGCCGTGAAAGTGCAATAGGTTACGGTTAGTCCATGGCTGCTCTTAAATTGAGGAATGTAACCTCCTTCAAGCTCAATACTCGCCAGGAACCCGGTACGGTAGACAAGTGCGCCATTTTTCATGCGCCATCTTAATGGATCGTCGGTCGGAATGGCAAAAGTCATTTCGATCTTGCCACTGACTCCCCGGTGTCCGCCGTTATTGTCCATTTTCAATTCTCCTCGTCAAATACTTTGAGGATCACTCGAACTACCGCTCTAGTGTTGGGGGGCCGGTAACTTTTCCACTTCGGACACGAAACGGACCAACCAGTCGTAGGCGTAGGTCAGGTTTACCACGTCTGCCGGAGTAACCGTGATATCGCCCAGGCGCTTCGGGTGAGTTAGACGGTCGCGAACCCGTTTTGCCATTTGCAACTGGTTGAAGGCGTTGTCACCGAAAAAACTGTCGATGTCGGCAACGGCCAAACCGCTCGCCTCTGCGTAAGCCCTCAGCGTAAACGCCAATTGGTTGATGAAGCGGATTTTCGGTTCGTCTACCTCTTCCAGCTTGCCCGTTTTGCCGGGCTGGTAGGCCGTTTCCGCCAACAGGGCCATCTTGGCAATGGACTCAAAGTTGCTTTGATCCGGCGTAACCGTTCACCGCCAATTTCCCCCCCTTACGAAGGGGGGGCAGGGGGGGTTAAGCATGGTTAACGTGCTGCGTCCTGGCTTCCATTTCACCCCCCCTGCCCCCCCTTCGTAAGGGGGGGAGTGAACGGTTACGATCCGGCTTCAGCAGTTTCATCGTGGCCGAGCGGATCACGAAGCCGTGGGCCTCGAAGTACGAAAAAACGGCTCTCACCAATGTCCGGCACCAGAATTGGTCGTTGTCCACGACGTTCTGGAAGGCCTGTTGCACGTCTTGCTCTAAATGCGCGATCAGGTCTTCCTGCTCTTGGCTAATCAGGTTCTTGCCCATTCCTCACCGGTGGACGGGATTCGCCTTACCGAAACGGCTGTTGTCGTTTTAGGCGCCGCCGATCAGAATGGCACGCCCCAACGCACGCCGGGACACTTGTGGGGCGAAAGTTGAGCCGTGGCGGGAAATGAAAAAAGATGAGGGGTGAACAAGTTCACCCCCCACCTCACAAGGAGAGGCTCCTATCGCCATAGGAGTCCGAACGGGCCGCACGCGCACGCTGCCACTTGGCAAACCGGCGACGGTATAAAGGGATTGGACGGGAAACCTCTGCCGCGTTAAGGATACTTCATTCTAGGCGCGGAGGGGGCGCGGAGCGAAGCGGAATGGCGTTATTTTTTCGCCGAATGGGTCGATTGTGGCGGAAATAGGGATTCAACGGGCCGCTGGCGGCTGAGCGCTCAGCCGCAAGCGGCAAAGACCTTAGCCGATCAACTCCTGCACCGCGGCCTTCTCTTCCTGCAACTCCTGCAACGTCGTCTGCATCTTGCCCTGGCCGTAGGCGTCGAACTTCAGCCCCTCGACGATCGCGAAGTTGCCCTTGCCGTCGCTGCGGCACGGGTAGCCGAATACCATGCCGGCCGGCACGCCGTACTCGCCCTTCGAGATCACCGCGGCACTCACCCAGTCGTTTGCCGGCGTCGGCGTCACCAGGCTCTTGACGTGATCCAGCGCGCCGTTCGCCGCCGACATCGCCGAGCTGGAGCCGCGCGCCTTGATGACCGCCGCGCCGCGCGTCTGGATGGCGGGGACGAACGTGGTTTCGAGCCACGCGCGGTCCGTAATTACGTCGGTCGCCGGCTTGCCCTTGATCTTGGCGTTGGTGAAGTCCGGGAATTGCGAGTTGCTGTGATTGCCCCAGATCGTCATCTGCGTCACGTCGGAGTTGGCGACGTTGGCCTTCTTGGCCAGCGCCGTGCGGGCGCGGTTGTGGTCCAGGCGCGTCATCGCGCTCCAGCGCTCCGCCGGAATGTCGCGGGCGTTGTTGTAGCAGACCAGGCAGTTCGTGTTACACGGGTTGCCGACTACCAGGATGCGCACGTCCTTCGCCGCGCTGGCCGCCAGCGCCTTGCCCTGGCCGACGAAAATCTTGCCGTTGATGCCGAGCAGCTCCTTGCGTTCCATGCCCTGCTTGCGCGGGAACGAGCCGACCAGTAGCGCCCAATTGCAATCCTTGAAAGCTTTGTTCGGGTCGTCGGTCAGGACCATGTCTTGTAGGGTCGGGAACGAGCAGTCGTCCAGTTCCATCGCGACGCCTTCGAGGGCGGGCATGGCCGGCGTGATCTCCAGCAGTTGCAGGACGACCTTCTTGTCCGGGCCGAACACTTCGCCGGACGCCAGCCGGCCGAGCATCGCGTACGCCACCTGCCCCGCCGCACCCGTCACCGCCACTCGGATCACGTCTGCCATGTTGACCTCGAAAAAAGCGTTTCACGAACGGCGTTTGCCGCCGGAGGCCACGGCACCGGGTCGCTCGGGGCACTCTCGACGGTCGCACCGAAAAGTATAAGGTATAGGGTAGCGAAGGCTGGGAAGACTGGCTATCGGCTTCGGCTTGACAGGTGAATCTGTTCCGGAAGGAGAACGCATCAATGGCTGTGAAAATAGGCATCAACGGCTTCGGCCGTATCGGTCGGCTGGTGTTCCGCGCCCTGGTCGAGCAAGGGTTGCTCGGCAAGTCGCTCGACGTGGTCGCCGTCAACGACCTCGTGCCCGCCGACAACCTCGCCTACCTGCTGAAATACGACTCCACCCAGGGCAAATTCAACGGCACCGTCTCTAGCGAGAAGTCATCGCCGTCGGTCGCCGAGGACGACACGCTCATCGTCAATGGCCCCAAGATCAAGTGCCTCGCCATCAAAGAAGGCCCCGCGGCGCTGCCCTGGAAGCAACTCGGCGTCGAGTACGTCATCGAATCGACCGGCCTCTTTACCGACGCCGAGAGGGCCAAGGGCCACCTAAGCGCCGGTGCCAAAAAAGTCATCATCTCCGCCCCGGCCAAGGGCGAGGACATCACCGTCGTCATGGGCGTCAACCACGAGAAGTACGACCCGGCCAAGCACAACATCATCTCCAACGCGAGCTGCACGACCAACTGCCTGGCCCCGGTCGTCCACGTCCTGTTGAAAGAGGGCTTCGGCATCGAGGAAGGCTTGATGACGACGATCCACAGCTATACGGCCACGCAAAAGACGGTGGACGGCCCGTCGAAGAAGGACTGGAAGGGCGGTCGGGCCACGGCGGCGAACATCATCCCGTCGGGCACCGGGGCGGCCAAGGCGGTCGGCCTGGCGATCCCGGAAGTGAAGGGCAAGCTGACCGGCATGTCGTTTCGCGTGCCGACGCCGACCGTGTCCGTCGTGGACCTGACGGTGCGGACGGTCAAGCCGACCAGCTACAAGGAAATCTGCGACGCGATGAAGCGCGCGAGCGAGACGTACCTCAAGAACTACCTGGCGTACACGACCGATGAGGTGGTGTCGTCCGACTTCGTTCACGACGCCCATTCGAGCATCTTCGACGCGGGGTCGGGCATCGAGTTGAACAGCCGCTTTTTCAAGCTGGTCAGCTGGTACGACAACGAATGGGGCTATTCCAACCGCTGCGTCGATCTGCTGCGGTACATGGTCGGCAAGGGCATGTAAGGGCAAACAACCCCGCAAAGCCGCAAGCGGCAAAACAAGTCATAGTGAGATCAACCCTCATGGCTAAAAAGACCCTGGCCGACCTGCCGGACTTGCAGGGCAAGCGCGTCCTCGTCCGCGTCGATTTCAACGTGCCCCAGGACGCGGCCGGCAACATCACCAACGACCGCCGCATTCGGGCCGCGATTCCGACCCTGAAGGCCGTCCTCGACGCGGGTGCCAGCGCGATCGTCATGAGCCACCTCGGCCGGCCCAAGGGCGATCCCAAGAAGGACGCTCCTTTCAAGATGGATCGTGTCGCCGAACGGTTGCGCCAACTGCTCGGCAAACCGGTACACAAGGTCGATGAGGTCGCGGGCAATTCCGTCCAGGCCGCAGCCCAGGCGCTCAAGCCGGGCGAGGTTTTGCTGTTGGAAAACCTGCGCTTCCACGCCGGCGAACAGGGCGGCGATGCCACGTTTGCGGGCCAGATCGCGGCCCTCGGCGACGTGTACGTCAACGACGCTTTCGGCACCTGCCACCGCAAAGACGCCAGCATGTTCGCGGTGCCGGCCGCGATGAAGGGCAAACCCCGCGTCGTCGGCACCCTCGTCGCGAAAGAATTGGATATTTTAGACCGCTTATTGTCGAAGCCGCCGCGGCCGTTCGTCGGCATCCTCGGCGGCGGCAAGGTGTCCGACAAGATCGCCTTCATCAAGAAAATGCTGTCCATCGTCGATCGCGTCCTCATCGGCGGCGCGATGACGTACACATTCCTCAAGGCGCAGGGCAAGGGCGTCGGCTCGTCGCGCCTGGAGGCCGACAAGCTCGACGTGGCCCGCGAGTTGCTGACCCTGGGCCAAGGCCGCATCGTGTTGCCGGTCGATCATCTAATTGTCGAGAAGATCGACGCCCCGCAAACGGCCCGCGTCGTCGAGGGCGAGATTCCCGACGGCTGGGTCGGCGTGGACATCGGGCCGAAGACGATTGCCGCGTACCAGACGGAAATCGCCGCGGCCGCGACGGTGGTGTGGAACGGGCCGCTGGGCAAGTTCGAGGACGAGCCGTACGGCCAGGGCACGCGCGCGATCGCACAAGCGATGGCGGCGTCGCCGGGGATAACGATTGTCGGCGGCGGCGAGACGGCCGAGGCGGTCGAAGAGTTCGGCCTGGCCGACAAGATGAAGCACGTCTCCACCGGCGGCGGCGCGTTCCTCGAATACCTCGAAGGGACGCCGTTCGCGGCGCTGGACGAGATTGACGAACGCTGATTCGGCATTGGCTGAGAGCTAATAGCTGACAGCTAACAGCTATTTATTTCTCCCCGTCCTGCCGCGGCCTCCGATCAATCATTCGGAGGCCGCGGCAAGTCTTACTTTTCCTCAATTGCTTTATACGCCGCCCTGGCGGCGGCGATGCTGTTGGAGTCGGTCGAGGTGCGGATAATTTCCGCCAACTGGGGCAGCGCTTCCTTCGCGGTCGGGCCCATTCCTCCGAGAAGGTCGATGATCGCGCGCTGGTAGCGAATGGCTTCCTTCGTTTGTAACAAGGCGACGAGCGGGCCCACTGCCGGTCCCCCGTCCTTGCCGTAGACGGTCAACAAATTGATTGCCTCCTGCGGGACGCTGGTCCATTCCTTCTCCTCGAAGGCTTCCATGACGGGTCCGATGATTTCTTTCAGATCCGGCTTGATGCGTTGCAGCGCCGTGAGCACCGGCACCTCCGTCCTGACATCCTTTTCTCGTAACACCTCGACGAGGGCGGGCACCGCCTTGCGGGCTTTAGGGCCCATGCCCCGAAGCCCGTTGATTGCCATGACCCGGACCCAGTACGACTTCTCGTCCTTGTTGAGGGCGCGGGCGAGGAGGCCCGGCAACTCTTCCGCGGCTGGATCGATCTCCGGCAGCGCCTCGACCGCCTGTTGGCGGACCTGGGCGTCCTTGTCCTCCAAGGCTTTGACCAGGGCGGCCCAGGCGGGTTTGGCGGGGGGTCCGATCTTTTTCAGGCCCGCCGCGGCGAAGCGCCGAATGTTCTGGTTGTCGTTCGCCAGGCCGTCACGCAGCACTGGTACGGCGGGAGCGCCAATGCGGGCTATTGCCTCCAGGCCGGCGTTGTAAACCTTGGTGTCGTCCGGAAAATGGGCCACAATGTCATAGCTCTTCTCGGTCTCCAGGATCGCCGCTGTTGCCTCGGGGCCGTAGCCGTTGATGCCGAACGTCGCCAGCGCCTTGAGGCCGTCGATGCGGATTTCCGGCTTCAACTCGATTTGCAACTCGGCGCGCCACTGGTCGAAATCCTTGCCGCCATAGCGCAGTTCTTCCCGTTTAATCTTCGGCACCGGCGGTTGCTCGGCCGGTTTTGCGGCGGCGGGTTCAGGCCGCGGGTCTTGCGCGGCCGCGGCTTCAATCGCCACCACGCGGAAGCTGCCGACGCCTAGGGCGCACACCAGCACCAGGGAGCCGAACGCCCAGGCACGCCGGGTCGTCAGGGGCTGCATTGCACGGTTCATGTCTTCCTCCAAAAGGTGAGAGATACGGGCCTTGACCGTCCGGCCGTTGCCGAACCGGAGCGGGGACAAGGCCCCAGGGAAACCCAGGCGGCACGGTTGCCGCGCGAAGTCGAGTAACATGCGGACGTAATCGCGGCGATCGACGCCGTGCGCCAGGGCGGTTTCATCGCAGAGTAGTTCGCGCTCGCGCTCCAACCGCGCCAAAAGCCAGCGCACCGCGGGGTGAAAAAAGAACATGACGCGCACCAGTTCCAGCAAGACGTTCAGGCGGTCGTCGCCGCGAGCCAGGTGCGCCAGTTCGTGCAGTAAGGTAGCGCGCTGCACCGTTTCGGGCAACCCGCTCCATTCCTCCGGCACGACGATGATGGGGCGGAACAAGCCAAAGGCGACGGGCGAATGCACGAGAGGATGCGTCGCCAGGGCCACAGTTCGCCGCAGTCCCAGGTCCGCCCGACAGGCCGCGAGCAACGCAAGCGGTGGACCGCCGACGGCCGAGGCAGTGCGGCGCAGTCGGTGCAAAAACCAGGCACCAACCAGACGACGGCACAACAGCAAAGCCACGCCGACAGCCCACGCCCCGGCCACGGTTGCCATGAGGACGTTGCCGTAATTGAGCGGTGCCGAGGCGACGGGCACGGGCGTTTCTGGCTGTTCGCTTACGGTCGATTCAACCACCGCGGCAGTCGTCGGAATGTCGTCCGATACCGGCGTTTCGTCCTGGTGAAGAGGACGCACCGGCACCGCGACCACTTCGGGTTCCGTGCCAGTAGGGGGAGCCGGTTGGACGAAATGAAAGCCGCCGCCCCAGCGCGGCAAGGCGGGCAAACCCTGGCCGGCGACCAGCACACTCAGGCATAGAAGGTAGCGGACGGCGGCGCGGCGCGGCCGAATCAGTCCCAGGACCACGGCGAGTATGGCGATCAGCACGGCCCAGCGCAGGGACCAGTCGGCCAGGAACGTCAGCAGCGGCTCGACGGTCGTTTCCAGAAAGTCGGTCATGGTTTGCGCCCTCGCACTGGGCCGGCGGCAGCCTTGAGCCGTGCCTCGATTTCACGCAATTCTTTCGATGACAGCGTTTGGCTATCCACCAACCCCAGGACGAGCGCCTCGGCGGAGCCGGAAAAGAAGCGGGCCACGAAGTCGCGTAGGAGCGTCCCGGTCGCGTCCGCACGCGAGACGGCGGCGAGGTAGCGGTAGGTGGTGCCTTCCTCCTCGTGCGTCACCAGCCCCGCCTTTTCCATGTTTTGCAGCAAGCCGAGTGCCGTGGTATAGGGTTGGCGTTCGCCGCCCGGCAGGTGTTCCATGAGCTGGCGCACCGTGAGCGAACCGTGGTCCCATAGGACCTGCAGCGCGGCGAACTGCCGTTCCGTCAGGGCGAGCGATTTGCGTCCGGCCATTGGCAACCTCCCGCGGGAAACGAATCGTTAAGTACGCATCATTGCGTAGATGGCGGCGCAAGTCAACCCGTCTTTACAGACGGGTTGAAAATGGTCACGCGCCTTCGGGTTGTTTCATCGGCGGCCGCGTGCCGCCGGCCAGCAAGTAGCCCGACGAGCGCACGAGCGCCGTGAGCGGCAACACCAACAGCAGGCCGACGCCGAACAGGAGCAGGCCGCCCGCCTGCATCAGGGCAAGCACCAGAGCAACGCCGAACAGGCCCCAGAAGTGACCCGTCGTCAGGTCCCAACTTTCTTTGATTGCCTCGACCGGTCCGAAATCGCGGTCGATGATAAGATACGGCCCGAAGAAGCCGATGCGCACCGAGACGTAGACGCAGAGGGGCACGAAAACCAGCGCCGCCGCCAGGCCGAACCAGATCAATTCCTTGGCTTCAACGACCGCGCCGACCACGATCGGCACCCACACCGGCGTCAGAATGACCAGCGACAGGCCGAACAGGATCCACGTAAACGCAATCAGTGAACCCAGCCAGCGCGAACGGAAGCCGGCGAAGCAGTCGCGGAAGTGCCACGGGTCGCCCTTGAGCTGGGCCAGCGTGACGACGATCATGCCGGCTTCCAACGGCGGCAGGACAGTCAGCGACAGGACCAGCATCAACAGACCCCCGACGTAGGGGAAGAGTACGAAACTGTCGATCGCCTGGCACGCCAGCCCTTCGATGAGCAATAAGCCGATGACAGGGCCGAGGACCGACGACCAGTGGGCGCTGGCGTAGGCGAACCACTGGCCCAGGTCCACGGTGTAGGAACTGCTGCTCAGCGAGCTGCGCAGCGCCTTAAACTCGCCGAGCGGCCGATGGGCGGCATCCATGTAAGCGTTGTGACAGTACGGACACATCACGCCGAGACAGACGTCGTGGTCTTGCACCTGGCGGACGTGACGGCAAGCGGGACAGTTCACGAGGATCGTCATGACCGAGGCCCCTTTCACTGGCGGGCTTGCGGCTTTGCCGGCTGGCAAAGCCGCAAGCGGCAATACTACTTGTCCATATCCGGTTTCGAGTCGTCGCTACTGTCGAACTGAATCTCCGCCACGGTGTGCAGCGGAAAGAACTTGTACCCCGCCGGCACCCGCGCCACCAGGCCGACCAGGTCCGCCGACTTGCCGTCCAGCGTCACCTTGCGCATCAGCGACAAGTTCTCGTCGTTGCCGTCCTTCATCACCACTTGCCAACCCTTGTCCTCGTCGTCGGGGGCGCTGGCGACGATCGACTTGACCTTGGCCACATCAACCTTGAGCGTCTTCTTGAAGAACAACAGCGGCGAAGTCCGTTCGCGCGCTTCACCCGTGCGGTAAAGCGGTTGCAGGTCCGTAACCTTGTGCTTGGCCGTGCCGGTGCGGTCGGACGACGTGACCACGGCGGGCCGGCCGGCGGCGGGTGCGTCGGCGGCCTTCGGGGCCGGGAAGCGGATGCCCTTCATGCCGCCCTTCGGGACGCCGCCCAGGAACTTGACCTCCGCCAGACCGAGGTCGCCCTTGTCCACCTCCGCCTCGATGATGATCTTGTTGATTTTAAGAAACTTCGTCAGGCCGGTGAGCTTGACGTCATCGTCGGCCTTGGAGCCGGTGGCGACGCGGGCCGTGACGGTCTCCTTCTCGGCGTCGTAGTCGATGCCGCGCAGTCGGTCGAGCGGGATCAGCGTCAGGATGCCGTCGGCGTACACGGTCGAGGTTTCCTCGCGGAACTCGAGCGCTTCGGGGCCGGCGACCGGCTTGGCCTTGTCGGGCTTCGCGGGCTTGTCCTTGGCCAGCTTGTCCTTGTCCTCCTTGTCCTTGGGTTCCGGCTCCTTTTCCACGGGGGCCAACCAGGCAAGGTGGCGGGTGCCGGCGACGTAGTTCCACGTCTTGAGTTTCTGTTCCTTGCCGGCGGCGTCGATGACGAGGAGGGTGCCCGGCTCCGCGGACTTGGGCGGCTCGTCCGCCGAGCAGAAGCAGACCGCAACGAAGCCGAGAAAACCGGCGCCGAGCAGCGCGGCCAGCGATTGTCTGATGCGCATGACGGAGTTCCTGAACGGGTGGGATGCCGAACGACCGACCCGTGCATCGTCGTGTCCAGTGCCCGCAAGAGCAAGGAGAAAACGCGGAAAAGGCGGACTAACCGTTCACTCCCCCCCTTACGAAGGGGGGCGCGGGGGGGTGGAGTGGACGCCAGGACTGTTAAACGCAACCGTTCTTACCCCCCCTGCCCCCCCTTCGTAAGGGGGGGAGTGAACGGTTACAAGGCGGACTTGGAGTGAGGGTCGAGAAAGAAGGTGGAAAGAGCCTTGCACTTTTCACCCCCTTTGCCGACGCCCACCCGGCGGCAATAGCACTGTGATTTCTTGCTTGCAATTGCCCGCCGGCGCGGCATCAGGGTGGCCGGGTTGCTATAACAACCTCAGCCCGATCCCGCTTCGACCCACAAGGAGAGCACCCATGTTGAGGATGAACCGTCTCGTTCTGTCCGCGCTGGCCGCCGGACTGCTGCTCGCCGGCGGCAGCCGCGCCGCCGACCTGTCCGACTCGCTCAAGAAAGGCACGCCGGAATTGAAGTCCGTCGGCGCCCTCACGTTCGGCCCCCAGGGCATCCTGTTCGTCGCCGACCCGCAGGCCGCCGCCATCTTCGCCATCGATACCGACGACCACACGCCCGCCACCGGCAAGGACCGACCCAAGGTCGAGAACGTCGATGAGAAAATCGCGTCGCTCCTCGGCGTCGAGCCGAAAAACCTGCTGTTCAACGACCTGGCCGTCAACCCGATTTCCGGCAACACCTACCTGTCGATGTCGCGCGGCAAAGGCGCGGACGCCAAGCCGGCCATCGTCAAGGTGGACCGCACGGGCAAGGTGACGGACTTCGCGCTGAAGGACGTCAAGTTCTCCATGACGAAATTGGCCAACCCGACCGAAGATAGCAAGAAGCGCACCGACGCCATCACCTGCATCGCGTTCGCCAAGGACAAGCTTTACGTCGCGGGGTTGTCGAACGAGGAGTTCGCGTCCAAGCTGCGCACCATCCCGTTCCCCTTCACCGAAGCCGACAAGGGCACGAGCATCGAGATGTACCACGGCTCGCACGGCCAGGTCGAAACCAAGTCGCCGATCCGCACGTTCATCCCCATCGACCTCGGCGGCGAGGCGAACCTGCTGGCGGCCTACACCTGCACGCCGTTGGTTCGGGTGCCGGTGTCGGACCTGAAGCCGGGCAGCAAGGTCAAGGGCACGACCGTCGCCGAACTGGGCAATCACAACGTGCCGTTGGACATGATCGTCTACAAGAAAGACGGCAAGGAATATGTCCTGATGGCCAACAGCGCCCACGGCGTGATGAAGATCCCGACGGAAGGCCTCGACAAAGCCGCGGGCATCACGGAACGGATCAAGGACACCGCGGGGGTCAAGTTCGAGACCGTCAAGGACCTCACCGGCGTGGTGCACCTCGACTCGTTCGACAAGGAACACGCGCTGGTTCTCATCAAGACCAAGACCGGCTCATACAACCTGCAAACCATCGAACTGCCTTAAAGAAAATCCGAAATCCGAAATCCGAAATCCGAAAGAAGAGAAATCAAGGTTGGGATTTCGGATTTCGGTTTTCGGATGTTCTTCCTTTTGGTGCAACGCTTTTTCAGAACGGGTGCGATCGTGAACCGCCTTCTTCTCGCGATGGGCGTGGGTGTGTTGTTGCTCCTCGGAACCGGGTGTCGTCCGTCCGCGAGCCCGCGCGACACCGAGCGGTCCGACGGCCCTCACGTCCGCCTCACGGACGAAACCGGCACCGCCGTCGAAGTCGCGGGCATCGACGCTAAGGAGTTGGCCGAGTTGCAAGCGCGCAAACTCAAGACGGACGAGTGGACGACCGTGTTCGCCGTCTATGTCGAGCGCGACAACAAGGTTGCGACCGACCAAATACCCGTTTTAGGCGATTACAAGATTGCTGAAGGCTTAATTCACTTCGAGCCGCGCTACCCGTTGATGCGCGGCGTCCGTTACCAGGCGATTTATCACCGGGCCGACCTGAACTCCGTCGTCGCGCACCTGTTCATCGCGAAGCCGCAACTGCCGCCCACGGTCGTGGAGCAGGTCTTTCCGACGCGCGACGCGCTGCCCGAAAACCAGCTGAAATTCTATCTGCACTTCTCCGCCCCGATGAGCCGCGGCGAGGCGTATGAGCACATCCAGCTACTCGGCGACGACGGCAAACCGGTGGCAAAGCCGTTTTTGGTACTCGACCAGGAATTGTGGGATGCGGACGGCAAACGGTTCACGCTATTCTTCGATCCAGGCCGCATCAAGCGCGGGTTGAAGCCGCGCGAAGAACTCGGCCCGGCCCTTATGGAAGGCAAACGCTACACGCTCGTCATCGACCGCGGTTGGGACGACGCCAACGGCGAACCGCTGAAGGAGACTTTCCGCAAATCGTTCCGCGTGCTCGCCCCAGACGACGTGCCGCCGGACGCGAAGGCGTGGAAGCTCGACGCGCCGGCCGCGAACGGCGCTAAGCCGCTGACCGTGACGTTTCCCAAGTCGATGGACTCGGCCCTGGCCGCGCGCCTGGTGTGGGTGACGGACGGCGACGGCCACAAGGTTGCGGGCACCGTCGCCCTGTCGCAAGAAGAGACGCGCTGGCAATTCACGCCGGCACAAACCTGGAAGGCGGGCAAGTACGACCTGGTCGCCGACACACGGCTGGAGGATCTGGCCGGCAACAGCCTCGGTCGGCCGTTCGAGGTGGCTGCGTCCAAGAAGGTGCAGCCGGAGACGCAGGCCGAGACGGTCAAGCTGCCGTTTGAAAGCAGATGAAACCACGGAATACACGGAACACACGGAAAAAAGACCGAAGAAGAGGTAATTGCCTTCCGGTCTTTTTTCCGTGTGTTCCGTGTATTCCGTGGTTTCATTTGAAGTAGGCCCGGTCGCGGGCTTCGTAGTCCGCGTAGCCGAGCAGGTCGTACAACTCGGCGCGCGTCAGCATGTGGTCCAGCCGGTCGCGCTGGTGGCCCTTTTTGAGGATGTCCTCGAACGTCACCTGCACCGCCCGCAGCGCGGCCCGCAACGCCGTCACGGGATACAGCACCAGGCGATAACCCAGCGCACCCAGCACGTCAAAATCCAACGGCGGCGAACGGCCGAACTCCGTCATGTTCGCCAGCAGCACCGTCGGCACCGCCTTCGCGAACGCCGCGAACTCGTCGGCACTCTCCAGCGCTTCGGGAAAAATGCCGTCGGCCCCCGCTTCCAGGTACAGCCTGGCACGGGCCACCGCGTCGTCGAAGCCGGTCACGCCGCGGGCGTCGGTGCGGGCGAGGATCACGAAATCAGGGTCGCGCCGCGCCGCCACCGCCGCCCGGATTTTCGCCGCCATCTCCGGGGCGGAGACGAGCACTTTGCCGGACAGGTGGCCGCAGCGCTTCGGCAACTGCTGGTCTTCCAGGTGGATGCCCGCGACGCCCGCCGCCTCAAACAGACGCACCGTTCGTTCGACGTTCAGTGCCTCGCCGAAGCCGGTGTCGGCGTCGCACAGGATCGGCAAGGTCGTCGCTGCGGTTAGGGCGCGGGCCGCTTCGACGAACTCGGTCAGTGACAACAGGCCGACATCCGGCACGCCATTACTTGCCGACAACGCCGCGCCGGAGAGGTACGCGGTGTGGAAGCCCAGGTTCTCGGCGATGCGGGCGACGAGCGGGTTGAACACGCCGGGCACCGCAACCGGTCCGGCAGTCCAGGCGTCGCGCAGCCGGCGGCCAGGGGAGGCGAGGGGCTGGGGCTTCATGGGATCGGTCCTCCGGTGCGGGCGCGGGTACTATTTTCCGGCCGGCAGTAGCAAACGGGCGGCGTCTGGATCGATTTCGTTTATCGCAGACCAGGCTGCCTTGTAGACTGGGTCGTTCTGATTTTTCAAAATCTCCAGGAGTGCCGGCACTGCCTCCTTGGCTTCCGGGCCGAATTCGCCCAGCCACTTAAGCGTATCCTTACGCCATTCGTCGTCCCTTTCGCTTAGCCAGCCAAGCAGGATCGGCAGAGCTTCACGAAGGGTAATGAGGTTTTTATCGGCCGGGATAGTGTCAGGCGAAACAGGCGCACCAGGCGAATTGGGCGAAATTGGCCGAGAAACATAGTGTACAGACACCCAACGCCGATCCTTGTCCGTACTGCGAATCCATTCGAGCAGGATTGGGCGGGCGCGGTCGGGGGCGACTTGAACCATATGATAAATGGCGCTCTTACGCACATCCTTGTCCAGGTGCCGGGTCATTTCAACTAAAGCAGCGCGTGCCAACTCACTGTGGTCGGCAGACCCTGCCAGCCAATGCACTACCTCCTCTGGCGTGCCGGAGGACGGGTCCGTAAGCGCCTTTTCGAGGAGGATGGCATTACACTGTTTTGGATCAAAGTGGTGCAAACAGGATACGGCAAGACGCCGAGCCGACGGGTCTTCGTGGTTCAACATCTCGACCAGGGTTGGAATTGCCGACCTTGCAGCCGGCCCGAATTCGATGAGTCGGCGGCAAACGGCATTTCGCACCCGAGGGTCCGGGTCGTTCAACAATTCGATCAGCATCGGCAGTGAGCCATTCGTTGCAGTCAAAACGTTGGGCGTATCCAGACGATTCGGAAAGAGGAAGGGAAGATAGGTGTTCAGCACGGAGGGCGACCGCCGGGCCGGGGAGTTGGCTAACGCTTCGTATTCGTGCAACTCCACGCTCCACAAGCTCACCGGCTTGCCTGCAAAGAAGGTTTCACCGCGCAGCCAGCCCACGATCTGGTAGCGCGGTTCGCGAAAACTGTAGTTGACCAGGAGGAGCAACACGAGGGCCGCACCGACCAGCACCAGTCTGCGGCCCCAGCGTTTCTGCGAATCGGAAAGTTTCATCGTCGGTCCTCTCTACGGTGACGGTCGCCAACCGCCACCAGTTTACCAGAAACGGCAGACGTGCCACGCCCGCCGTCAATTTTCCACCACCGCGACATTCTTCCTTGCATTCTGTGCTCGCCTGCGATACTTTTTACACTGGCCGCGGTTAGATAGGGGGCGACCGGGAATTACGTCCCGCGCCCCGGACCACCCGCCAGAACTGCTCTCCCACCCGGTTCCCTCGCACCAGCCTACCCAGAGGGAACATCCCGGAGGACCGCGATATGCACGCCTCCAGCAGCAACCGCTGCGGCATTGCGCTTTCAACTTGTGCCCTATTCTTCCTTGCCGTCGGTTCCGCCTCGGCCGCCGACGTGAAACTGCCCGACGGGGCCGTCGTCAAAAAAGTGGACTTTGAACGCCAATTGATGGGCGTCCTCGGCCGCACCGGCTGCAACTCCGGCTCATGCCACGGTTCTTTCCAGGGCAAGGGCGGCTTTCGCCTGTCGCTGTTCGGCTACGACCCGGAGAAAGACTTCCTCGCCATCACGCGCGATTCCAACGGCCGCCGGATTAACCGCCAGGACCCCGATAGCAGCCTGCTCCTCCTCAAAGCGACCGGCCAGGTGGCCCACGGCGGCAAGACGCGGTTCGACCGGCAGTCGTGGGCGTACCAGCTGCTGCGCGAGTGGATCGTTCAGGGCGCGGCCTGGGAAAAGGGCAGCGGCGAGGTCAAGGCGATAACGATTACGCCATCCGAATACGCCTTTGCCAAACCCGGCCTGTCCGGCGTGTTGACCGTGCAGGCCACCTTTGCCGACGGCTCGACCGAAAACATCACCCCCCTCTGCGACTTCCGCACCAACGACGAAACGATCGTCGAGGTCAACCCGCTCGGCGAGGTCAAGGCGCTGCGGCCCGGCGACACGGCCATCGTCGTCTCCTACCGCGGCAACGTCTTGCCGGTGCGCGTCCTGGTGCCGACCGTGGCGCCCGCCGGTTTCAAATACCCCGACGTGCCGACATTCAACTACATCGACCGTGAGGTTTTTGCCAAGTTGAAGCGCCTCAACGTCGTCCCGTCCGACCTGGCCGACGACGGCGAATTCCTGCGGCGCGTGACGCTCGACACGACCGGCATGTTGCCGACCGCGAAGGAGGTCCTCGACTTCGAGACCGACCCGAGTGCCGACAAGCGCGCCCGCAAGATCGACGAGCTGTTGGCCCACCCGCTGCACGCGGCGCTGTGGGCGACGAAGCTAAGCGACATCACCGGCAACAACACGGCGGCGCTCGAAAATCCTCAGCTCTTCCAGCCAAAACTCAGCCAGATGTGGCACGAATGGCTGCGCAAGCGCGTCGCCGAGAACCGGCCCTACGACGAGATCGTCCGCGGCATCCTCTGCGCCACGAGCCGCGAGAATTGGTCGCCGGAAGAGTACCTCAAGCATTGCGACCAGATCGAGGAGGAAGCCAAGAAGGGCTTCGCGACCAGCTACCCGGAACGCAATACCCTCGACCTGTTTTGGCGGCGGCAGCAAGCGGTCACGGTGGACCAGTGGGGCGAAAAGACCGCGGCCGCGTTCCTCGGCGTGCGGCTGGAATGCGCCCAGTGCCACAAGCACCCGTTCGACCGCTGGACCCAGTCCGACTACCGTTCCTACGCCAACATCTTCGCCGCCGTCAGCTTCGGCACGTCGCCGGCCAGCAAGACCGTTTTTGACACCGCCAACGCCGACCGCAAGAAGGCCGCGACCGACCCCAAAGCCGCGGCCAACCTATTAACGATCCGCGAAGTCTTCATTGGCGGCGGCGGCAAGGGCACCGCTCCCCTGCCCAACCCGGAGACGAACCGGCCGCTCGGTCCCAAGGCGCTGGGCGGACCGGAAATCACCGTGAAAGCCGGCGAGGATCCGCGCGTCGCGCTGTTCGAGTGGATGCGCCGCGACGACAACCCCTTCTTCGCCCGCAGCTTCGTCAACCGCACCTGGGGCCATTATTTCGGCGTCGGCATCGTCAACCCGGTGGACGATTTCTCGCTCGCCAACCCGCCGTCTAACGAGAAGCTGCTCGACGCCCTGGCCAAGGATTTCATCGCGAGCAAGTTCGACATTCGCCGGCTGGAGCGCACCATCCTCAACTCGCGCACCTACCAGCTGTCACACCTGACCAACGACAGCAACCGCCTGGACCGCAAGAACTATGCGCACGCCTACGTCCGCCCGCTGATGGCGGAAGTCGTGGTGGACGTTCTCGCCGGGGCGTTTGCCGTGCCGGAGGACTTCGGCCCGGACGCGCCGAAGGATTGTCACGCCATCGAGGTCGGTTCCAGCCGCGTGCAGAACGTCTCGGTCGCCTACGCCCTGCGCGTCTTCGGGCGACCGCCACGGACCACCGCTTGCGACTGCGAACGGGCGACGGAACCGGGCCTGCCGCAGAAGCTTTTCCTGATGGCGGACAACACGCTCAAGCAAAAGCTGGACAAGCCGAACAACCGCGTCAAGACACTCCTGGCTGCTGAAAAGGACGACGACAAGGCGCTCGAAACATTATTCCTTTCGACCCTCGCGCGCCGGCCCCAGGACAAGGAGCGGGCCGCGTTCGGGGAGTTCCGCAAGTCGGCGAAAACGCGCGAGGCGGCGTTCAACGACGCCCTCTGGGCGATCATCAACACGACCGAATTCATTTTCAATCACTAACCGCAATACGCTGCGGTCGTCCGGGTTGCCCTGGGACGACGGCCGCGCGGGGGGACCTGCCAGGGCGTGAAAGGACATCGACACCATGCTCAATCGCTTATCGGACTGCGAAGGTTTCTACCGCCGCGACTTCCTGAAGATCGGCGCCGCCGGCCTGATGGGCCTGACGCTGCCGCAACTGCTGCGCCTCGAAGCAACGGCGTCGCGCAACGACGAACCCGCCAAGAAACGCAAGGCCGAGGCCGTCATCTTGCTCTGGCTCGGCGGCGGTCCCGCCTCGATCGACATGTGGGATCTGAAGCCCGACGCCCCGGAGGGCATCCGCGGCGAATTCAAGCCGATCGACACGAAGGCCAAGGGCGTGCAGATCAGCGAGCACCTGCCGAAGATGGCCCAGGTGATGGACAAGGCCACCGTCGTGCGCTCCCTGTTCCACACCATCCCGTCGCACGGTCCGGCCACCACCTTCATGACGACCGGCAACAAGCCGACGCCGGCACTGCAATACCCGGCCCTCGGCTCGCTGACGACGAAACTGCTGCCCGGCGAAGTGGGAGTGCCACCGTTCGTGAGTTTCGGCGAGATGCGTTCCGCGACCGGCGGCGTTGCCGGCTACCTGGGCACGGCGTTCAACCCGTTCATCGTCGAAGGCGCGGCCGGCGGCAAGGGCGGCAACGCCGGCAAGGGCGGCAACGGCACCTACAGCGTCCGCGGCATCCAACTGCCCAATGGTTTCACGCTCGACGAGCTGGAAAATCGCGAGAAGCTTTTGAAGGATTTCGACGCCACCTTCAAGCAGCTGGACAAGTCGGCCGACGTGGTGGACGGCTACGACACGTTCCACAAGCAGGCGCTCGAAATCCTGCGCTCCGACAAGACGAAAAAGGCGTTCGACCTGGCGCAGGAGAAGCCGGAATTGCGGGCACAATACGGCGAGAACGGTTTCGGCCAGGGCGCGCTGGCGGCACGGCGACTGGTCGAAGCGGGCGTGCGTTTCGTGACGATCAGCCTGGGCGGCTGGGACACGCACGGCCAGAATTTCCAGGCGCTGAAAACGCGCCAGCTGCCGTCGCTGGACCAGACGCTGGCCACCTTGATCCAGGACTTGAGCGACCGCGGCATGTTGGACAAGACGATCGTCTACTGTGTCGGCGAGTTTGGCCGGACGCCGAAGATCAACAAGAACGCGGGCCGCGACCACTGGGCGCGGTCGATGGCGGTGGTGTTGGCCGGCGGCGGCTTCAAGGGCGGCTACGCGCATGGCACGACCGACGCCCAGGGCATGGACGCGGCCAACGAACCCTGCACGCCGGACGACGTGTCCGCGACGATCTTCCAAAACCTCGGCCTGGACCCGCACCAGGAGTTGACCACGTCGAGCGGACGGCCGATCCAGCTGTTCCGCGAAGGCAAGGTCGTTGAAAAACTGCTCGCGTAAGGCGTAGTCGGCAACCCCGTCTCGTTTCCAGGGACTGAGGTTGAGAATTTTTGCCGTCTGGCCCTCGGAGGCGTGGGGGGGCAAGCTTTAGCGGCCGGTGCCGCCCGATGGGCGGGGTCCGGCGCGGGGGGGGGGCGGTAGGCGGCGGGCGCGGGGGCGGCGTCGGGCGCGGGGGGGGCTGGTTGGG
>JBBRLG010000038.1:0-23437 GCA_038231495.1 Gemmatales bacterium | reverse complement strand
CGCCCACCCATAGCCATACCCCCCCATCTGCCCACGCGTCGCCGGGCCGCCGCCCCACGCGTACCGCTTGGTGGTTTACCCCCGGCTTCACCCACCACGCGCGCCGCTTGCGGCTACGACAGCGGGGCGAGCGACTCCGCCCTCGGCGCGCCAAAGCGCTTGACCCACTCTACGCGACTCGCCCCGTTCGCGCAAACGGGTGCGGCAATTGCTTCCCCATTTCCCCTCACCTCTTGGGGCGCAAGTCCCCCGAAAACCCTGATTGACACCGGGGTGGCGTCTCCCTTATTTTAGGGCCATTCAATCGGAACGGAGAGGCAGGCAACATCTTTTGAGTCGGCGGCTATGAAGTGACAATGAGCAACCGGAGGCGGACCCGGCGGCGCGCACAGCGGCGGCGGGCGGCGTCCGGTCCTACACCCAGGCGAACCATCCAAGGATGGGAAAGGAGCCACAAGGATGAAACACGCGCCAGCCACCCTCGGCGGGGCGGCCCTGCTTTGGCTACTGACCTTCGGTAGCGACGCACGGGCGGACCTGATCCAGTGGAGCTACAACTGGTCCCGCAGCCCCGACGAAGTGTTCGCGGACAGTCCGGGCACCGGCAAGATCACCCTCACCGACGAGGGCCTCCGCGACGCCATCGGCAGCAGCGACATCGTCGCCACCAACATCCGCGCCTACAGCAGTGCGTCGCCCGAAACCCCCGACAATTTCACCGCCAAGCCGTACGCCCTGGCGCTGTACCTGCTGGACCACGCCTCCGGCGTCAGCTCGACGCTGACCTTCAGCGGCCAGTTCGACGGCACCCTGTCGGCCCTCAGCTCCAACATCAAGAACACCTTCACCAACGCCGTCACGCAGTCGATCGTCCTGGGCAACGACCGCTATACGGCGACCATCGGCGCGTACACGCCGCCGGGGCCGACCGGTGCCAGCACGACTGGCAGCATCAGCGCGCACGCCACGGTCACGGTCGAGGCGATCATCCGCGACGTGCCGGAGCCGGGCACCTTGACCCTTGCGGCCCTGGCGCTGCCGGTCCTGGGCGCGGCCGCGTGGCGCCGCCGCCGGTCGATTGTCCGTTGAGAAACCGTCCGCTGCCACGCTTTTCGCACCTCCCGATTCGCACCGGGTCGTCAGCCGTTACCGTCAGGGTTGCGTCGCGCGCGCGATCCGCAACAGGGCGTTGCTCGCCGCCCTGCGGACGCTGGCGTCGGGGTCCTTGAGCGCCAGGTTCAGGTCGGGCACGGCGTCACGCGCCACGGGGCCGAGTTCCCCCAGCGTGCCGGCGGCCGCTTGCCGTACGCGCGCTTCGGGGTCTCCCAGCGCCGCGGACAGCACGGGCACGGCGGGGCGGGCGTTTTCGCCCATGCCCTCCAGCGCGCGGACGGCGGCGACGCGCATGTCGGCTTCGCGTGCCTTGACGGCGCGGACCAGGGCCGGCACCGCGTTACGGTTGGGCGCGTCCTTCGGCGGGTGTTTGCCACGCGGCGGCACGCCCCGGCCCGTCGGGTCGAGACTCACCAGCGCGTCGATGGCGGCTTTGCCCAGGTCCACGTCGGCGTCTTCGAGCAGTTTGGCCAGCGCGGGCAGCGCGGGCAACGCCCCCGGTGCGCCGATGGCCTTGAGCGTGCGCACGGCTGACCAGCGCACGAACCGGTCCGCGTCGGTCAGCACGCGGGCCACGGCCGGTGCCGCCGGGGCTGCCGCCGGTCCGAGCACGTCGAACACGTCCAGCGCCGCCCGCCGCACCCGCACATCCGGGTCGGTCAGCGTCCCCGCCAGCGCCGGCAACACGCCTTGCAACCCGTCGCCGAGCGGGTCATCGACCAACGGCTGCACCCCGCCGCGCGTCGGCCCGGCCAGCCAGGTGCCTTGCCGCACCCACCGCCAGCGGGCCCGCGCCACCGCTTCCAACGTTCCCAGGGCCGCCAAGCGCCCGTCCAGGTCCTCGTCCCGCAATGCACCGGCCAGGTAAGGCAACTGGTCGCGCAGCCCAAGCAGTAGGGGCCGCAGGTCGGCCCGTTCGTCTTCCAGCTGGGTGCGCTTGAACCGCGTTTCCGCCTCGTCGTCGTACCCCGCGGGTGCCTCGGTCAGCAGTTGTTGCGCCCGCACGGCGGCACGCAACGTCGCCGTCAGACAGTGGCGGCGCACCTCGACCTGGCTGTCACCGAACCCGTGGCTCATGGCGGCCAGGATGGCGTTCGCCGAGTTTACCATGCCGCGCCGCCCTTCTCGTGGATGAAAGGCGTTCGCGGCCGAGCCGGCCTCCGCGAGCACATATGGCAGCTGAGTGGCAAGGCCCTCCGCCGCGGCGCGCCGGAGGTTGGCGTCGGTCGATTGGAGTAAATTCTCTAAAACCGGCACGGCGGTCATCAAGTCGGGATTGATCTGGCCCAGGACCCGTGCCGCGACTGGCCGCACGCGCGGTTCGCCGTTTTTGGCCAGGTCGATCACTTCCAGGGTGACGCGGCGCGTCAGCCAGAACGCGTCGCGGCGCTCGCGCTCCTCGGCCGCCATTTCGACGAGCATGTCGAGGCCCAGGGTGACGGTGGCCGGCTTCGTACTCTTGAGCAGCTCGCGCATCGAAACCACGAACCGGTCGGCGACGGCACTCCGCTGCGCGCCATCGACGGCCGCCCGATTGCCGTCGTTCTTCCATTCCGTCAGCGTCACGGCCCGCCGCAAGTCGCCGACGCCTCGCAGTCCGTCGACGCACTCTCGCAATTTCTGTTCGTGGAGCCGGTCGTCGTCGGTGGTCGTCAGAAGGACGATGCGCAGCCGTTCGACGGCATCGGTCGGAGTTTGGGCGTGCAGCCGGTGGCCGTTGCCCAGGAACAGGAGGAGTCCGAACAGTCCGACCGCCGCGCGGCCTGCGCGGTTGCGTTGCTGCTCGTCCGTGGGGTCCATGACCAACCTCCCTCGGTTACCTGCGTCGAGTCGCGCCAATCGGGCGGTCGCATACCCGAAACCGGCGCGGCGGGGAAGGCCAATTGGGACTTGCTGCCGCGGCCGGCGCGCCCGGGTGTGGCAAATCGTTCGGGAGGGCTTTCGTCCGTAGGACGGGCTTCCAGCCCGTCCGTGTCCTCTGGACGGGCTGGAAGCCCGTCCTACAGCAGACCTCCCGAAAGTTTTGCCACACCCGCGCGCCCCCACGACCCTTCGCTTTCCTCGACGTGCGTGTACAATACGCACACTTTGCGGAAACCGCCGCAAACGCCCACGTTCCCGGAGTGCCCGCATGAGTTTCGACCCCCGCGACCCGCCCGACCCCTACGAGAACCCCGACCCTGCCAGGTCGGCGCGCGAGTCGCCGATCGATCCGTACGACTATCGCGATCCGTTCGACCCCGTGGGCGGCCTGACGGACGCCGGCCGCCAAAGCGCACGGTGGCGCGTCCTGGGGCCGGCCGTCATCCACATCCTCGTCGGCCTGTTGAACCTGCTGGCGGGGGCGTTGACCATCCCGCCCGCCATCGCCATCTACAACATGCCCCCGGAAGCCTTCGAGGCCCAAACGAGGCAGGACCAGGGCCAGGAACTGGACAATCTGAAGAAACAGGGGATTACGCCCCAAGGATTCCAAACCATTGCCGTCGTCGTGTACGGCGGCATCGGCGCGGTCTCGATACTATTTGGCATCCTCATCCTTGCGGGCGGGGTCTGCATGATCGCTCTGAAAATGTGGGGTCTGGGCGTCACCGCCTCGGTGTTGGCCGTCATCTCGCCCGGCGGTTGCTGCGTCTTCGGCACGGCCGGCGGCATTTGGGGACTGATCGCCCTGATGAACCCGAACGTGCGGTCGGCGTTCCGTTGACGTTTAGCCGCGTTTCAGAGGCACGGAACTGAGCATGAACGACAACGACCCGGACCCCGCCAACACGCTGCGGCTCCGCGGCGACCACATCACGCTGGCGCAGGCGGTCAAAGCGGTCGGCCTGGCCGAGACCGGCGGGCAGGCGAAGTACCTGGTGCGCGAGGGCGGCTTCACCGTCAACGGGGAGGCCGTGACGCAACCCGGCCGGAAGCTGCGCGCCGGCGACCGCTTCGCCAGCGCGGGAGGCGGCGCGTGGACGATTATCCGCTGACCGAACCGGCGACTGAACCGGTCGCCGCGCCCCTCGTGCCGATCGAACCCGACCCGGCCGCCGTCGAAATCCCCGGCCCCATGTGGCGGCGCGTCGTCGTCCTCGTCTGGCCGGTCCTGTTGCAACAATGGCTCGTCCTCTGCGTGCCGCTCTTCGACACCTACCTGGCTGGGTCGTCCAGTCAACTCGCCGGTGCAGCCCAAACCGCGTCGCAGGCCGCCCAGACGACGGCCGGCTACCTCTTGTGGTTCATCACCTGTTACACCGTCTTCGTTAGCGTCGGCAGCACGGCACTCGTCGCCCGACTCACCGGCGCGGGGGACCGTCTTGGTGCCCGCCACGCCGCCAACCAGGGGTTGCTGCTTGCCGTGGTCCTCGGCCTCGTCGGCAGCGTCCTCGGTTTGGTCGGCATGCCGTCCCTGTTAACGGCGTTGCAATTGCACGGCGACAGTTTGCAATTCGCCCTGGATTATTTGCAGCCGTTGTTCTGGCTATTGGTCTTTCAAATGGTCGAACAGGCGGGCATCGCGTGCCTGGTCGGGGCCGGCGACACGCGCAGCGGCTCGTGGGTGCTCGGCGTCGTCGCCGTCGTCAATATACCCCTCGCGTGGTATCTGAACCGCACGTTCGGCTTCCAGGGAATCGCGCTGGGCACGGCCATTAGCCACACCCTCGGCGCGCTGGCGGTCGTCGCCGTGCTGGTGCGCGGCCGCGCCGGGTTATTGCTTCAGGCCCGGCAGTTGTTACCCGACGCCGGGCTGTTATGGCGCATCCTGCGAGTCAGCATACCGGCGGGGGCGGACAGCATGTCGGTCGGCGTCGCCCAGTTATGGTTTTTGAGCATCGTCAACGGCCTGCCCGACCTCGCGGCGCAGGCGGCGCACGGCATTGCGCTACGCTGGGAAGCGCTGGGCTACCAATCCGGGGCGGCGTTCGGCACGGTGGCGATGACGCTGGTGGGCCAGTACCTCGGCGCCCGGCGACCGGACCTGGCGGCGCGCGGGGCGTGGACTTCGTTCGCGCTGGGCGGCGGCCTGATGACGCTCATGGGGGTGGTGTTCTACACCCTGGCACGGCCGATGTTCCTGCTGTCCTGCCCGTACGAACACCAGCGGGACATCGTCGAGCAAGGCGTGCCGGTCTTGCAACTGGTCGCGTTCGCCATGCCGGCGTTGGCGGCGACGACGATCCTTACCAGTTCGCTGCGCGGCGCCGGCGACACGCGCTTGCCGGTGCTGTTCACGTGGTTCGGTTTCTTCGTGGTCCGCATTCCCCTGGCGTACGCACTGACGCAGCCGCAACTGGATTTCGGCACCTGGGGCGTGGTGCCGGGCGGCAACCTCGGCCTGTACGGTGCGTGGCTGGCGATGTGTGCGGACTTGCTGGTCCGCGGCGCGTTCTTCGTGGCGCGCTTCGCGGGCGGCCGTTGGCAGCGGGTGCGGGTGTGAATACCCCGTTGGTCACCGCGTTGATCCTGGCGTCTTCTTATTACCTCGGAACGAATGTTCCACCCAACCGGCTTCTGCCAAGGGGCATGCCAAAGGGATCCTTGCCACCTCCCCTTCGCCGACCCTTGCCAAGTCTTGGCAAGCGTCTATCTGCGCCGCTGCCTACTCTTAACGGTCGCTGCGTGCCAAAATCCAACCCTTGCCAAGCTTTTGCGCCTTGGCAGGGGTCGGTAGGGCGTCCTCGTCCGCGCGGTCCAAGGGGACGCAATCGGGCACCCTGTCGCGTAAGCGTCGTGCCCTCGAAACAGCAGTCATGTCGGCAACCAAGCAGTCCCTTCCGTCGAAATGCCGCAGACTGGGTTCTGAACCCGGTCTGCGGCAATTTACTACGGGTGTTCGCCGCACGGAGTTAAGTCGCTTGGCGCATCGATGTCTATCTCTTTCACCTCAACTCGATACCGAACTCGGGGGGCCGGTTTTTCCGTGGAGGCTGGCAACAAAATGCCGGCCGACCCCTGCACGATCAGGCCGAGATTGTATTTGGCTTCGCCAAAAAAGTGGTGGACCCCCTTCGCAATGCTTGGGTCTCCAGATTCCACTGCCAATTGGGCCAACTTGTCTAGCAACGCTTTTATGCAAAAAGCGTGGTATTTTACCTGATCGGCCAGCGTCATGCCTTGCTTGGTAAGGACTAAATTGAGATCCAGACCGATAGCATCGGCGTATGCCACGAGGTCACCGAGCCGCAAATCTTTGTCATCCCCTTTTTCGAGTTTAGAGATGCGGCTTTGCGTGCATTCAAGCTTTGTCGCAACGTCCTTTTGCGACATACCCTTTGCCGACCGCTTGGCGAACAGCGTCCTGACGATTTGCCTCGCCGCAAGCCGATCATCGACCTTGTCAGCAAAAGCCTGGTCGTCGGAAAGCTCTTGCGTCATCTCGGAAACGCTCTTGAACCGCTTGCTTTGGTCATTGTTCATGGTCGGATTTGTCTCCCTTCGGCAGGCCATTGACGAACACGTGGCTCGTCTTGATATCTTCTTTTTGGGAGGACTTGTCCCCCAACGTAATCAAGTACAGGCATTCAGAGACGGCGTCGGGGTAGATGTACAGTCGCGTTTGCGCGAGCTTCCTTACGGCCCCTTTTTGGTCAATCGCCAGCACGCCTAGCCCTTCGGAATGGATAAATCCAGCCTTAATTTGTAGCGGTTTCGTTCCCTCTCCCAGCGCCGCAACGTAGTCCGCCAGGTTTTCAAGAACCGCAATGAGTGCCGCGGGCTGCTTCTTTTGGTACGCCTTTTTTCGCCTCTCGAACAAGTCCGTTGGAACAAGTTTCCACATAAGAGTATACCGTTTAGGAATAAAAAAGCCAGTCCTAATCGTCCACAAGCCACATTGTATTCCAAAATGGAATTACACACAAGACAAAACAGCTAATTTGGGGAGATAAACCGCTGAGGAACTCACGCAGCAGGCGGAAGGGAAACCAACGTGGAGATGATTCCTCGGCAAGATCCCAAGAGTTGAGCAAAGGCTTGCCGGTTTGGACAAGTAGGCTTGGCGAAACGGCGGGACGACTTTCGCCCCGGCGTGGAATCCTGTGCCGTGGGTCAGAATTCCGACCCATGGGTCAAGTGCGTCCCGCAGGGCACAGCCTCCTGTCAGAATCGGAATCCTGACCCAAAAAACCGGCCCGTCTCCGGGCTGCACGTATTAGTGACAATCATGGGTGGACAATAAAACGTGCGTTTTCAACACCAGCACGCAGCTCGGCGCGTGGGTGATGCGGCTTTCCATGACTGCCGCGACTGCCTCTGCCAGCGCCAACTTTACACAGCGGATCAACTCCGTCCCTTCGCGCTCGTCCTGCCCGAAGGTCAGACCTTGGGCCAGGTATAACTGCGTCGGCGACAGCACCGTTGCGGTGAACGGATCCGCCACACCCAGATGGGTCCACGTCGCGGCCGTGATGCCAAGCCCTTCGCGCAATTCGCGCCGGGCCGCCGTCACTGCGTCCTCGCCGGGGTCGATACCGCCGCTGACCACCTCCAGCGTGTTGCGGCCCACCGCGTAGTGAAACTCGTCGGTGAGGTAGACGAAACCCGCGTCGTCCAGCGGCAGGACCGAGACGCCGGGCTTGATGTGGACGACGACGTGCGTGCCGGGCGCGCCGTCGGGGCGGATCACGTCGTCCCGGCGGAGGCTCAGCCACGGGTCCTGGTAGACCTGCTGGGTGCCGGTGATCTTCCAGGGGCCGTGGTTTTGCATGGGATTGTGGTATTGCCGCTTGCGGCGTTGCGGGGCAAAACCGCAAAGCCGCAAGCGGCGGTTCAGTGTTGCAACCACTCCAACGTCCGGGTCAGGCTCTCCAGCGGCAACCCGATGACGTTGGTGAGACTGCCTTCGATCACCTGCACAAACGGATCGCCCTGCTCCCTGATCGCGTACGCGCCGGAATGGCCGCGCCACGAGCGCGTCGCCAGGTACTGTTCCAACACCGCGTCGCTCATCGGGGCGAACGCGACCCGGCTGCGTTCTTGCCAGGCGATTTGCAAATCGTCGGGCCGCCGCCAAAGCACCACGCCGGTCCAGAGTTCGTGGACGCTGCCGGATAGTTCGCGCAGGATGCGGCGGGCGTCGGCCTCGTCGTCGGCTTTCAGCACGGGATGGCCGTTGATCCAACCGATGGTGTCGGCCGCGAGGACTAGCCCTTGGTCGATGCGCGGCGCGACGGCGGCGGCCTTGAGCCAGGAGACGGTTTGCACCATCGTGCGCGGGTCGGCAAAGCCGGTCTCCGGCTCGTCCACGTCGGCGGGCATGATTTCAAAAGGGATGCCGGTGCGTTCGAGCAAAACGCGCCGACCCTGCGAGGCGCTGGCGAGGATCAGGCGGACCGGCTTCGACTCTCCCATGATTGCAGCACCTCGCGTAGCACGGGCCACAAGCGGTCCGGCGTCAGTTCCGTCATGCACTCCATGCGCGGGCAGCGTTTGAGATAACTGCCCTGGCACCAGACACGGCTCTCGACGGCGGTGGCCGGCGACTGGTACGGCCCCGTCAGCCGTACCTTGGTGCAAGTATACGGAGCGACTACCGGCCGGCCTAGCGCCGCCGCCAGGTGCAGCGGTCCCGTGTCGTTCGCCACCATCGCGTCGGCCCGCGCCAGCACGGCCGTCAGCTGCGGGATGGTCGTGCGCCCGGCCAGGTTGAGGGTCGGGCCGACGAGCTGCGCCTGCACCGCCTGCGCCAACGGCGTTTCGTCGCCGGTGCCGACGAAGACAGCCGTACCGCCGAACCGCCCCTGGGCCTGTTGCGCCAGGGCGGCAAAATGTTCCGGCAGCCACTGCTTCGTCACCCAGCGCGAGCCGACGCCCAGCACCAACCACGGCCTCGGCAAACCGCGCAGCGTCTCCTCCGCCCACTCTTGCGCGGGATCTGCGACGGGAACGTGAAACTCCTTCGGCCCGTCGCCGACGCCGAGCGCGGCGGCGACTTCCCAGTAGCGATCGACGGCGTGCAGTTCGTTCAAGGTCGCCACGCCGACCGCGTGCGTGTAGCACAACCCGGCCCCCTCGCGTGCCGAGTGGAGGCCGAGACGGTACTTTGCCCCGGTCGCCGCCGCCATGATGCCGCTGCGCAACAACCCTTGCAGATCGACGACGAAATCGAAATGCCGCCGGCGCAGCACGCCGAGAAAGTCCAGTGCCGCGCGCGTCGCCCCCCACCAGCCGCCGCGCAGCACGCCGCGGTCGAACGGCAACGTCTCGTCGAGGTGGGGGTGGCCTTGCAGCAGCGGTTCGTAAGCGCGGTTGACGACCCAGGTGATGTGGGCCGTCGGAAACCGTCGCCGCAGCGCGGTCAGCACCGGCAGGCTGTGAACAATGTCGCCCAGAGCGCTCGGCTTGATGAGCGCGATGCGCCGGGCGTCGATGGCGGGCAACGGGGTTCGGCTCCTGCCGGGCATAGGGTCCATCCTTGTCGCCGCTGGCGGCTTTGCCTTCCTCTGCAAAGCCGCCAGCGGCCAGAACCCAAGTGTCCCAAACCGCGCCTTCCCAGGCAAGCCCATCCCGGCTTTCTCTTCCGTCGGCGCGCCCGGCCGGTTACAATGACCGTTCGGTAAATGGTTAAATCTCGCCTCTCCCGGCCTTTACGCAGTAAGGTAGACGACATGGCGCCTGGCACGGGCAAACTGGTCGGCATTGACCTGGGCACCACCTTCTCGGCCATCGCGACCCTCGACGACCACGGCCAGCCCCTCACACTGCCCAACCGCGACGGCGAGATGCTCACGCCCAGCGCCGTCCTCCTCCTCGACGACAACGGCGCCGTCGTCGGCCAACCCGCCCTCGACGTGGCCCTCGAACAGCCCGACCGCGTTGCCACGCTCATCAAGCGCAACATGGGCCACCCGACCTACGGCCGCACCGTCGCCGGCCGCGAGTTCCGGCCCGAAACGCTGTCCGCCGTCATCCTCCGCAAGCTCATCCTGGACGCCGAGCTGCGCGTCGGCCCCATCCGCAAGGCCGTCATCACCGTCCCCGCCTACTTCGACGACACGCGCCGCAAGGCCACCAAGGACGCCGGCCGCATCGCCGGTCTCGACGTGGTGGACATCCTCGACGAGCCGACCGCCGCGGCGCTCGCCTACTCGTTCCAGTTGTCGCGCTCCGGCGGCGGCAACCTGCTGCAAGCCACGGGACTCGACCGCCAGAAAACCGTCATGGTCTACGACCTCGGCGGCGGCACCTTCGACGTGACGCTGGTACACCTGTCGCAACGGCGGTTTCAGACATTGGCCATCGAGGGCGACGTGCGCCTGGGCGGCAAGGACTGGGACGACCGCATCGTCAACCACGTCGCGACCCAGTTCATCAAGCAGCACGGCACCGACCCGCGCACCGACCCGATGGCGCTGGTCAACCTGCAATCGTCCGCCGAGCGGGCCAAGCGCACCCTGAGCAAGCTGCCGCAGACCAGCGTCACCTGTTCGCAGGGCGGCCGCGTGTTGACGGTGCCGATCACCCGCGTCGAGTTCGAGACGTTTACGAAAGACCTGCTCATGCGCACCCGGCTGACGGCGCAGCAGGTGCTCAACCGCGCCAAGCTCACCTGGGACCAGGTGGACAGCATCCTGCTCGTCGGCGGCTCGACGCACATGCCGATGACGGGGCAGATGATTCGCGACCTGACCGGCAAGGCCCCCGACAACTCGCTGGCCGTCAGCGAGGTCGTAGCCCGCGGCGCGGCGCTGCACGCCGGCATCCTCACCGCCCACGAAGCGCCGCCGGGGTCGAAGCTGGAACCGGCGGAATTGCACGAGCTGGGCCAGGTGGTCGAGATCAACGTCAACGCCCACAGCCTCGGCATCGAAGTCAAGAAAGGGTCGGATCGGATCAACAGCATCCTGGTCCCGAAGAACACGATGTTGCCGACCGCCGCGAGCCGGGTGTACTATACGGTGGTCGAGAACCAGCACAACGTCCGCGTGAAGGTGTTGCAAGGCGACGCCACCGCGTCGGAAGACTGCATCAGCATCGGCGAGTGCTGGATCGAGGGGTTGCAAATGCAGTTGCCGAGCCACTCGCCGATCCAGGTGCGTTGCGGCGTCGGCAGCAACGGTTTGATTGACGTGATGGCGCTCGACATGACGAGCGGCAAGATGGCCCGAACCGAAATCCACCGCAGCAGCGGCCTCACCGACGCCGAGATCGCCCGCGAGGCGGAGTGGGTGCGCGGGCTGCGCATTCAGTGAAAGATCGAGATTTGCCGCTTGCGGCTTTGCAAAGCCGCAAGCGGCAATTCCGGACGACCGACCTATGGTATTCGCCGTTCAATGTCCCAACCCGAAATGCCGCAAGTACATGCTCGTCGAGGAGCATGAGAAGGGCAACGTCGTGACGTGTCTGCTGTGCAAGACGCCGATCCGCGTCGGCGGGGGTGCGCCGCCGTCGCCCAAGAAAAGCTCCAAGGCCACGCCGCCGCCGCGGCTCTGAGTCCTGGGGCAAGAACGGAATCCCGCGGGATGAAAAGGAAAGGTCGTCGCCAACCTTTTTTGGATCAAACCGCGGTCAAGGCGGGGACGGAATGGTAAGCAAACCCAAGCCCAAAACGGCGTGAGAAGTTCCGATCATTTTTGCAACCAACTTTGCGTCCGCCGTAATTAAGGGAATTGCTAACCGCTGCGCGGCGGCGACGTAGCAAGCGTCGTAGGCACTGATTCCGTGCCTAGCTGCCAAGGTAAGGGCGTCAGCGGCAAGGCCGGTCACCGATAAGCGCTGCATAGCCAAGGTGGTTAATACGGTCAGGTTGGACTGGGCATCAACGAGGGGGTAGCCGAAGCGCTGGACCTGTTTCCACAGGATGTTGGCACATTCAATGTCGAACAGGCTTGGGACAAAAAACCGCGCCGCCGGGTCACGGGCAAGATGCGCGAACAGCGCGTGCGCTTTATCGGAAAAAGCTTCTGTGACGACGAGCTTGACGCCCACGCGTGCATCCACGACACAAGAAACCGGGGTGGTAATCATCGCCCCCGGTCCTCGCGGAGTAGTTCGACGGACTCTGGCGTTCCGGGCGGGGGGGTGAAGCTGCGCCGCCGTAATTCCGCTAACACTTCCGCTTGGGTGCGGCCAGCAGGCGTTGCCCCCAAACCCTGCTGTAACAGGTTTACGGCCTCTGCTTCCAAGCTGCGGTTGTGTACTCCGGCCAGTTGTCGGAGGCGGTCGTAGACCTCGTTCGGCACGTCTTCCAAGTAAAGGACCGGCATTGGCATTTCTCCCAAGAGGCACTAATTCCTTCAATTCTATCGGGCAGGATGAAGTCGGGATTTCTCATTTCACCGTTACACTTACCTGCAAACCTTTACCGCGGCTCGACGATGAACGTCGTCACGGTCGAACCGCCGCCCGCCGTCACGTTCAGCAGCGGGTCGGTCGCGATCCGCGTCAGACAGCCTTCCATGTAGTCGCCGTTAAACACGAACGGTGCCGTGTCCAGCATCCGGTCCGTGATGCTGAGTTTGCCCTCGACCATGCTCGGAAATGGTTCCTGCGGCAAGCGGACGCGCTCTTGCACGACGTACGGCGTCGTCAGGGCGTGCCGCACCGCCTGCTCCCACGTTGAAGCGTCCACCGTCCAGCCGAGCACGATGCCCTTGCCGCCGTAGTCGTCGTTCGGCTTCAGCACGAGGGATTCGCGGCCCTGGAGGACGTGCGGAATCAAGTCGATCGGTCGGCCGTCGGCTTCGCTGTTGCGTTCCTCCACGACGCGCGTCCAGGGGATGTGGGCTTGGATCGCTTGCAGTTCGTCCGGCGTGAACAGATGGCGGTTGCGCTCGTCGCTGAGGACCGCCAGGCTTGCTTTCTTGTACAGCGGCTTGCAGCGGAACGGGTTGACCATGCACACCGCGCCGTCGCGCACCGCCCGCACGACCGGGTGCTCGACGCCGCCGCGCTCCAGCAATTCGCTAATGAGCACGCGCTTGTAAATGAGCGTGATGTGGTAGTCGCCGTGACACAATTTGCCGTCGCGGTATTCCACCTCGCGTGGGTCGATTATTTTACATTCCAGACCTAGCGCGTGGAAATAGCGCTCGAACAGGACGAACTCGACAAAAGTCGGCACCTCGCGCCAGTCGAGGATGGCGATGCGCGGCAACGCGCGCGTGCCCGCAAATTGGCGGTAAGCGTCCAGCAAAGCGTTGTGGACCGAGGGCATGGTCGGCAGTGGCACGACGCGGTAGCGCCGCTGGAATTCGCGCATCACCGGCATCGTCAGGACGATGGGGGTCAGCGTGTCGGTGTACGCGGAGCCGGCGGGCGTCTCGGCGTTGAACTCGGTGAATTTTAGCTCGTCCTCGGAGACGAAGAAGGCGTCGAGGCGCGACACCGGCATCGGCGACCGGTAGCCGGGGTCGGGGCCGAGCAAGGCGTCCTCGTAATCGAGCAGCCGAAATTGCTTGCGAAACCCGGCGTCGGCCAGGGCGGCCGCGTGAATGGTGCCGAACGCCTTCATCAGCACGGCCACGCGCGTTTGCAGAAAGCGGTACTGGCGCGGCGTCAGGAACCGCGGTCGCAGCGTCGTACACAGCGGGCGGCTGCCGAACACGAGGTTGTTGCGCTGCTGCAAGTCGTCGAGGTGAACTTGCGAAGCGGCGGCGAGGTCGTCGGTCAGCAGGTCGTGATACGCGGCGATGGCGTCGTGCGGCACCGTTGAAGTCTCCGTATTCACAGGCGTCCCTGGAGGCGATACCACAGCATCCCGGCCCACTCGTGCGTCGCCTCCGCCAGTGCTGTCAGGCCGCTGCCGTCCGGCAAAAACGCGCCGACCGAGGTCCGCCACGTCGTCGCATGGTAGGCACAGCCCGACGGCACCACGTCGAACCCCTCCTTGCGAAAGCACGCCGTCGCGCGTACCAGGTGCCGGGCGTCCGTCACCAGGACGATGCGCGTAATGCCGCGGGCGCGCAGGATTTTGCCGCTTTCGACGGCGTTTTCGTAGGTGTTACGCGACTGCGTTTCCACGACGATGTCCCTGTCCGGCACACCAAGCTCGCGTAGCAGTTTCGCCATCGTCTCGGCGGGCGTCGCGCCCTCGTTCTCCGGATCCGCCTTGCCGCCGGTGACGAGGACCGGACACGGCTTGCCCTTTTTATACAGGTCGGCGGCGTGCAAGGTGCGCATCGCGCCGACCGGGTCCAACTCCGGCGACGGCCGTACCGTGTCGATGTCGTTGACATAGCCGCCCAGCAGGACAATCGCGCCGGCGTCGTCGGGCCGGTCCTCCAGTGGCGGGTTTTGCCATTCGAGCGACCCTTCCAGGAGGTAGCCCGCCGCCGGCGTCGAGAGGATCAATTGCAGGAGGAAGAGGGCGATCAGGAACCTCAGCCGCCGCCGCGGCACGACCTGCCGGACGAACAGGTACAGCAGCGTCAGCGCGATCGCGAACTGCAAGAGGACGGCCGGTTGCAACAGGTCCTGGAGCAGGGAGTACATTTCGTGTAACCATTCACTCCCCCCCTTACGAAGGGGGGGTAGGGGGGGTCAAGATAGTGAAGTACTCCGTCATGGCGTCCGCTCCACCCCCCCCTACCCCCCCTTCGTAAGGGGGGAGAAGTTGATGCCGGTGAACGGTTACAGATTCATTACGGGACGCCCGCCTTTTTGGCGATGACCTTCGCCTCCGCGATCGGAATCCAAACGTCTAACTGCAAGCGCTCCGCGTCCACCGTCAGCGCGAACGAAGTCAACGACGGCTTCGCGTCCGCCTGCTTCAGGGCCTTCCACTCCGCCTCCGTTTCCACCGTCAGGGCTTGTAGGGCTGCGTGGAACTCGACCTTGCGGGCCGGGTCAGCCTGCTTGGCGAACGCCGCCAGGTGCTTCGCCTCGCCGAGACCCTTTTTGCCGTCTTTCACGTTCTTCAGCGCGGCCTTCAACAGTTCCTGGTCGGAACCCAGCAGCACGACGACCTGCTTGCCCTGAACCGCAAGGCGAATCTTGTTCCATTCCGGACCGAATAGTTCGGTAAATTGCTTCACCGCCGCGAACTCCTTGTCCGCGACCTTGACCCCCACCACGTCGATTTTGTGGCCGTCGGCCGTCTCGGCCTTCGGAACGAATACGAACGTCGGCCGGACGCGCGGTATCGCCTCCTTGACGAGTAGTTCCTTTTTGCGCAACTCGGCAGAGTCCTCGATGCTCGTTTTAAGTGCCTGCGCCCGCCGGCTCACCTCGGCGTCGTCAGATTTTAGCGCCTTTTCGAGATAGGGCAAGGCGGCGTCGCCGATGATACCGAGTTTCGTGCTGGCCGACTCGCGCACTTCATACTTGTCGGACCCCAAGTCGCGGATCAACTGCTCGACGGCGGCAACGTCGTCCTTGCGGGGGTTCTTGGCCGACAGGTCAAAGCTTTCGCCGTCGGCGAAGTGGGCGAGTTTGCGCATTTCCTTGAGGAACTGCTCCGGGTCGTCCGTGTCGAGGATGGCGAGCACGCTGAACAGACCGTGCTTGGTCTCGTCGGCGTTGTGGTAGACGGCAAAGCGGCTGCCCTTGAGCCGCTGCCAAACCTCCGCGAAGACGCCGGCGAAGTTCGTCCGCTCTGACGCCGACAGGAGCAATTTCGTTTGCGCGAACCCCTGGAAGAACACCTTGACGATTGCAGTGTTGCGCGCGCCGTCGCCCTTGGTGGCCTGGGCGGCGACGACGCGGCCTTCCGGCAACCCGTTGAGGTCGGACGCGCCCGGCCCGGTCTCGAGCGTCGTCAGGAGCTTTTTCGTCGCCTCGTTCTTGTTTTTGGGGAACCCGATCCCCACGCTGACCCCCAGCCCGTCGTCAACGCGCAGGCCGAACACGACGTAGCGAGCTTCGGCCAGGCCTTCGACCAGTTCGTGCGCCACCTTTTGCTCGTCGCCGCCGGCCGCGCCGACGAACTGGCCTTCCAGCTCCTTGAGAAACAGCGCCCACTGGTCGCCCAGCGCCTGGGGGTTAAGGTGCAACACCGCGTCGGCCTCGTTGAGGGCCTTACGGCGGTCCGCGGTGAGAGCGCTGCCGACCGGCTTGGCCTTGGCGACGGCGGCGACGACCTTTTCTTCATTGCCATAAATCAGGTGCTTATCGCGTACCGTAAAGAACGTGCCGAAATCCTTGCCTTTACCCTTCACCACCTTGCCCGGTTGCAAGGACCCCTTCTTGATTTCAAAACACGCGCCGATCTTGTCCGCGTCCGTGAACGGCACGACGGCCACGCTCAACCGCAGCAGCACGTCGAAATCCGGGCCGTTATTTTTGAACAGTTCGACGCCAAGGATTTCCGGGTTCGCCACCAGGATGGCAGCGCCGGCGTTTTGATCCACGGCATCGCTGATACCCTGGGAGGTGTAAAAGAGCGTGAACAGCTGCGACGGGCGCATGTCCTTGCCAAAGCCGCCGTCGTCGACGAATTTGTCACCCTTTTTAATCAGGTCGTCGAGGTTGCGGATAGCAAGGCCAGCCGCCGCGTCTTCGGGAATGAGGTCCAGCGCGCCCGGCGGCGCGGCCGTGGCAACGGTGGCCCACGCCAGCAAGGCCGCGGTCGATAATGCGAGGATTCTGCCTGACATGGAAACCTCCTTATGTGGGTCAGGATGCCGATCCTGACAGCCGCTACCGTGTCAGGATCGGCATCCTGACCCACAAGATCAAGGTAGCCGAATTACTTCTTCTCCTCCACCAGCTTCCAATCGTCGTCGAAGAAGCCTGCCGTCGCGATGGCACCCGGTGCCCGTGCATTTGGCGGCGTGGCCAGGTCAATCACGGCGTAGTCCGGCAACTTTGCGATCTGCCGGGCGTTGTTCAAATAATCGTACTCGCGGAACGTGAAGCCGCTGTTGAGCACCACATACCGCTTCGGGTTCAGCGGGTTGGGATAGATCAGCACCAGCGCATGGCCGTCCGGTTTGAACGCTTGCTTACCGACCCGCACACCCTCGGCACTCCATTTGATCGGCAGTTTGTCCGCGATCTTCGCCAGGACCTTGTTGCTACTCGGGTCGCCCCACAGTATCAGGTTGTGGGCCGCGATGTCGGCGTCGCTCACGTCGGCATCCGTCCTGATGCGGGCTTCGCCGCGGAACTGGGCACGCCACGCCTTGACCGCGTGGTCCATCTCGCCCGCCGTCCACTGGCCGACCTTTTCGTTCAGCGCCTTGCCGGTCGGCTTGACCATCAGGAAGCTGTCCATGAAGGCGTCGTCGATCGGCCCTTGCAGGCCCGGACGCTTGCGTAACTCTTTGTCGTCGAACTGGGCGACCGTTGCCCACTTGCCGTCCTTGTTCTTGGCGAAATGGCTCGTCCACGAACGGTCCGACAGGATCGGGGTGCCCACCAACTCCTGGTCGTCAATCGTCACTTTCGGCTTGTCGGTCGCGTCGAGAGGGCACTCGCCCGACCCGAAATTCAGGCTGAGGGCGGTCACGTTTTGCGTGGTAATCTGAACCTCGTCCGCCTGTGTCGTCGCGTCCGCGGTCGCCCGCTCCCAGTGCTTTTCCAGTCCCTCCAGCTTGAGCCACAGGCACTTGTTGTAGCGCAGCGTCCAGGTCGTGAACTTGACGTGGCCGGGCACCGGGTCGCGGCCGCGCTGGGCGAGCTTGTCGATACGGCGGTTCAACTCGACGCGCGTCTGCGGGTGGTAGGCGTGGCCAGTCTTGGGGCCGATGAGGTGGACGAGCGTTAGCCCCTCTTTTTTCATGGCACCCTCCATCATGTCGGCGGCCTGCTTCTGGTTGTCGATCTCGCCGCTGTAGGCCACCGTCGGCAGGTTGAACAGGTTGACGGCGTAGTCGGTGCAGTCGTACCAGTGCAACAGCTTCTGCTCGGAAGGCGTCAGCTTTATCGTCTCCTTCTGGAAGACCCGCAAAAACTCGGTGGTTTCGCTGAAGCCTGCGCCGGGGGCCGCCGCCGCCCACATGCCGGGGTAGTGGACGGCGAACTGCCAGCACGCCGCCCCGCCCATCGAGAAGCCGCGGATCACGCGCCGGTTTTCGTCGATGGGGTAGTGCTTCTGGACGTTGGCCATCGCTTCGAGGCAGTCGATCTCGCCGGCAAACTTGTTGGCGCAGCAGTAGCGACCGTACAGGTGCAGCACAAACGTGTTCGCCCCGAACTCGGCACCGGGCCGTTGTTCGAGGAAGTTCAGTTCCGTCAACGTCTCGCCGCGGCCGTGGCACCACACGTCGAGGCGGTAGCGCGTCGGCGTGTTCGGCTGGTACGACGCCGGCACGAACAGGGCGTACGGCTGCACGGAGCCGTCGATCCGGGAGAGGTAGCCGCGGACGACGGGGCCGGTCTCGGTCGTCCACGGTGCCTTGCCCTGTTTAAGTTGCGCGGCCCGTTCCGTGCCCAGCTTGAGCTGCTTCCGCGCGGTGTCGATTTGCTTGTCGATCGCCTTTTGCCGCTCGGCGTCCTTGAGAGTGTTGTTGATGTAAAACTCGTTGTACGTCAGTGCGTAGCGCACCGCGTTGTGATAAATCTGCACGTCCGGCAGCAGTTCGAGCTGGGGCTTCTGGTCGAGCTGTTTTTTCAGCTCGTCGATGTCCTTGCCGAGCGCCTCGACGCCGGCTTGCAGCTCGTTGCGGGCCGCGGCGGCGATCTCGACGCCGGGCGGCGGCACCGGGCGGACGTTGGCCGGAACGTTGTCGCCCGGTCCGTCGGCGTAGGCGGCGAGGACCGCAAAGGGCGTACACAGCGCGAGGAGGCGGGCGATAAACCAGCGGGTAGTCACGAATCACTCCTTGGAAGGTCAACGGGCGTCTGGGGGTGTGGACGACGGCGGCTGCCTGTTATCGTGGTAAGGGCGGACGGCCGACGGGTCAAGGAAAAACCGGGAGCGAAGGAGGGCGGACGGCGGCTCCTTGCCGGAAAAAGACAAGCCGTCCGCACCCAACCGTGATAGGATGCTGAATGCGGTAATCGTCCTTCCGTTTCGTGGTCGTGAGCGCCGGCATGGCATCCTCCTCTCCAACCCCCAAGACCGATGAGTTGACGATCGACGAATTCCTCAAGACCATTCTGCGCAGCGGCCTCCTCAGCCGCGACCAACTCAAGGCCGCCCTGGCGAACATCCCGTCCGGCGTCAAGGACGGCGGTGCCAACGCCGTGTCCGAATTGCTTATCAAAACCGGCAAACTCTCGCGCTTTCAGGCGCACAAGCTGTTGCAGGGGCAGCACCGCGGCCTGGTCCTGGGCAACTATCAAATCCTCGCGCCGCTCGGCAAAGGCGGCATGGGGGCGGTCTACATGGCGCGCGACGGCCGCAACGGCCGGTTGGTCGCCCTCAAAGTGCTGTCGTCGCGGCGGGCGCAGGAGGAGCGGACGCGCAGCCGTTTCCTGCGCGAGATGGAACTGAGCCAGCGCGTGTCGCACCCGCACGTCGCGGTGACGTATGACGTGGGCGCGTTGCAAGACGTTCATTACATCGCGATGGAGTTCATCCCCGGCAAGAGCCTGTACCGAGTCGTGGCGGACGGCGGGCCGATGCCCGCGGCACGGGCCGCGCGCCTCCTCGCCGAGGTCGCCGCCGGCCTGGGCCACGCCCACGAAAAAGGCTTGATCCACCGCGACCTCAAGCCGTCGAACGTCATGGTGACGCCGAACGACCACGCCAAGGTACTCGACCTGGGCCTGGCCCTGGTGGCCGGCGAGAAGGCGGACGTCGAGGTGGTCGGCGGCCAGGGCTACATCGTCGGCACGATGGACTACATCTCGCCGGAACAGTCGCTCGACCCGACGAAGGTAGACTGCCGTTCGGACCTCTACTCGTTGGGCTGTACACTCTACTACGCCCTGAGCGGCCAGCCGCCGTTCCCCGGCGGCACCAGCCAGGAGAAACGGCAACGCCACCGTAGCGAGGAACCGACGCCGTTGTGGCAAATGCGGACGGGGTTGCCGACCGGCTTCGTCGATTTCGTCCACCGGCTAATGGCGAAAGACCCGGACCAGCGGCCGGCGACGGCCCGTGCGGTGCAGGAGGAGTTGCTGGCCTGGGGCACGGAGGATACGGCGTTGCCGTTGGACCGGCCCAACGACACGAACTACCGCATCGCCGTGGCCGCTTTGGAAGACGCCTCGAACGACGGCTTCGTTTTGGAAGAGGTGCCGGAGGCAACGCCGGCACCGGTATCGGGATCGTCCGAGCAGTCGGCGTTCGCCTTCGGCGCGGCTGCCGTGGTGGAACGGGAAGGTCGCCCGCCGCGCAAGCCGCTGCCGATGGGGCTGTTGATCGCGTTGATCGTGGGCATTCCGAGCGCCCTGGTGCTGCTATCGCTGTGCGTGACGGCGGTGCTGTGGTTGGCCTTTGGACGACATTGATCCATTACGCCATAGCCGGAGGACGGAAGCCGCCGTGTCGCTCGCCTGCGCATGAAATCACCGTTTGCTAACGGGGAAAGCCTGCCAACAAGCGTCGTCGGGCGTCAAACGCTGTCGTGCAAGTTACGGACAGAAATCGTCAATGCGGGACGGGCTGGCGGAAAAGGGGATGAAACGGAAACAAAAGGGACATTCAATTTTTCGCCAGCTACCCTGGTAGTCGCTCGCTCTCCCATTACAATTATACCACGCCCCGGGGAGACTCATTATGGTCACTTTTCGTGTTACGGCCGATGTCAAAGACGACCATTGCGTCGTCCTGACCTTACCGCCAGAAGTGCCAACTGGTCCAGTTGAACTGCTGGTAACGGTCGCTTCTCCCCAACGTGAGGAATCCAAGCCGCCGCGCACAAGCTTGGCGGAATGGGCGGAGGCCAACGCTGAAAATTGGGGCGATCGGTTAAGCTCCGAAGACGTTGAAGGATTCACCGGTCGGAGGTTTTGACCGTGCCCCGCCGAACCGTATTGCTTGACACGAGTTTCATTACTTCTCCAGCGCCTTCAAAATCGTCTCTACCTTCGTCCGCCATTGCAGCGTGAGCCAGCCGCCTTCCAACGCGGTTTTCAGGTCCGGTTTGTCCCCTTTTCCCAATCCCAGAAAGTAAGCCGCCAACGCCTTCGCGTCCTTCTCGTCGCGGCAGTCGAACGCGCCGCGGACCGTCACGTCCGGGTCCAACTGCACCCAAGCGGCGAAGGTGTGGACTTGCTTCAGCCGGTCGCGGTCCTCGGCTTTCATTTTCGCCAACAGATCCGCCGCCAGCGTTTTGGACCAGTCGTCCGCCGTGGCCGCCACCCACAGCGGGCCAACGCTGCCGACGCGCTCTTGGAGCACTTCGCGGATTTCGCGCGGCAACTGGCCCAGGTCGCGACGTGGCTCCGGCAGCGCGGCCTTCACGTCCGACGGCACCAGGCCAAAGACGAATGTATGGCCGTCGTCCGCGCACCACAAGGCCGGACTGAAGGGCGTATCGCCCAGCGGGAAAGTGTCGATGCGCCGCTTGCCGTCCGTGGCAGCGCGCACCGCCTTCAGTTTCTTGCGAACGGCGTCGGCGTCGTGAGCGGCTTTCGTGTGGACAACCAGTTCCACGCGCGGCGGCAGGGGGTCGTCGAGTTTGACGCCGATCGCGAGGTGATGCACCTCGGCGCGGGTGAAGCCCGTCCAGCGCAGCAGGCCGTCGATCGATACCCGCACCGGGCCAACTGCGAATGGTTGATCCAATAAGGCATCCCGGCCCGCCTTCGTCGCGTCGATCTCGGCCAGGTGGACGCCGATGACGAGGCTCGTGTCGCGCGGCAAATAGGCCAGGGCGTCGAGCTTCGCCGGCGCGGTCGGGCCGTTATCCGGCAGGGTGGCGGCCCCGGTCGGGATGGGCAGGTTGCCGGCGGTCTGGCTGCGCCCGGTGTCGTGGGCGCGGCGCAGGTCGGTCGTCAGCAGCGCGTAGGTCAGCGACGTGGCACCCATCGCGACCATGAGGCCGAGCAGAGCCAGGCCGACGAGGCGGTTGCGGCCGCGCGGCTTCTCGCGTGGTGACAACGGGGTGTCACCGGCAATCGCTTCGAGCGCCGGGCCGGTCGGGGACGGTGAGCCGGCGTAGGAACCGCGCGGCGGTGGAGCAAACACTTCGCCGCAGCGCGGGCAAGTCAGGGTCGCCGCGCCGGCAGCCAGTACGTTGACGTAGGCGTTGCAATAGGGACAGGTCAGCAGTGCGTCGGACATGGGAGGTTTCGTCTTGTTGCGGTGTCGTCGGACCGGGTTTCACCAGCGCATGACGGCGGTGCCCCACGCCAGGCCGGCGCCGAAGCCGCTCATCACCATCAGGCCGCCGGGCCGCACGCGGTCCTCCTGGACCGCCTCCGACAACGCCAGCGGGATCGACCCCGCCGACGTGTTGCCGTAACGGTCCAGGTTGTTGAAGACGCGCGTGCGCGGGATGTGCAGCACGTCGATGGCGGCGTTGATGATGCGGATGTTGGCCTGGTGGGGAATGTAGAGATCGACGTCGTTGGGTTGCAGGTTGGCCGCCTTGAGCACGTCCTGAATGGTGTCGCACAGGATCGCCACGGCCCAGCGGAATACGGCCCGGCCGTCCATGTGCATGTAGTGCAGCCCCTTGTCGATCAACTCGGCCGTCGGCGGCAAACGGCTGCCGCACGCGGGCCGGCTCAACAGATCGCCGCCGCCGCCGTCCGCGCCCAGGCTGAAGCTGACCAGCCCCTGGTCCGGACGGCCGCGCGTCAACAGCACGGCACCGGCGCCGTCGCCGAACAGCGGGTAGGTCTTGATGTCGTTGGGGTTCAGGATGCGCGAGTTGCAGTCGCCACCGATGATGAGCGCCAGGTCGCTGGCCCCCGAGGCGATGTAGGCCGCGCCGGTGATGAGCGCGTACATGAAGCCGGCGCACGCGGCCTCGACTTCCATCGCGGCCGCGCTGAGTTTCAGCCGATCTTGCACCAAACAGGCGGTCGAGGGAAACGCCATGTCCGGCGTAAAAGTGGCGAGGACGACGAGGTCGATGTCCTTGGGATCGACGTTGGCGTTGGCGATGCAGCGGACGGCGGCTTCGTGGCACAGGTCGCTGGTGGCCTGGTGCGGCAGGGCGTGCCGACGTTCGAGAATGCCGGTGCGCTTGACGATCCAGTCGGAATCGAAGCCGAACTTGTGGAACAGGTGTTCGTTGGTAACGACAATGTCCGGGACGTAATGGCCGGTCCCCAGGATGCGCACCCCCATCAGACTGCGGCAGCGCGGGCGCGGGAGGGGAATACGTTCATCACTCATGAATCCGGACCACTTGCAACGGGGAGCGGAAAGGGCGCGGTCAACAGGTACTATAGAGGATCGGGTGTCGGGTGTCGGGTGTCGGGGGTCGGGAGGAACATGTGTCGGGTGTCGGGGGGGGGGGGGGGGGGGGGGGGGCGAGCGGGTGGAAAACATAAGGGGGGGGTGGGCCCCCTGACGGCCCCCACCCCCCCACACCCCCCCCCCCAACCGCCCGGG
>JBBRLG010000037.1:0-23733 GCA_038231495.1 Gemmatales bacterium | reverse complement strand
TGTTCCAGCAGGGCGTCCGCGGCCAAGGTAGGTTCGGCAGGCACGGGCATCTCCTCAAGGGAAAGGGAACCGGCACAAGCCCAGCTGCGCAGCTGGACTTTCCTCTTAGCGTAGGTGCCCCCCGAAAGATTTGCCACACCCGTCAGCAAGACCTCGAAATTTTGTCCAGCCATTAACTGCAGCAGCTCGCCATTCTTCTTGCCCGACCAGCCCATCTCAGGAACGGTATGGACATCGTGGCCAGGAAGCTCCCGCCGCAGCCGGCGCGGCACGCACTCGTCAAGCAGGATTCGCATGGGACACCAACATCTGCTTGGCGAGTTCGAGAGCGGCCACGGCCTGCTCGCGGGTGACGCTGGGGAAGTCCTCCAGGAACTCGTGGAGGGCATCGCCTGCTTCCAGGTAGTCGAGCAGCGTGCGAACCGGGACACGAGTGCCGACGAAGACCGGCGTCCCTCCGAGGATGTCGGGGTCGCTGTGGACCACAGGTGAAGTTGCAGCCATCGCATTCCTCCTTCCCTGAATGATTGTACCACGGCCCCGATCTACCGGCTCGCCGCGTGGCTACTTCTGAAGCCCCGGGAGCAGTGGGTATCCATTTTCACGAGCAAACTTGATGATTTCCTCATCAGTCGTGCCTGCTGGGAAGATCTTCACGACTTGGAAGCCTGGCTCCTCCCGTTAGTGCCTCTCAATGTTGAAGTCGCCGTATTCCCAGGCGTGATAGGGGCTGTTGCCACCGCATTTGAAGAAGTAGATGTCCCTCATCTCGTCACCTCCGCATTTTGCCGCCGAACTACTGATTATCCATACCGGCGCCGAACAGCTAGGGCTCGCGCCGAGTCGCTAGGCACCGGGTGCCGCATTCATTATTGGACGCCGCCTTTGGCAAGGGTCGGCCTTTTTCGTGGCGAGGGTCGATCCGGCGTCGGTGGTGATGTGTAAGCGCATACTGAAAAAGGGTTTACGGCTGTCTTGCGCAGAGCGTTTGCGCAAAAGCGGTTCGACCCTCGCCATATGTGGATTGGCTTGGCTAGGGTCGGACAGGCCCGGTCGTCATCCAAAGGGGTCGCTGGTGGCCAACGATTGGCACGCGCGGCGTGGCGGACGACTCCCCCCGGCGACCACCACACAGTCCCGAAAGATTTGCCACCCTCTTCAGCGCGCCGCCGCCCTCTCGTCGCCGGGGACCGGATTGGCCGCGCCGGCGGGTTGCTGCAAGGCGGGGTGGTCCGTCAACTGGACGGCATTCAGGAGAGGTGCGGTGTAAACGCCGAACAGGAGCGTGACGGCGGCGCAGACGACGACGGCCCCCAAAGCCGGCCAGGCTCGCGTCGGCGCGCGCGGCTCGGCAGGTTCGCGCAAGTACATGACGGCAACGACCCGCAGGTAGTACCAGCCGCCGATGGCCGCGTTGAGCATGCCGATCACCGCCAGGCCGACGTTCAGCAGGTACTGGTCCATCGCCCCTTCGACCTCCGGCCGCGGCACCAGGCCCATCGGCCCCCAGAAGAGGAAAACCTTGCCCATGAAGCCCGCCGTCAGCGGGATGCCGAGGAGGCTGAACAGGAAGATCGCCATCATCAGTGCGACGACCGGGTGGCTGCGCGACAGGCCGGCCAGGTCCTCGATCTGGTTGATCGGCCGCTCCGGTGTGCCGAGGTAACTGAGCACGGCGAAGGCCCCCAGCGTCATCGCGCCGTAGGCCACGAGGTAGAACAACACGCCCTCGACGCCGCCGGTGACGACGCTGCCGTCGCGGACCAGTGCCGACGCCGTCGCCAGGCCGACCAGCATGTAGCCGGCGTGGGCCACGCTCGAATACGCGAGCAGCCGTTTGATGTTGTCTTGCAACAGTGCCAGGAGGTTGCCGAGCGTCATCGTCACCGCGGCGAGGATCCACAGTACCACCGACACCTGGTTGCCGAGCACTTCGCCCCGGCCCGCGAAGCCCTGGATCGTGCTGGCGAAGTGGTCCGCCTCGCGCACGGTCAGCACGTCGTCGGTGACGAAGCCGAGCAAGCGAATGAGGGCCACGAAACCCGCGACTTTCGGCACGAACGCGAGCAAGCCGGCGTTGCCGGCCGACGTGCCCTGGTACACGTCCGGCGCGTAAAAGTGGAACGGCACGGCGGTGATCTTGAAGCCGAGGCCCGCGACCAGCATGATGAGCGCGACCATCGACAGGCCCGGCGTCGCCAGCGGTCCGAGGCTACGGGCCTTCGTCAGCGCGTCGGTGAATTCCGCGAGGTTGGTGGTGCCGGTGATGCCGTAGAGGTAGCTGAAACCGAACAGTAAAAACGCCGACGAAAACACGCTGAGGAGGAAGTATTTCATGGCCGCCTCCTGCGACGGCTCGTCGGAGCGCGGCAGGTAGAGCAGGACGTAAGTCGGAATGCTGATGAGTTCGAGTGCCAGGAACAGCGTCACGAGTTCGTTGGCGGCCCCGGTGAGACAGAGGCCGGCCGTGATGATGAGCAGGCAGGCGTGGTATTCCGCGGCGTGTTCGTCGTCCACCTCCTGCCAGCTGAACAGCACGAGAACCGCGGCGCCGGCGAGGGCAAGGGCGCGGACGAAGAAGCTCAGGTTGTCGAAGACGACCGGCCCCGAAAAGAGGGCGGTCTGGGCGAGGTCGTGCGACGCCTTGTCGGTGTCGGCGGTGTAGACGGGCGGGTGGGAAAACCACAGGGCGAGGCCGGCACCGGCCAGGGCCACCAGGGCCAGCAAGCCGTAGGTGTCGCGCTTCGCGTGCCAGGTTCCGGCCAGGAAGAAGACGCAGGCGGCGACGAGGAGGACCGCTTCCGGCACCAGGTGCTGGATGTAGCCGGTCAGGGCGTTATAAAACGTGTCCACGCGATTCTCCTACTCCGCCGCAACCGGCGACCTATCCGCCTGGGCTGTCTTGATGGTCGGCACTACATTCCCCTGCGCCCGCTCGTCCGCCACGATCCGCGCGACGAATTTCAAATCCGGTGCCGCCGGCACGGTGAACGCATTGGGATACACGCCCAGGCCGATGCACACGACGACCAACGGCGCCAGGGCCAGCAGTTCACGCGGATTCAAGTCCGCCACCGGCCCGTGGCCGTCGTGGTGCGGCTCGTGGAACTCGCCGAAAAACACGCGCCGCAGCATCGTCAGCGTGTACAGCGCGCCCAGGACGATGCCGCCGGCCGCCAGGTAGACTAGCAACCGGCCCGACACCTCCGGCCCGCCGAAGGTGTACATGCCCGACAGGATGGCGTACTCGCCCCAGAAGCCGTTCAGCCCCGGCAATGCCACGCTCGACATGCCCATGAACACCATGAGCGCCGCCAGCAGCTTGAGCTTCGTCGCCATGCCGCCGTAGTCCGCCATCTTGCGCGTGTGGTAGCGCTCGTAGAGCATACCGACCAGGAGGAACAGACCGCCCGTGGACAGGCCGTGGTTAATCATCTGCAAGAGACTGCCCGTCAGGCCCGCTTCGTTTAAGGCAAACAAGCCGAGCATGCAGTAACCGAGGTGGCTCACGCTGCTGTACGCCACCAGCTTCTTGATGTCGTCCTGGGCGAAGGCGCACAGCGCGCCGTACAGGATGCCGATGACTGCCAGCCAGCCGATGACCGGCGCGCCGAAATGGAGACTGGCATAGGGGGCCAACGGCACACACAGCCGCAGGAAACCATAGCTGCCGATCTTGAGCAGCAGCCCGGCGAGCAACACACTGCCCGCGGTCGGTGCCTCGGTGTGGGCCAGCGGCAGCCAGGTGTGAAACGGCACCAACGGCACCTTGATCGCGAAGCCGGCCATCATCGCCAGGAAAACCCAGAACTGCACGCCCTGCCAGAACGCCAGCTTGTCCTCCGCCGCCTTTACCTTGGCCTCGGCGTCCTTGATTGCGTCGGCAGGCGCGGGCGGACGGTCGGTCGTCGTCTGGGTCAACTCGGCGCGCGCCTTGTTGACCTGGGCGGGCAGGCGCTCGTTGAGGTCTTTCACGCCGGCCACGAGTTCCGGGATGGCAAACGTCAGCGGCTTCGGCGCAACCCTCGGGGCGGGCGAAAACTGGGCCAACGTCAGCACGATGCCAAAGACGCCTAGCAGCGTGATGAGGCTGCCGGTCAGCGTGAAGACAAAGAACTTGCGGGCCGCGTACTGCCGTTGCGGCCCGCCCCAGATGCCGATGAGGAAGAACAACGGCACCAGCGTCAACTCGAAGAAGACGTAAAAGAGCACGATGTCGAACGACAGAAACACGCCGAACAGGCCGGCTTGCAACGCCAGCAGCCAGGCGTAAAACTCGGTCGGCCGCTCCTTGATCGCGGTCCAGGAAACGAGGACGCTCGGCACCATCAACAGCGCCGTGAGCACGACGAGCCAGACGTTGAGGCCGTCGAGGCCGACGTAAAACTGGATCGTCGGCGCGGGCGTGCCCGCGAACGGCAGTTGCAACAAGGGGTAGACGCGGACCAACTCCGGCCGAAAGCCGCTGGCGTTCTCCATGCCCTCGGTGCGCTCCAGCCCCGCGAAGTGGATGGCGAGGATCACAGCCAGAAGGAGGCAAACCGTCGTAGCGGCGAGGCTGACCCAGCGGGCTGCCGGCCCGCGCTGTTCGGGTTCGAGAAACCCCAGCAGCGCGACGACGACCGCCGCGACCGCAGGGAGCGCGAGCATGACGACCAGGAGCAACGAGTAGTCGAACATGGCAATCCTAACGTTAACCGTTCACCGGCATCAACTTCTCCCCCCCTTACGAAGGGGGGGTAGGGGGGGTCAAGAACGATTGCAGTACTCGGTCATGGCTCTTTCCACCCCCCCTACCCCCCCTTCGTAAGGGGGGGAGTCAATGGTTATTCCTAGAGGTTGCGGATGAGCGCAATAAGGAAGACGACCAGGCCCACCATCATGGTGAGGGCGTAGTATTGCACCAGGCCGTTCTGCACCGGCTGGAACAAGCCGCCGAGCAGCCGCGGCGTCTGGCCGATGAGGTCCACCACGCTATCGATGCCGTACTGGTCGAGCGTTTTGGCAAACCGCGTCACGGCGTGCAGCGGCTTCAGGAAAATCGCCTGGTACAACTCGTCGATGTAAAACTTGTTGAGCGACAGCTGGTAGAGGCTTTGCATCTGCGTGGCGAGCTTGCGCGGCAGCAGTGGCTGGGCGACGTAGAAGTAGTAGGCCAACGCGATGCCGCCCAGGGCAAGGACCGAACTGACGCCCATCATGGCGAAGTTCATGGCGTGCGGAATCTCGCCGAAACCGTACGGCTCGTGCGTCAGCGTTTCCTGAAGGAAGTGCGCGAAGCTGTTGCCGGTCAGCGGGCCGAGGACGATGCCCACGAAGAGCGCGAAAACGGCCAGGACCATGAGCGGCACGGTCATCAGGTAAGGCGATTCGTGCGCCTGCCCCTGGCCGGGCGGGTGATGCGGCTCCACGTCCCGTTGACGGTGGGCGGCGGGTTCGTGGTGGCCGTGCGCGTCGTCGCCGTGCTGGCCGGCCTCCGGCGGCACACGCAACTCGCCCCAAAAGGTCATGAAGTAGACCCGAAACGTGTAGAAAGCCGTCAGCGCCGCCGTCACCAAGCCCGCGGCGAACAGTAGGAGGTAGAAGCCGCTGTACGCGCCGTGCGTGTGGCTGGCCTCGTAGGTTGCATCGAGGATTTCGTCCTTGCTCCAGAAGCCGGACAGCAACGGCACGCCGGCCAGCGCCAGCGCCCCGCACAAGAACGTCCAGTGCGTGTGCGGCAACACCTTGCGCAACCCGCCGAAGCGGCGCATGTCGATGACGTTGCCCATCGCGTGCATGACGCTGCCGGCGCTGAGGAACAAGAGCGCCTTGAAAAAGGCGTGCGTGAATAGGTGAAACAGGGCGGCGGCCACGGCGAACGTCGTCAGGGTGTTCGCCTTGCTGCCGCCCTCCTCGCGGACCGCCGAGCCGAGGGCCAGGAACATGTAGCCGAGTTGGCTGAGCGTCGAGTAAGCCAGGACGCGCTTCAGGTCGTTCTGAGTCAGCGCGATCAGGGCCGCGAAGAGCGCCGTGAAACCACCGATGGAGGCGACCAGCAGTTGCGCCCCCGGCGACAGGACGAACAGCGGCGTGAAGCGGGCCACCAGGTAGACGCCAGCCGTGACCATCGTGGCGGCGTGGATGAGCGCGCTGACCGGCGTCGGGCCTTCCATCGCGTCGGGCAACCAGACGTGCAGCGGGAATTGCGCCGACTTGCCCGCCGCCCCGCAGAACAGCAGGAAACACACCCAAAAAATCAGGTTCGGGTCGAGTTGCCCGGCGTCGTACTGCCGTTGGACTTCGCGGAAAATGCCGTCGTAATCGAGGTGATAGCCGAAGCTGGCCCACACGAGCAGGATGCCGAGCATGAACCCCGCGTCGCCGATGCGCGTGACGAGGAACGCCTTGCGCGCCGCGTCCGCCGCCGCGGGCTTCGTGAACCAGAAGCCGATCAGCAGGTAGCTGCACAGGCCGACGCCCTCCCAGCCCGCATAGAGCAGGACCAGGTTGTCGCCCAGGACGAGCAGCGTCATGGCCGCGATGAAGAGCGCGACCGACGCGAAGAATCGCGGGTAACCGGGGTCGCCGTCCATGTAGCCCGCGGCGAAGATCGCGATGAGCGTGCCGATGAAGGTGACCATCACCAGCATGATCTGCGTCAGCGAATCGCCCCGCAGCGCGAAATCGACGTGGACCTGGCCGGCCTGGAATAGCGTGAAATACAGGTGGCTGTGCGCGTGTTCGTGGCCGTAGGATTGCGCGAACGCCAGGACGGCCAGCACGCACGACCCGGCGACCGCCAGCACGCACGGCCAGTGGCTGTGCTGCCTCAGCACCTTCGGGCCGAGCAGGGCGGTCGCGGCACTGGCCAACAGCGGCAGCGTTGGGATCAGCCAGAGGTAGGCGTACATGTCAGACATGCGTCGTCTCTTGTCGGTGTGCGGGTTCCAGCCCGGACGGCGTGAGGACCGGGTCCGGCACTGCCGTCGGCGCGGTCGGCAGCGGCTCCTCATCCACGTTCTCTTCTTGCCCGGCTTCGCGCAAGTCCTGCCACAGACTCACGTCAAGCGAACCGCGGCGCTTGAACAGCATCAGGATGAGCGCCAGCGCGATCGCCGCTTCACACGCCGCCACGGTGAGGATAAACAGGGTAAACGCCTGCCCTTGCAGGTTGCCGCGGAAGCGGGCGAACGCCACGAGGTTGATCGCGACGCCTTGCAGCATCATCTCGGCGCACAGGAACATGATGATGAGGTTGCGGCGCGTGAGGAAGCCGATCAGGCCGAGGCAGAACAGCACGGCACCGACGACCAGGTAGTGGTGGAGCGGGATGCCGATCATGGAACCCTCGCGGGGGTGGTGCGCCGGTGGGCGATGGCGATGGCGCCGATGGTGGCGACCAGCAGCAAGACGCCGCCCAGTTCGACGGGCAGCAAAAAGTCAGTGAACAGCGACCGGCCGAGGTACGCCGAGTTGTCCGCCGGCATGGGAGGGCGCTGCTCGTCGTCGTAACGCCAGGAGGTTTCATTGCCCTGGTTAGGCACCACGGCTGCCGGGCCGCTGAGGTTCGACACGATGTTCCGATCCGGTGCGTTCGGCAAAAGCCAGCCGTGCTGCTGCTGAGCGCGTAGCAACGTTACTTGCAAAGTCGCTTCGAGTTTCGTCAAGGCTACGCGCAGATCCTCCACGGTTGTAGTATCGACATCGACGTTCGGCCAATCAATATAGGCTTGATCGAGTTGCCGCTGGATTTCGGCCGACTCGTGGGCGCTACCACCAACTTGTCCTTGGGCGTTGGCGTCTGTACTGTCCTTGACGATTTCGGCCATTACCTTGGTCGGATAGTCCTTTAACGACTTAATGTTGTTCTGCGACAGCTGAGCCTTTTTGTCCCGCGTCTGGTCGATTTGCTTCTGGATCGCCAGCACGAGGTTGTGCTCGTCGTTACTGGCATAGCTCACCTGAAGCACATAGATCAAACAGCCGAGCAGCAGGAAGCCGAGGGCCGTGGCTAGCAATGGCTCGCGCGTCCGAGCGTCGGCGTCCGTGCTGCCGGCCTGCGAGGCGAGCATCAGGACGAACAGGAATGTGACGATGATCGCCCCGGCGTAAATGATGATGGTCGCGGCCATGAGAAACGGCGCGGCCAGCAGCAAGAACAGGCCGGAGGTACTCAGCACGACGAGGGCGAACGACAGCGCCGCCCGCGCCGGGTGCTGCTGGGTGACGAGCAGCGCGCCGGAGACGATGGCAAGGCCCGCGAAGGTGTAGAACAGCACGGTTTCCGGCGACAACAGGCCGGTGCGGGTGACGTTCGCGACGCCCAGCAGAGCCACGCCGCCCAGGAGTACGCCAAACAAGGTTGTGCGGCCCTTGCGCGGCCGCGGCAATAGCAGAAAGATCGCGGCGACGCCGAGCGCGCAGGGCACGAAGACCGGCCACAGGGCGTCCAGCCGGAAAAATGCGAACGGCGTTGGCACAGGAAACGGCATGGCACCTCTCGTCAGCTCTGGGCCGTGGACGACCACGTCACCCCGTTGTCCGCCACCTCGGACGCGACCCCGAGACGGCCGCGCTTCGTCCGCACCGGGTCGGTGCCCGCCTTCACCGTCTGGTCGAAGACGCTCAGCAGCTTTTCCTTGTCGAACATCATCTCTTCGCGGCTCATGCCGGTCAGGTCGCACAAGGTCGTCAGTTCGATGGCATCGACCGGGCACGCCTGTTCGCACATGCCGCAGTAGATGCAGCGCAATTCGTCGATGACGAAGGTTTCCGGATACTTCTCGCGGTCCGGCCACGGCGACGGCGCGGCCACGATGTCGATGCAGTGGGCCGGGCAGGCGGTCGAGCACATGTAACAGGCGACGCAGCGGACGCGGCCCTCTTCGTCGCGGTTAAGCCGGTGGACGCCGCGGTAGTTCGCCGGCAATTGCGGCCGTTCCTCCGGGAACTGCTGCGTCACCTTCGGCCCGATGCCGAGCAAGGTATTAAAGCTGTGACTGATGGTTGTGCCCAACCCTTGCAGGATGGCCGGCAGATACAATTGCTCGACAAGGCCGATCTTCGGCTCTTGCACCCAGGTCACGTCTTTCGGGTCGATCGGCATCGTCAAAACCTTTGCGGGTCGATGGCTAACAGCTAATAGCTAACAGCTAATAGCTATTGTTGACACGTTGCGACTGGGTTGCCTCCTGGCATTACAAAATAGCTGTTAGCTGTTAGCTTTTAGCAGCTTCGGTGCGAGTTCGTGTCCACGGAAATAAACCCTTTTCTGCTCGCGCTTCTTGGGCAGCAATAACGCCACATAGCCGGAACCCACGAGCAATACGAGCGACAACGGCAGCAGCCACCAGCGGCTCAGTCCGAATTGCACCACGACTGTGACGAAGACGAAGTTCACCAGCGCCAACGGCATCATCACCTTCCACGCCAGGCTCATCAGTTGATCGAAGCGGAAGCGCGGCACCGTCCAGCGGATCAGCATGTAAAAGACGATAAACGCCAGCATCTTCGCGCCGATGACGACGACCTTCAGCACCATGTCAAAAGTGCCGGCGGTCTCCGGCGTCGTCACCCACGGCAGGTTCCAGCCGCCGAAAAAGATCGTCGCAACCAGGAAGCTCGTCGTGATCATATGCGTGTATTCGGCCAGGAAAAATAGGGCAAACTTCATCGCGCTGTATTCGGTGTGGTAGCCGCCGACCAGTTCCTGTTCCGCTTCCGGCAGGTCGAACGGCAGGCGGTTGCACTCGGCGAACACGCTGGTCATGAACAGCAGGCAGGCCAGCGGTTGAAACAATACATTCCAGCCGTGGTGCGACTGGTCGGCGATCATGTGTTCCAGGTTGAGCGAGCCGGTCAACAGCATGACGCCGAGGACCGCCATGCCCAGCGGAATTTCGTAGCTGATGAGCTGGGCGCTGGAGCGCAGCGAGCCGAGGAAGCTGTACTTGTTGTTCGACGCCCAGCCGCCGAGAACGACGGCGTAAACCGCCAGACTGCCCACCGCAAAGACGAAAACGATGCCGATGTCCAGGTGCGGCGCGACGACGAACTGAATCGAGTCGTTGTACGCCATGAGCCGTTCGTCGTAGGTGGGCGCCTGGTGCGCGGCGGCGTAAACCGCGTCGGCCTTGAGGAGCAATTCGCGCTCGGCGGTGGTTTGTTGCCACAGCGGCGTGCCGGCCGTTTTTTTCAACGACTCCGGCAAGGCGTAGTTCGTGGGCAGGTTTAGTTTCGGGACGACATAATCGACCACTTCCTGGCGCTGGGCGTCGGTCAGCCTCTCGCCGGACGGCAAGTCGTCGGCCAGGCGGTTGACCAGGACCGGCGGCGTGCTCGTTGCGCCGAAAGGCACGACGGTGAACGCCAGCAAAGCCGTGCTGACCGCGACGGCCGGCGCGACCAGGTAGAAAAGCTTATCGACGTGGGCGGGGATGACTTCTTCCTTGAGCAGGAACTTGGCCCCGTCGGCAATCGGCTGCAAGAGGCCGAAGGGGCCGACGCGGTTGGGACCGATGCGGTCCTGCGCCCAGGCCGAGATTTTGCGTTCCGCCAGGATCAGGTAGGCGCAGGTGCCCTGGATGCCGCCCATGACGGCGGCAATCAGGATCAGCGTCACCCAAAAATGGTAGGCGTCGTATTCCAAAGACATCGGGGCTTCGTCCTCAAAGGCCGCGCGTGCCGCCTATTTCGCCGCGGCGGGCGCCGTTTCCAATTGAATGCCATATTCGCCGAGGTCGCTGCCGGATAGGGGCGCGAAGTACGGGATTTCGCCGGCCAACTCCTTGCGCAGCGTCGGAATGTGGACCAGCCCCCGGCGTTCGAGTAGATCGAGGAACACCTGGCCGTCGGTACGGCACTCGCCGGTCGGCGTCACGCCCCAATGCAGGGCTTGCGCTAGCCCTGAGTGATTGACGTAGGTGCCGTCCTTCTCGGCGAACGCGGCACCGGGCAGCACATAATTGGCGAAGTTGCTCACCGGCGACGGCAGCAGGTCGTGACAGACCACAACCGGCACCTTCTCCAAAATCTTGGCCTGCTCCGCAGACACCCAACCGCCGGACCGTGGCGGGTAGCCCGCGGCGAGGTAGAGCGCCTGCACCTTGCCGTCGCCCGCGTCCTTGACGACCTCGTCGAAGCCGACGACCTTGCCCTGGAAGTGTTTCAACACGGCCTCGACGCCGCGGCGGTTGGGACACTTCTCCGCGCGGATGGTGAACTTCACCGGCTGGATCGGTCTGCCCTTGCGGTCCTTGGGGTAGGTGTCGTCCGCGCCGACGACCGGCACCGGGCCGAGTGCCAATCGGACCTGTTTCGACAAACCCTTGAAGAACTTGGCGAGCAAATACGCCTCCTCGCAGGTGAGGAACGGCGACAGCACCGCGACGACCGCGCCGGCATTCTTGACGGCGGCGTTCTTAAACGAAGTGCGGATCGCGGCCACGATTTCAGGCCACGGTTGCGGCGTCAGCTTGCCGGACAGCCGCGCCATGGGCCGGGTGAACCGCTCGATGGAGTTGACGTAGTGGTAGCCCAACCGCCCGTCGTCGCACATGAAATAGCCTTGCGCCTGTGGGTTCTCGCGCGGCCGCAGGCGGTAGACGATGTTCTTGTTGCCGTCGAGGAAGATGCTGCAACCCGTCGAGCAGTCGGCACACACACTCTTTTGCGTCTTGAGGTTCCAGACGCGGTGCTTGTAAAGGAAGTCCTTGCTGCACAGCGCGCCGACGGGACACAGATCGACGACGTTCGACGCCAGCTTGTTGTTGAGCGGGTCGCCGGGGAAGATGTCGATCTCGGAATGGTCGCCACGGTTGATGACGTGCAGCTCGGCGGTGCCGGTTATCTCGCGCGTGAAGCGCACACAGCGCGAACACATAATGCAGCGGTCGGTGAACAGCGTCACGTTGTCGCCGATGTCCGGCTTGTTCGGCGGCGTGTTCTTGTCGTCGATCATCCGGCTTTTGCCATAGCCGAAATTGTAGCTGAAGTCCTGTAGCAAACACTCGCCGGCCTTGTCGCAGACCGGACAGTCCAGCGGGTGGTTGATGAGCAACCCTTCGAGCGTCTGGCCCTGAGCGTCCTTGACCTTGGGGCTGTTGGTGACGATGACCGTGCCGTCCTTGACAAGCGTCTGGCAGCCAGGTACGACCTTGGGTTGCAGAGTCTCGGTGCCGTCGGGCTTGCGCTCGCCGATCTCGACGAGGCACATCCGGCAGCTGGCGACGACAGTGAGCGCCGGGTGCCAGCAGTAGTGCGGGATAAAGACGCCGCCCTTCATAGCCGCCTGGATGGCGTTCAGCTTCTCGGTGCCGATGTCCACCGGCTTTTTATTCACGTAGACGACAGCCATGCTTGGGTCTCACTGTCCTCAAGGGCCGCTTGCGGCTGAGCGCTCAGCCGCAAGCGGCGAATACCTGGTATCACGATCCGCCCTTCGGCGCTTTGTTGAACTCGTCCGGCTCCATGGTCGTCACCGTGCCATCGGCCATGAGTACCGCACTTTTCTTGGTCAACACGTTGACATCGTACGCAAGCACCGTGTTGGAAGCCCCGGCCGGCTCGTGGTTGGGGTTGGTCTTCCAGTAGACGATGATGTCCTTGTCGGCGATGGCCTGGTACAGCTTCGGAGCCGTGGCCTTTATGTCCAACTCCTCCAGGTTCCGCGGCGGCTGGCCGTTGAGAGCGGCGGTCTGATAGAAAAGGCCTAATTGTTTTAATTCCGCTGCCGATACCATTCGCTGAGCAGCCGGCAACCGGGCGAGGATATTCACCTTCGTGTTGGCCGGCGGCACTGGGTTTTGGCCCACGGCCTGCGGCGCGGTTGGCGTCACGGTCACGGAAAAGGTTTGTTGAGCCTTGCGGCAACCCGTCAGGCCCAGGCCGAAGATCAACACGAGCGGCACGACAAAACGTCGGTCACAAGATAGCGACATTGGCACCTCCCTTGGGCGACTTAGGGCTGCGACAGTTTGGCGTCGGGCGGTTTTGCCGCCGCGGCAAATTGCGCAGCCGTCATGGTCTGAACGCTGGTATCGGCCATCAGCACAAACCCGCCTGACGTGGGCACCGCGGCCTCGTAACCCAGGACGGTACTTGGCGCGCCTTTCGGCAGCTTGTTGACGTTTACGCCCAGGTACAGGACGTATTTGCCCGCTTTCACGGCGTTGACGACCGGCATGGCCGCGGCGTTGCTCGCCTGGGTGTATTTGGCCAGTTCGTCGATGGTCGGCGGCCCTTGCTTATTGATGTCCTGATAACCGTGGTACAGCATGCCGAGCTGCGTCAGGTCGTTGCTGTCCTTCGCGCGCTGGCCCCCCTGGACACAGCCGCCGGCGGATAGCAGCACGACAGCCAGCACCGCCAGGCCGAGCAATTTCGATTGAACCGAGATCATAACCACTCCCATGTCGGTGTCCTTTATCGCGGTTTCAAGGTTGCGACAGTTTGCCGTTGGGCGGCTTCGGCGCCGCGGCAAACTGCGCGGCCGTCATCGTTTGTACGCTGCCGTCCGCCATGACCACCAGTCCGCCCGCAGTCGGCGTGGTCGCGGCATAACCGAGGACCGTGTTCACCGTCCCGTCGGTCAACGTCGTCAACCTCACGCCCATATAGAAGACGTATTTTCCGGATTTAATGCTGCCAATGACGATTGCCGCTTCGGGCGCCTTCTGCTGTGCCCACGCGCTGAATTCGTCTACCGTGTCCGGCCCCCTGGACTTTTCGTCGTGGAACATGTGGTAGGTCAGGACGATCTGCTTGAGGTCATTGCTGTCCTGCGTTTTTTGGGCCGCCTGCCGGATCGTGCCAATGCAACCGGTGGACAAGAGGGCCAACGCCAGCACCACGAACGCCGAGCCGCGCAACAGTTGTTTCATGGACATGGTTGAATCTCCTTGATTGCCTGGAACGCGCTCAATGCGTCCCTACCAGTTGTAAGGTATGAGTCGTCTTCTCCCCGCCCCGGAGGTATTGGTCGAACTCCGCCCGGAACTTGCGGATCGCCGTCTTCACCGGCCAGCCCGCGCCGTCCGCCAGGCCGCAGATCGTCGTACCCGGCATGATACCGATCTTGTCGGCGACTTCTTCCAGGATTTTCAAATCCTCCACGCGGCCCTGGCCGCGGCGGATGCGGTCCCCGATCTTGAGCATCCAGCCGGTGCCCTCGCGGCACGGCGTACATTGGCCGCAGGATTCGTGCGAAAAGAACCGGCAGGTGTTGTACAGCAAATCGACGATGCTGGTCTGGTCGTCGAAGATCGTCACCGCCGACGTACCCAGGCCGAGGCAGCCGACCTTGCCGGGGCCGTTGAAATCCAACGGCGTATCGAACTCCGCCTCCGTCATAAAGCCCATGCTCAAGCCGCCTGGGATGCAGCCCTTGGCCTTGCGCCCCTTCCAGACGCCGCCGCCGTGCTGGTCCACCAACTCGCGCACCGTCACGCCCAGCGGCAACTCGACGCAACCGGGTTTGTTGACGTGGCCGCTAATGCAATAAAGCTTGGGGCCGTAGCTGCCGGCGTCGCGCGGGTTCTTCGGATCGGCGGGCACGCCCATCGACTTGAACCAGTCCGCGCCGCGGTCGATGATGTGCGTGACGCAGGCGACCGTCTCGATGTTGTTCACGACGGTCGGCTTGCGAAACGCCCCCTCGACGGCCGGGAACGGCGGCTTGATGCGCGGCCAGGCGCGCTTGCCTTCCAAGCTTTCGATCAACCCCGTCTCTTCGCCGCAGATATAGGCGCCGGCACCGCGGTGCATGTAAATGTCGAGATTAAAACCTTGCTTGCCGAGGATGTTCTTGCCGAGCAAGTGGGTCTGGTACAGTTCGTCGATCGCCTTCTGCATCTCGCGAAAAGCACGGCCGTACTCGTAGCGGATGTAGACGTAAGCCGTCGTGGCCCGCGTAGCGTAACACGCGATCATGATTCCTTGCAAAACCTGGTGCGGATCCTCCTCCATGAGGATGCGGTTGTTGAAGGTGCAGGGTTCGCTCTCGTCGGCGTTGATGCACATGTAAATCGGGCCGGGGTGGTCCTTGGGCAAGAACGACCACTTGAGTCCGCAAGGAAAGCCCGCGCCGCCGCGGCCGCGGAGGTTGGACGCCTTCACCACGTCAACGACCTGGGCCGGCGTCATCTCGTTGACGGCCTTGGCGAGCGCGCGGTAGCCGCCGTCGGCGTGGTAGCTCGCCAGCGACTGGCTGTTCGGCTTGCCCACGCGGGCCAGGAGTACGGGTTCAAATGCGGCCATAACAAATCACTCCACCGGACATAAACCACCGACCGCAACTAGGGAATGTACTCTGTTCGGTCGGTCCATTCGTCGGCGGTCATCGACCTAAATCGCTTCAGAATCTCTTGAATGTACTGACCCAATGAAAAGCCCTGGCGCATCAGCAGGACGCCTGCGGTATGATGGCCGGCGGCGTAATGACCAACCAAGTGCGGCGGCATGGTGCTTTTGTCATTGCTCACGAAAACCCGCCCCGTCGCTTCCGCCGCCAGCAACAAATCGGGATCGGGCGTGTGCAAGGGCGGCGCACCCGCATCCCCGACGCGAAGGATGTCGATATTTGGTTCTTGCAGTCGCAAACCGTCGATCAAGGCGGGCGCGGTGCATTCATCAAAGAGGAAACGCATCCTGGTCATTTGGAGCCGTTATCGTTTCCCGTCGGTTTGGCCTTTCCCGCCAGTGCCTCGTCGCGCAGGAAGTAAGGACCTTTCTCCAGATACTCCTGGTAATACGCATCCCCGATCTGGTCGCCGCGTTGGATGTAAGCGTCCAGTTGGGCTTTGTTGTGTAAGTAGTATGCGAGCGTGGCGTATACCTCCGCCAGGCTCAAAGTCGGGTAGCACTCGCTAACGATCCGCTCCGGCTCATAGCCTTGGTTATACTGCTCGATCACCCGATCAATCGCGATCCGGTGGCCCTTGATGCGGATGCGCTCTACGGGACCGAATTTGGTGTCGAACTTCTCAAACTCGAAATAGTCTTCCAGTTGCATCGTCGGACCCTCCGCTAGTTGCGCAACTCCGTCAGTAGCGCGTCCACCTTCTCCGGCGTCACGTCCAACCGCGCCTCGTCGTTGACCAGCACCGCCGGCGCGCCCTCGCAAGCGCCAATGCACTCCGCGAACTCGACCGTAATCTTGCCGTCGGCGCTCGTACCGCCGGGCGCTACGTTCAACTTGTGACACACGTCCGTCAGCAGTTCCTCGCCGCCACGCAACATGCACGCCATGCTGCGGCACACCCACAACCGCGTCTGGCCCAGTGGGTCCTTTTCGGTGCGAAAGAAGCCGTAGAAGCTCATCGTGTCGTGGACCTCGGCCGGACTGAGGTCGAGGAGGTCCGCGATCTCGCGCATCGCCGCAAGCGGCACACAGCGCAGTTCATCCTGCACCAGATGCAGTGCCGGCAGCGTCACCGCCTGCTTGCTGGGGTAGCGGGGCAGGTAGTCGAGGATTTTCTGCCGCAGTTCGGGACTGAGGAAACTCATCGGTCCAACTCCGCCGCGATGATGTTCAGGCTGCCCAGGATCGCCACCACGTCGCTTAGCTGGTGGCCGACCATCAGGTACGGGAAAACCGCGAAATGGATGAACGACGGCGGCCGCGTGCGGGCGCGGTAGGCCACGCCGTTGCCGTCGCCGACGACGTAGAAGCCCAGTTCGCCGTTGGGCGACTCGGTCGCCGCGTACACCTCGTCCACCGGCGACTGCCAGCGCCGATTCGTCATGATTAGCTCGAAGTGCTGGATCAATCCTTCAATGCTGCGGTAGACCGACATCTGGTCGGGCAGCACGACCTTGCTGTCCACGTCCACGTTGATCGTCCCCGCCGGCAGGTTCTCAATCCCCTGGTGGATGATCTTGATGCTTTCGAGCATCTCTTCCATGCGCACCAGGTAGCGTGCGAAGCAGTCGCCGGCCGTGGCACAAACCACCTTGAAATCGAAATCCTTATAGGCCAGGTACGGTTCGTCCTTGAGCAGGTAGCGGACCACGCCGCTGGCCCGCGCGATGGGGCCGGTGCAACTCAGATCAATGGCGTCCTCTTTGGTCAGGACGCCAATGTCCTTGGTGCGCTCGATGAAGATGCGGTTGCGGTTAAGCAGGCGCGTCACGTCGGCCCACGCCTTGGGGAAATCGCGGACGAACGCCCTTACCTTCTCAATCCAGTCGTCGGTCACGTCCATCAGCAGGCCGCCGAGGCGCGTATAGCTCGGATGGAACCGCTGCCCCGACGCAAGCTCGCAGATGTCGTAAATCTTCTCGCGCTGGTTAAAGGCGTAGAGGAACGCCGTAAAGCCGCCAAGGTCGAGCGCCGCCGCACCACAGCAAAGTAGGTGGTCGTGAATGCGCATCAACTCGGCGAAGATGGTGCGGATGTACTTGCAGCGCGGCGTCAGTTCGATGCCGAATAGCTTTTCGACGGAGTGGTGCCAGGCAATCTCGTTGGCGACCGGCGAAATGTAGTTCATCCGATCGACGATGGTGACGTACTGGTTAAAATCGAGGTGTTCGCCGAGCTTCTCGAAGCCGCTGTGCAGGTAGCCGATGTCGGGCACGACCTTCACGACGGTTTCGCCGTCGAGGGTGAGGATGAGGCGCAGCGTCGTGTGCGTGGCCGGGTGCTGCGGGCCGAAGTTGAGGGTCCAGAAGTAATCCTTCTCGACGCCTTCCGGCGGGGCCAGGGCGTCGGCCAAGACTAACGGCATCGCTGTGCTCCGTCGTTCTTTGCCGCTTGCGGCTTTGCAAAGCCGCAAGCGGCAAATGCTGGGTCAACTCTCGGCGCGTGTGATGACCGGGAAGTTGTGTCGTTCCCCACGGCCGCGCATCGGGTAATCCTTGCGCAGCGGAAATCCCGTGAACTCGTCCGGCATCAAGATGCGCCGCAGGTCCGGATGGCCTTGGAAGATCACGCCGTACATGTCGTAGACTTCGCGCTCCATCCAGTCTGCGCCGCGCCACAGCGGGTAAACCGACGGCACCGACGGCTCCGGGTCGTTCGTAAACGTCTTGACAATAAGCCGCTGGCCGTCGCTCGTGTTCAGCAGAATGTACCAGACGCCGAAGCGGTCGGTCGCGTTGGGGTAGTGCAAATAATCGGCCGCGGATAACTCGACGAGCATGTCGAAGCCGCAACTTTGTTTCAGGTATTCCATAACCGCATACAGCTTGTCGGCCCCGACGTGGACACGGCGGTTGTCGCGGAACTCCGTCGTCTTGAGCGCCTCCGCGCCGAAACGTTCCTTCAGGCGGCTGACGGCCTCGTCGTAGGTCACGGCCGGCCTCCGTTCTGCAAGCGCGTCGCGGAGGCAAAATTCGCCGGGGCCACCAGGCGGTCTTGCGGTGCCACTTCCAACGCCAAGGGTTGAGGGGCTTCCGACCGCGTCCGCGCCCGGAACTCGCTGCCGGTGAGGGTGCCGGTCGCCTGAATCTTCGCCTGCAAGTCGATGACCGATTGGAGCAGCTGTTCGGGCCGCGGCGGGCAGCCGGGCACATAAATGTCTACCGGCATGAAGCGGTCGATGCCCTGCACCACGGCGTAGGTGTCGAACACGCCGCCGCTGGACGCACAAGCGCCCATCGAGATGCACCACTTCGGCTCGGGCATTTGCATCCAGATGCGTTGCAGCACCGGCAGCATCTTCATGACGACGCGGCCGGCGACGATCATCAGGTCGCACTGCCGCGGCGAAAAGCGCATGGCCTCGGCACCAAAGCGGGCGATGTCGTGGCGCGAAGCCCCGGTTGCCATCAACTCGATCCCGCAGCAAGCGGTCCCGAACGGCATCGGCCACAGGCTGTTCTTGCGCACCCAGTTGGCGAGGAGGTCGAGCTTGGTGACGATCACACTGTCGGACGGCCCTACCGCCATTGGAACACCCCCTTGCGCCAGGCGTAGACGTAGGCCACCACGACCGTGGCCAGGAAGAGCAGAACCTCGACGAACGCCACCGTCTGGAAAGCCGGCGACAAGGCGGCACCCTCCTGGAACGACGCCGCCCACGGGTACAAAAACAACAGTTCCACGTCGAAAACGAGAAACAGGATGGCGATGAGATAGAACTTCACGTCGAACCGCTGCCGGGCGTCGCCGATCGGGTCCATGCCGGATTCATAGGTCATCTGCTTGACGGCCGTTTTTTTCCGCGGCCCGATCAGATGTGCGGCGACGAGGACCGACACCGCGAACGCGATGATGACGATAAGGTACAGGAACACCGGGTAGTAGGTCGAAAGGGTGAAGTCCATGACGCGACTCTTGCGGGACCGACTTCGTGACTTTTTTCACAATGTAGGCCAAAAAGAAACCCCGACGCAACGCCGAGGACCGTACCAGCACGAACGGTACCTGAGTGTTATATAGACGGGGCGCGCGCGGGGTCAAGGGAAAAAGCCTGCCGCTTGCGGCGTTGCAGAGCTTTGCAAAGCCGCAAGCGGCACGATGGTGGTTTCACCCTGCCAACACCCCGGCCGCGACGAGGGCCGCGCGCATCTTCGGCAGTTTCTCCGGCGCGATGCCGGACACCGGCGACCGGCACGGCCCGATTGAACGGTCCAGCAGTCGCAGCGCCTCCTTCACGGCCCCCGGCGCGGTACACAGCGTCAGCGCCAGGCGCAGCGGGTTCAACCGCAATTGCGCCGCCTTGGAGCCGGCCACGTCGCCACGCTGGAAGCGGTCGTAAATCTCCGCCAGTAACGCCGGCGCGATGTTGCCGGTGGCCGGCACCGCGCCGCGCGCCCCGAACATGAGCGCCGAGAAGATGAGCGTGTCACGGCCCATCAGCACCGAGAAGCGCTCCGGCACGGCACGGATCATTTCGACCGTGTTTTGCAGGTCGCCGCTCGAATCCTTGACCGCGAGAATGTTCGGTATCTCGGCGAGTCGCGCCACGGTGTCCACGTCAATCTTGACGCCGCCGCAGGTCGCGGGGTTGTTGTAAAGGATGACCGGCAACGCGGTCTGCTCGGCGATGCGCCGGTAGTGGTCGTAGATTTCCTGCTGCGTCGGGCTGACGAAGTAGGGCGTAATGACCGACACGCCGTCGACGCCCTCGCGCTCGGCCATTTTCGTGAGGCGCACGGCCTCGCGCGTGGACTCGGCCCCCGTGCCGGCGTACACCGGCACGCGCTTGTTAACGTGGGCGACGGCCGTGGCGATCACCTCTTGTTTTTCGCGCTCGTCGAGGGCGTAGAACTCGCTGTTGGTGCCCAGCACGAAGACGCCGTGAACGCCTGCCGCGATGAGGTGGTCGAGGAACCAGCGCAACCTCGGCAGGTCGAGGTCTTCGTTGGCCAACATCGGCGTCGCGACGGGCGGGATGATGCCGTGAATTCGCATGAGAACCTCAAAGACTTTTCACCACGGAATACACGGAAAACACGGAAAAAAGACAGAAAGTAAATGCCTATTTCCTGCCTTTTTTCCGTGTTTTCCGTGTATTCCGTGGTTTAACGCTTTATCGCTTGCCGCTGTAGCTGGCCCAGAGGGCGTCGATCGGGTGCGCCACCCAGATGTCCGGCCGCTGCTGCCGTAGGTGCCGGCCAATTTGCAGCAGGCAGCCGACGTTACCCGCGAACACCGCCTGTGCCCCCGTGGCCAGGACGTTTGCCGCCTTGCGCGCGCCGAGGTCGTACGCCATCTCCGGCTGCGTCAGGTTGTAGCTGCCGGCGGCGCCGCAACAATGTTCGCTTTCCGGCAACGGCACCAGTTCCAGGCCGGGGATCATCTCCAGGAGGTGGCGCGGCGGCTGGCGAATCTTCTGCGCGTGGCTCAGGCCGCAGGCGTCGTGGTAAGTGGCCTTCAGCGGCAACAGGTGCGTCGGTTGGATCGGCCCCAACTCGACCAAAAACTCGCTCACGTCGCGCACCTTCTTGGCGAAGGCGGCGGCGCGGTCGGCGTCCGGCGTGTTTTCGAGCAGGTGGCCGTACTCCTTGAGCACCGGCCCGCAACCGCCCGCGTTGTTCACGATCGCATCCACTTTGTCCAGGCCGTCGAGCAAGCCGTTGCCGAACGCGGTGCAGTTGGCTGCGGCGAAGCGTTGCGACGACTCGACCAGCCCGGCGTGATAATGCAGCGCCCCGCAACAGACCTGGGCGCGCGGTATCCATACCTCGCAACCGTTGTGCTGCAAGACGCGCGCGGTGGCCAGGTTCGTTTGCGGGTAGAAGGCGTCGGCCGCGCAACCCAGGAATAGCGCCACGCGCGCCCGCCGCGGCCCGATGGCGGGTAGGACTTCGGGCAGGCTGCCGTAGTGCGGTTGCAAGTCCGGCACGATCTCCTGCATCAACCGCAACGACCGCGGCAGGAAACGGCCCAGTTTCCGCACGACGCCGCCGAGGCCGCTATTCTGCAACAACCGCAGCGGCATCAGGGACAGACGCATCCGCGAGCGGTACGGCGTCAGGTTGAACAACATCCAGCGTTGGAGCTTCGAGACGGTCGGCGCGGGCGGCAGCAGTTTCGCCAGGTCTTTCTTGTACGAGCCGATGATCTTGCCGTACTGCACGCCGGACGGACACGCCGTTTCGCAAGCACGACACTCCAGGCACAGGTCGAGGTGGTGCTGCACTTCGGCGTCCAGTTGCAGCCGGCCGTCGGCCACGGCGCGCCAGAGGTAAATACGGCCGCGCGGACTGTCGTTCTCGTCGCCGGTCTCGACGTAGGTCGGACACGAACCGAGACACAGCCCGCAATGAACGCAGTCCATGAACAGTTCGTAATCGATGTTTTGACCGAGCTTCGTGCCGGGCGGTGCCAGGGGCAAGGAAGTGCGGGTTGGTGCGGCGGTGGTGGCCATTCGGCTTCCTGGTCAAATTCCGTTAACAAACCGCCCCGGATTAAACACATTTAACGGGTCGAGTTTATCTTTAACCTGCCGCATGAGCCAATCGTCGTTGCGCGGCCCGCCCCACACGGGCAGCGTCCGTTTCCATTCCGGCGGGCAGTGCGGCACAACAAGGTTTCCGTGCGCTGTCGTCGCGGCGGCGAGCAACTCTTTCAGCATGGACGCCGCGCGGTCGAGCGTCAAGGGACCGGGCCAGTGGCCGCGCACGATCCCCGACCCGGCGTGCGCCTGAAGCAGCACGTCGTCGGACAGGGCCGCCGCCATCCCGCAAAACGCCGCCACGCTCGCCGACAATAGGTTCGCCTTGAACGACGCCACGGCCGACGGCTGCGACGTGAACTGCACCAGGGCGCGGCCCAACGCTTCGCCGGCCGCCCCCGCCCGCACTTCCAGGCCGGACAGCGATGCCGTTGCGACCTCGCGTAGAAAATGATTGACCTGCCAGCTCACCGTCTCGTCGGTGTCTTCAAAACCGACGGCTAGCACCCACGGCGTGTCGGGTAAAGCGCCGCCGGTCGCGCGACTCAGGGCGCGAGCCGCGGCACGGTTGACCACCTCGACGCACGCCGGGCGAATGCGGCTCCGGTGGACCATCTCCAGCAAACGCTCCAGCGTTCCGGCCTCGCAACCGAGCGTGATCAGCGCCCGCGCCTCGGGCAGCGGCCGCACCTTCAACGTTACCTGGCTGATAACGCCGAGCGTACCCAGCGCCCCGATGTGCAGCTTGCCGAGGTCGTAGCCGGCCACGTTCTTGACGACGCGACCGCCCGCCTTGGTTTCCTTGCCTTCGTCGTTGATCGTCGTCAGGCCGATGACGTAGTCGCGCAGGGTGCCGAAGCCGTACCGCCGTGGCCCGCTGGCGTTGACGGCCAACGCGCCGCCGAGCGTCGCGCGGTCGGCGTGCGGCACGTCTACCGGGAGACGCTGGTTTTCCGTGGCGAGTAACTCTTGCAGGCGGTCGAGCGTGATGCCGGCCTGCACGGTGATCGTCATGTCGCGGGCCGGGTAGTCGATCACTTCCGTCAGCGCCCGCAAATCGACCGCGGTGCCGGGACGCGACGGCGGCAGGCCGATGCCGAGCGCCGTTTGCCCGCCGACGGGATAGACGGCTTGCCCCGCCGCTGCGGCGCGACGGATCAACTCGCCGAGTTCGGTTACAGAATGCACGGATACCAGTGAGAGGGGGCCGAAGCCGTCAATCGTACAGGTTTGCAGTTCCACGATGGCCGGGTCGGGTGAGTGGGGAATGGTTATTGCCACGCTTCTTTCAGGGTAGGGAGGTCGATTGCGCCTGTCCAGCACCGCCCGATGTGCAAACCCGGTCACTCCTGGGCGCGGTCGTCCGAGCGTCGCCGCGGCCGTTCGTCCGGGTGGTCCCTGATGCCGTCGTCGTGGCGGTCGCGGTCGTAGCCGTCGTCGGCGCGGCGCAACCGTTCGCGGTCGCGCTCGCGCCAGCCGGGACCGTACGCGTCGTCCCGGTCGTACTCGTCCGGTTGGTAGGTCGATGGTAGCGCCTTCGCGATCTGGAACACCGTAACCGACGCCGCAATCACGCCACAGACCGCACCAACTAATCCGAACAGGGTGGCGGCGCCGTCGTTGCCGGTGGCAATAAGGCCGACGACGTAGCCGACGACACCGCCGAGAAACTCGCAGCCGAGCCACCCGAAAACCAGCAGGAACTGCAATCCCAACGGGTTGCGGCCCTTGGCCCGAAGCTTGGTTCCAAGGGACGTACACAGTCGATACACGATGTAAATTTCGAGCATGGCGAATCTCCGTTGTGAATCGGGACGGTAACCGTTCACCGGCAACTTCTCCCCCCCTTACGAAGGCGGGGGCGGGGGGGTAAGAACGGTTGCGTTTAACAGTCCTGGCGTCCACTCCACCC
>JBBRLG010000036.1:0-23915 GCA_038231495.1 Gemmatales bacterium | reverse complement strand
TAAGAGAGCGCCATGACCGAGTACTTTAATCGTTCTTACCCCCCCTACCCCCCCTTCGCAAGGGGGGGAGCAGTTGATGCCGGTGAACGGTTACCAAACCGCGGGCCGAGTCCGGCGGCGAGACGGGTACTCGGTAAGGAAGTCGCATGCGCCATTCCGGCAACAATTCAGCGGCGCTCCCGAATGGTGTTGCGACCGCACGCGCTACGCCGTTACCATAGCCGCTACGCCCTTTCCCTTTTCGTGCCGGTGACAGACCCATGACGCAACCGCTCGACGGCCGGACTGCTGCCCCTTCGCCCGACGGCGCGCCGGGTTCCACCGAACCGCGATCGACGGCCGATAACCGCCTTTCCCAGTCGCAACCCGACCCCAACGCGACCCGGCCGCCCGCGCGTTTTGCCACCTCGCCGGGAATCGACTCGGTTGCGGAACTGCTCGACCTGCTCCGCGACACCGGTTGGCTGCCACGCCAACACCTCGACGAGATCGACCGCCGCCGCGACGAGTTTGACGAGCCGCGGTCCCTCGCGCGCGAGTTGGTCTTGCGCGGCTGGGCGACGCCGTTTCAAATCAACGAACTGTTCCTGGGCCGCGGCCGGCAGCTGGTGCTGGGGCCGTACGTCCTGGCGGAACGGCTCGGCGAGGGCGGCATGGGCCAGGTGTTCAAGGCGTTTCATCCCGTCATGCAGCGCTACGTCGCCCTCAAGATCGTCCGCCCGGAACACTGCGGCAACGCCGCCGCCCGCCAGCGGTTCCTCGTCGAAATCCGGGCGCTGGCGTCGCTGGCGCACCCGAACATCATCCAGGTCCACGACGCCAACGAGGCCGGCGGCGCCCTCTATTTCGCGATGGAGTTTTTGCCCGGCACCGACCTGGGCAAGCGCGTCAAGCAGGGGCACCCGCTGCCGGCCGCGCGCGTCGGCGACTGGGTACGGCAGGCGGCGCTGGGGCTGCAACACGCCCACGAGCGCGGCCTGGTTCACCGCGACGTGAAGCCGAGCAACCTGCTGTTGACCGGCCCGGAGGACGGCGGCACGGTCAAGCTGCTCGACCTGGGGCTGGTGCGGGTGCAGCAGCCCGCGGCCACGGCGGCGGGCGACCCGCTCACGTTCAGCGGCGCGATCATGGGCACGCCGGACTACATCGCCCCGGAACAGATCCTCGACGCGCACGGCGTGGACGTCCGCGGCGACATCTACAGCCTGGGGTGTACCCTCTACCACCTGCTGGCGGGCCAGCCCCCGTTCGCCGCGGCGACGCTCGCGGAAAAGTTCCGTAACCACCAGATAAGTGAGCCGCGGGCGCTGGAGGAATTGCGTGGCGACGTGCCGCCGAGCCTCGCCGCCGTGTGCCGTAAAATGATGGCGAAAGACCCCGCCCGCCGCTACCAGACGCCGCGGGAGGTGGCCGAGGCACTGGCTTCCTATAGCGCCGTGCCCGTTGCCGTCGCGGTGGAATTGCCCGCCACGCAGACGTATCACGCGGCGACCGCCCCGCCTCCGGCCCGAACCGGCAGGAAGTTGTTCTGGCTCGGCGCGGCGGTGGTCGGAGTGGGTTCCGTCATTCTCTGTTTGGGTGTGGGGATTGTCGGCTCAAGCCTGTTAACGTTTATCGGACAAAGGACAGGCGTCCCTGACAACGGTGAGGCGGGCCAACCGATCGGTCGGGCAGTTGAGACGGGCAAGCCGCTGCTCGACCTGCCGGTCGCGGTGGCCAAACTGCCGGAGATGCCGGCCGACGGACCCGCCCGTCTGATCGAGGACCTCAAGGGCCATACCGGCGACATCCAGTGCCTGACCTTTTCCCCCGACGGCAAGCGGCTGGCGTCCGGGGCCGACGACCACCAGGCCCGGCTCTGGAACGGCCTCACGGGGGAGGAGGATCGTTCGCCTTTCCGCCTCGCCGATCCGGTGCGCGCGTTGGCTTTCTCTGCCGACGGCAAGCGCCTGGCCGGGGCGGCTTATGGCCTGGGTTCCGAGGCCGCCATCAAGGTCTGGAACCTGACGGCCGCGGGTGAGCCGCAGACGCTCTCCACGAAGGACAAGCCCGGCAACCCCTCGGACGCCGAGGTCCATGGCCTGGCGTTCTCCCCCGACGGCAAGCGGCTGGCCGCGGGCGGCGGTCCGTTGCGGGTTTGGGACCTGGGCAAGGGCAAGAAGCCGGCCGTGTTCGCCTGGCAAAAAATCTTCCCCAGTTGCCTCTACGCGGTGGTCTTCGCCCCGGACGGCAAGACGGTGGCGGCGGGGTGTTATGAATGGGGAGAATGCGTGCGCCTGTGGGAGGTGGACGCCCCCGGCGAGCCGGTTTTACTGCAAGGGGACAAGGAGGCGCTAGGTCTCGGCCACTCGGACGTGCGCGGTGTCGTCGCGTACGGCGTCGGCGGCAAAATCCTGGTCCGCGTCACGAGCGATGACCGGCACGGCTTTGAAGGCCCGGGGGGCACCGTGAAGGTGTGGGACGTGGACGCCAAACAGCAGCGGGTCACGTTGCGCGACACGTACAAGATTCCCGGCGGCACGGTGTTCGCGCTGACGACCGGCGCGGACGGCCACCTGCGCGTCGCCGTGGCCAGTGGTAAGCCTCGTTTTGTCGGCATCAACCCCGCGCCTCCGCCCGGTGAAATCAAGCTCTGGGACAGTGTCACGGGCAAGGTGCGCACCTTCGCGACCGGCCACAAGGGGAACATCACGGCCCTGGCCTTCTCGCCGGACGGTGCCCGCCTGGCGACCGGCAGCGCGGACCAGACGGTAAAGCTGTGGGACCTGACGCGCTAAGGTCGGGACCGAGAACGAGCCGAGGCTGCCATGAGTACCGACGACCCGACCGTGGACCTGGCGTCCGTCGTGCTGGGCGCGCCAGGCGGCGCGAAGAAGGATTTACCGGAAAAGACGGACCCGAAAGAATAAACGTAACCGTTCACCGTCATCAACTTCTCCCCCCCTTACGAAGGGGGGGCAGGGGGGGTGAAGAGCGCCAGTGGTTGGTCGGGGCACCCGCTCCACCCCCCCTACCCCCCCTTCGTAAGGGGGGGAGTGAACGGTTACGAATAAACCACCGCCGTCCCGCGCAATAGAGTAAGGTTACACGTCGCCGTTGGACGGCCTGAAAACCCTGGTGCGGGAAGGCAACGCCATGCGAATCCTGGTTGCGGACGACGAGGCGGTTTCCCGCTTCGCGCTCGAAGACACCCTGGCCGAATGGGGCTACAACGTCATCGGCGTGGACGACGGCACGGCCGCGTGGGCAGTCTTGCAGAGGGCCGACGCGCCGGAGTTAGCCATCCTCGATTGGGAGATGCCCGGCTTCAGCGGGCCGGAACTGTGCCTCAAGGTGCGAAAGGCCGCGTCGTTGCGGTCGCCGTACCTGATGCTGCTGACCCACCGTAGTGGCACCTCCAACATCGTCGCCGGCCTCAAGAGCGGGGCCAACGATTACCTCAGCAAGCCCTTTCAAGAAGAAGAGTTGGCCGCCCGCCTCGACATCGCCGCCAAGATGATGGAGTTGCAACAGCGCCTGGCGGCCCGCGTCCTCGAATTGGAGCGCGAGCGGGCGCAGGTCAAGACGTTGCGCGGCCTGCTGCCGATCTGCGGCTGGTGCAAGAAGATTCGCAGCGACGGCGACTACTGGCAACGGCTGGAAGAATACCTCGGCGCCCACACCGAGGTCAGTTTTACGCACAGCATGTGTCCGGCCTGTTTCGACCGGGAAATGGCAACCGGACAGAAGATCATGCAGGCCCGGAAAGAGGGGTAACGGCCTGATTGCCGCTTGCGGCTTTGCGGATCCCGCAAAGCCGCAAGCGGCAAAACACTGAATCACACCCGTAGCTTCCGCCGTAGCACCTTACCCAGAAAATTCTTCGGCAACTCGCGCACCACCTCGATCTGACGTGGTCGTTTGTGCTTGCCCAGGTGCAGCCGGCAATAGTCTTCCAGCTTTGCCATGTCCAGGTGCAAGTCCGCTCGCGCCACGATCAACGCCTTCACCAACTCGCCGCGGTCCACGTCCGGCACGCCCACCACCGCCGCCTCCGCCACGCCGGGAAACGCCTTCATGATCTCCTCGACCTCCGCCGGGTAGACCAGGAAACCCGACGTTTTGATAATGTCCCTTTTGCGGTCCACGATGGTGTAATAGCCGTCGCGGTCGCGGCGGGCGATGTCGCCGGTGAACAGCCAGCCGTCGCGCAACACCTGCTTCGTCGCTTCCGGGTTTTTGAAGTAACCTTTCATGATTTGCGGGCCGCGTACCGCCAGCTCGCCGACCGCGCCGTCGTGTACCGGGGCACCCGTGTCCGGGTCGGCAATGCGGGCTTCGGTGTCCGCCACCGGCAGGCCGATCGTGCCGGGCCGGTTCGCCGGGCCGGTCGGGTTGGAGTGCGTCACCGGGCTGGCCTCCGTCAGGCCGTAGCCCTCGACCACGTCGCGGAGGCCGTGGGCCTCGAACTCGGCACGGACCGTCGGCATCAGGGCCGACGCGCCGGAGATGACCGCGCGGATGAACGACAGGTCGTGGTTGCCGCCGAGGCGCATCCGGGCGTTCAACGCCTGGATCATCGCGGGCACCGCGGGCACCAGTTCGGGCTTTCGCGTTTCGAGCAGGTGCAGCACGGCCGGCGCCTCGAAGCGCGGCAACAGGTGCAATGTGCTGCCCTTGGCCCACGAGGTCAACAGCGACACCGACAGGCCGTAAGTGTGGAAGAACGGCAGCACGCCCAGAATACTCTCGGCACCGTCGTCGCCGGCGCACCAGTTGCGCAGCTGCATCGCCTGGCTGACGAGGTTGCGGTGCGTCAGCAGCACCGCCTTGGGCGACGCCGTCGTGCCGCCGGTCGGGGCCATCACGGCCACGTCTTCGTCCGGTTCAACCTTGGCCGGTTCCGACAGCGGGCCGCCGCGTACCAGGTGGTCGAAGCGGTGCTGGTGGGCGTCCTCCGGCAAGTACAGGATGCCGCTGCGGCGCAGGCGTTCCAGCCGGTAGAGCACGCCGCGCCACACGTCCATGCGCTCGGCCAGCGACGTGAGCACGACGTGCTCCAGCGGCCCTTTTTTTAGCGTGCCCATGACGGCGGGCGCGAGCAGGTCGAGAGTGACAACGATGTGACAGTCGGTCGCCTCCAGCCAGTGGCCGACCTCCTCGGCGACCATGAGCGGGCTGATTTGCAACGCCGTCGCGCCGGTCAGCCAGGTCGCTTGCAAGGCGACGAGGTATTCGGGGATGTTGGGCAGCAAGAGGCCGACGCAGCGGCCCTTTTTCGCGCCGAGGTCGGTCAGCGCGCGGGCGAACCGCCACGCCTGGTCGTTGAGCTGGGCGAACGTCGTGGCACGGCCGTAGAGGGTGCAGGCGGCGCGTCCGGGGAAGCGCTGGGCGGTCGTGTTCAGCAGGGCCGAGAGCGGCACCCGTGGATAGGGGACGTGCGTCGGCATATCACAAGGGTAGGCGTCGAGCCAGGTCTGCCGCCAGGTGGCCGGTTCCGGGTGGAAGTTGTCGCGGACGGGATACGGAACCATGACGGGACCCCCCTGGGGCCAATGGGCGACACGAGACGACCGGTGCGCTGCCGCGTGCAAGGGTGAGATGAGAATGGGATAATCGAGAGGCGACGCGCGGACGCGCAACGGTAAGATGGCTGCGGGCCGGAAGGCCGAGATTGTGGGGCGGCTTTCCGAAAGGGCCTCTCTGCTCTTCTCGCCAACCAATTATAAGCTGCGCGGGTTGGGAAAACAATCGGTGCGACCGCGCTTTTCTACTCATTTTGTGCGGCATAGTGCGGAAATTGACGATATTTCATCAATTACAAGCTGCTTTATTTCGCCTTATAAAGAGGGCATTGATGTTACAACCCGTATTTGAAACGTCGCTGCCGAGGATTCCGTGTCGCCGCGGCAAGGTGCGCGACATTTACGACCTTGGCGACCGCCTCGTAATCGTTGCAACCGACCGGTTGAGTGCCTTCGATTGGGTGCTGCCGACGCCCATTCCCGACAAGGGGCGCGTGCTCACCGCGCTGACTTTATTCTGGTTGAAACATTTGCAAGTGCCGAACCATCTCCTCGGCACCGACGTGACGGCATTGGGTTCGCCATTCGCGGAGAACGCCGGGCTGTTGGCGGGGCGGACGTGCGTGGTGCGCAAGGCGGTGGTGGTGCCGGTGGAGTGCGTGGTGCGCGGCTACCTGGCCGGCTCCGGCTGGAAGGAGTACCGCGAACACGGCACCGTCTGCGGCCTGCAACTGCCGGCAGGGCTGCAACAGAGTTCGCCGTTGCCAAATCCGATCTTCACGCCGGCGACCAAGGAGGAGAGCGGCCACGATCAAAACATCTCGTTCGCGCAGATGAGCGCTATAACCGGTCCGGCCGTCGCGGAAGCGTTGCGGGCGCGGAGTATTGACGTTTATCAACGGGCGGCGGCATACGCGCGCGGCCGCGGTATTATTCTCGCCGATACGAAGTTCGAGTGGGGCCGGTTGCCGAACGGCGACACGATCCTGATCGATGAGGTGCTGACGCCGGACAGCTCGCGCTTCTGGCCGGCGGACGGCTACCGCGTCGGCACCAGTCCGGCGTCGTACGACAAACAGTTCGTGCGCGACTGGCTGGAGACGACGGGGTGGGACAAGAACAGCCCGCCGCCGTCGTTGCCGCCGGAGGTGGTGCAACGGACGCGGGAGAAGTATGTCGAGGCGTATGAGAAGTTGACCGGGGACTTGCTTCCCTGATTGCCGCTTGCGGCTGAGCGCTCAACGGCGCTCAGCCGCAAGCGGCAATACTCGTTGGCAAACTTTTCCGATTTTGACGAAAGAATCACCTGGCGGACGGCCGAACTATAACCACGGGTGATCGAACACAAAAAAGCGAACCGGCACCCTCCCTGCTGGGGGACCGTAGACGGTCGGGGAGTTGGGGCGCGGTACGTATTTTGGGCCGGCGTCGAGCCGTTGGCCGGACGCCGTAAGCAGGGGGATGGTATGAAAAGGACAACGGGTGCTATGGTGCTGCTCGCCGCGCTCAGCGGCTGCGTGACCATGGATGCCGGCGGCGGCGGCGGTGGCGGCGGCGGCGGCGGCGGTGGCGGCTACATGAGCCAGGCCTGGAGCCCGGGCGGCCCGGCCGCCGGTTGCGGACCGGACGGCGCCCACTGCGGCGCTCGCCAGGTCGCCAGCGTGCCCGGCGTGGTCGGACCGTGGGGACAGCCCGTCGCCCCCAACGGGCCGTATGCCGCGGTCCGGCCCGACGCCGCGATGGCCGCACGCATGATGAGTACCAGCATGCCGTTGGACATCTTCCAGCAGACCCTGGCGAAGAACGGCCAGCCCGGCCCGAACGGGATCATGCAGGTCCAGGGCTTCGGCGGTCCTCCCGGCATGGAAGGCCCACCCCCCGGCATCGCGCCGCCCGGCATGGCCGCCATGCCCGGCATGATGCCGCCCGGCCTGGCCGGCCCCGGTTGCTATCCGCCCGGTGCGGTCGCCGCCGTCGGCGCCGCCAACGGCCGCGGCGCGCCCAACGGTGTGCAGCGCACCCAGGTCCGCTTCGTCGGCCCCGGCGGCATGAAAATTAGCTGGTACGCCCCGACGCCCGACGGCAAGGCCAACTTCACCAGCCAGTACCTCGAAGCGCCGGGCCGCTACAACTTCACCCAGGCGGCCATCTACCGCCTGAAGCTGAGCGACATCCCCAACCGGCCCGGCGTCGAGTTGTACCCGACCCTGGAAGTGGTGCCGACGAACAACCGCACCAGTACGTTCCTGGCCCACAGTGCCGTGCCGGTCAGCTTCACCGACGACGACTTTCAGCAGGTGGCGTCCGGCAACTACGTCGTGAAGGTAATCTACCTGCCCGATCCGCAGTTCCAGGACCTGGCCTCGACGGGTCCGGACGAAGTGGTGTCGTCGCGGCTGGAGCCGGGTGCCGACCCGATCGCCGAGGCGCACCGCCGCGGCAGCATCCTGCTCGTCATCCGCCTGGGCAACGGCGACCTGGAAGCGCCGAACACGCCGGCGATGGACGCCCCCAACGCCTACGCCCCGCGGCCGCCGCTGCCGCCCGCAATGGGTCCCGGCGGCATGATGGGCGGCCCCGGTATGCCCCCCGGCATGCAACCGCTGCCCGGTGCCCCCTTCCAGGCGCCCCCGGCCAACATGCCCGCGCTGCCAGGCGGTGCGGCCCAGCCGTTGTTGCCGCCGGTCGGCCCGGTCGGCAAGGCCGGCACGAAGGCGGACGTGCAGCAAGTCGGCTACAAGCCGGCCGACGCCGCGAAGACCCCGAGCCATTGGTCGATCTTCGGCGGCGGCGACAAGAAGTAATGAGGATCGGGTGTCGGGTGTCGGGTGTCGGGTGTCGGAAAATGGCTAAGAGCTAATAGCTGAGAGCTAACAGCTATTTTGTTCTCCTCTTTTCCGACCCCCGACGCCCGACACCCGACACCCGTTTTTTACGGGCGGTATCCATGAAAATCCGCACGCTTCTCTTCCTGCTGCTCCTGGCCCCCGTCTGCGGACCAGCCCTCGCCCAGGGGCCGCCGCTGCCACAGCGCGGGCCGACGCCCTTGCTCTACGTCCGCTTGAACGGGCCGCAAGGGATGCGGGCCACGTTCTTCCAGGGCAATCCCCAGGGCACCACCCACGACGCCCCGGTCGCGGTCGGCTTGCGGCCCGGCTACAGCTACCGTGTCCGGCTCGGCAACCTGCCCCAGCACGCCGACGCCGCGCTGTACCCGACCTTGCAGGTCTGCGGCACCCTGACCCTGCCGCCACGCACCACCGCCGACGCCTACCCCGTCAGCGTCACGTTGAGCCGGGACGACATTGAACAGGCACTCGCCGGTTCACTGGTAACAAAGGTCTATTTTATCGAAAATACGGACAAGGCCGTGCCCCAGGCTACCGTGCCGGACCAACTCCTGGAATACGACGTGCCGCCCGACCGCGACCCGTTCCAGGAGGCGCTGGCACTGGGCCGGCCCGTCCTCGTGGTCCGCTTCGGCGAAAGGCAACTGACGCCAACGGAGGCGGCGCGGGAGAACGTGCCGGGCACGATCCTGCAGCCCGGCGAAAAGGGATTGCCCTGGCCGACGCAACCGCCGTGCGTGCCGGTCGCGACGCACCTGTTCGACCCGATCGCCGGGCCAAAGCCGCTGGACGACGAGTGCATCCGCGACGGCGGCGACCGCGGCGCGCGGGCGGCGATCGGCCCTGACGGCCACTTGCACGGCCTCGACCCGCAGGACACCGTTGCGGAATACACCGACGCGCAGGGCCGGCGCAGCGTCGTGCCCTCGAACCGCGTGTGCCTGTGCGTGCCGCGCTTCGGCGTGGTGCGCCATGTCTTGCCGTTGGGCCGCTACGACAACGTGGTGCGCATCGACGACACCCGCGGCGTGCGTGCCCAGGAACAGCTGTTCTCGAAGACACCGCCGCTGCTGAAGGAGCAATACGACCAGCTCAAGGCCGTGCAGGCCCGCCAAAGAACATCCGGCGCTCAGGTCACACAGGGCGTGGGCCGGCTGCAATCGGTCGCCGTGCTGGAAGCCCGCGAGGTGGAACTGGGCCTGGCCGGCCTGCTGGGCACGCGCAACGTGCAACAGCTGAAAGAGGTCGAGCGGACGCGCCTGTACAAGCAGGTGGAGTTCGCCCGCGACCTGAGCCGGCACGAGGGCGTGAGCGGCACCGAGCAGGTGGTCGGCACGTCGGTCGTGGGCCGCATCGAGAACGGCCCGCAGGTCATCAAGGCGACGGCCGAGACGCGCGACCTGACGGTCTGCTGCGAGGAAGGCCCGATCGTGCTGCCGGACCGGCCGCTGGTGTTGTGCAAATGGGCGGACAAGCAAGCGGCCCAGATCGGCGACGTGGTGACGTTCACGCTGCGTTACAGCAACCAGGGCGGCCGGCCGATTACGGACGTGGCCGTCTCGGACAGCCTGACGACGCGGTTGGAGTACGTCGCGGGCAGTGCCGTGTCGGACCGCAACGCCGTCTTCACGACGCAGGCAAACGAGGCGGGATCGACGATTTTGCGGTGGGAGATCACCGGCACGTTGCAGCCGGGATCGACTGGCATCGTCCGCTTCCAGGCGAAGATTCGCTAAGTACGAAGCAGGAGGGCTTCTGGAAAATTGGGGGCAGTGCTGGTATACTTAACAAGCAATCCGGCACGGGGTTCACTCCCGATTTCCTTTGTCAAAAAGATTTAATGAGGAAGAGATGCCAGGAATCCTCGACTTGCCCGCTGTGCGTCGTTTTACCGACGACTTGACCAACCGGCAGAGCCGGTGCGATAACAACGAAGGCATGATATGCAGCACGTTGGAGGAGAGGATTAACCACTACGTCAAATTGTGTGACGAGTTGCTGGAGTACGTGGGCCATTGGGCGCGGGCCGTCTTCAAAGGCGAAATCGCCTTCAACTCGGACGTGGAACATTTGCTGAAACAGGATGCGAAGCTGCTCCTAGAGGGCGCCAAAAAATGTGCCGACAGTGGCCGGGCGCTGGAAGGTCGCTGTTACTCTCTGGACGATCTGAATCGACTCCACCGCTTCATCAGGAGTCTCGAATACCAACTGGCTCACTGGGTTTCGCCCCGGTTGGCGGTCGGCCCGGCCCCCCGCGTGAAATTGCCCGAAGCGACCGAGCGCCAAATCGAACAGCGACTCGGTCAACTTCCCCCACTGCCGAATGACTGGCTCCCGACGGACCCCGATCAACTGGTCCTTTTCAAGCAACAGCAAAAGGTGTAATCCCAAGTTGGGGAGGATTTCTGCCCTCCCCAACCGTTTTTTGAGCGGCCCATGTCCACCCCTCCGCCAATCCCCCTTACCCCGGTCCTGACCTTCCCGGGTAAGCCTGACTACGAGGCACTTCTCGGCTGGCCCTTCGCGGACGACCCGTTTTACGAAGGACAGGTCAAACGCCTCCTCCAAACCGACATTCCGAATCGGACAATGAATGGTGTCAGCCGTTTATGTCTGATCTACCTGTACCGAGATCCGGAAGGCAACACCGTCGGGTTCGGCACGCTGGATTTGTGCAACGAATACGAACGTTTTACAGAAGGGAAGCCTCACACTTATATTCCGCTGTTGGCGGTGAATCCCGCATTTCAAAAGCGCGGGCACGGGTTCAGCATCGTTCAGCATCTGATCGCGGAAGCCGTGCTTATCTCTCGTAGTGTGCCGGCGTGGTCGGAATACCTTTTTCTAGACGTTTACCTGACCAACCAAAGGGCCATTGCCCTGTACGAAAAGTGCGGGTTTGTCAAACTAAACCCGGACACGCCTTTTCCCGACCCTCAGGAGAACAACGAGCCGTACATTGTCATGGCCAAGAATCTGGCCATCGCTACCGGCCAGATTTGATTCTTCTTGCCTGTTTTCCGTGGTTTCCGTGGATTAAACCTCCTCCCACCGCTCCCGGAAGGAGCGCTGCGCCGGTGCCGGGAAGTCGCGTGACTCGGTCCAGCCGGCACCCGGCCCCGGTAGCTTACTCAACCAGCCTTCGCGCGCGAACGGGCGCACCAACCAGCGCGATAGCCGTAACGCCGTGCGGTACAGCCACGGCCGTTTTAACACTTCCTTCCACGCCGTGTACGCCAGCCGCTCCCACGGAATTGCGTGCCGGGTGCGGCTCGAACGCACCCGCTGCGGATGATGCTGTAACTCGCGCAAACCAATTAACATGTGCGGAATGTTAATTTTGACCGGGCACGCCGCCTGGCACGCGCCGCACAGCGACGAGGCGTGCGGCAGGTCCGGGTTGTCGGCCACGCTGTCGTACAGGGGCGTCAGGATGCTGCCGATCGGCCCCGAATAGACGCCGCCGTAAGCGTGGCCGCCGATCCGCCGGTACACCGGGCAAGCGTTCAAACACGCCCCGCAGCGGATGCACTGCAAGCTCTCGCGGAACGGCGTCGCCAACACGCGCGACCGGCCGTTGTCCAGCAGCACCAGGTGGAACTCCTCCGGCCCGTCCAACTCGCCGGGGCGGCGCGGGCCGGTTATCAGCGTCGTGTACACCGACAGCGTTTGCCCCGTGGCGGCGCGGGCCAGCAGCTTGAGGAACACCGGCAAGTCCGTCCAGCGCGGGATCACTTTTTCCATGCCCATGAGCGCGACGTGGACGCGCGGGCACGTCGTCGTTAGCCGGGCGTTGCCCTCGTTGGAAATCAACACAATCGTGCCCGTCTCGGCCACCGCGAAGTTCGCGCCGCTGATGCCGAGGTCGGCTTGCGCGAACTTCTCGCGCAGCACCTTGCGGCCCAACCCCGCCAGCGACGGCGGGTCGTCCGGCACGTTGACGCCGGTGTGTGCCGACAGCAGGCGCGCGATGCTCTCGCGTGTGTGGTGGACCGCCGGCGCGACAATGTGCGACGGCCGTTCGCCCGCCAGCTGGATGATGAACTCGCCGAAGTCCGTTTCCGTCACCTCCAGGCCGGCTTGTTCCAGGGCCGGGTTGAGGTGGATTTCCTCCGTCGTCATCGACTTCGATTTGACGACCCGGCGACAGTTCGCCTTTTGCGCAATGTCGAGGATGATCTGGCGGGCGTCGGCCGCCGTCGCCGCCCAGTGGACGTGGCCGCCGACGCGCAGGACCGACGCTTCGAGTTGTTCGAGGTAGGTGTCGAGGTGGGCGAGGGTGTGTTCCTTGACGCGCTTGGCGTGGTCGCGGAGTTGGCCGCTGTCGGCCAGGGCCGCGAAGCCGCGGCGGTTGCCGGCCAGCAGGGTGTCGGTCAGCCGCACCAGCGCGGCCTGCAACGGCACGTCGCCCAGCGCCTCGCGGCTGGCGCCCGCAAAGTCGTGGTGCTCGTGGCGCGCGTAGGGGGTTGGCGTCGCGGTCACACGTAATCCTCGTCCGTCGTCGTCGCCAGCGGCTCGCCGTGCTTGAAAAGGTCCCGAACCGACTCCCGCATCAGCACGAACACGGTGAAGCCACACAAGATCATGCCGAACGGCGCGTTGAGGCATTCGACGCCGGCCCCCACCAGGCAGAACTTCCAGCGCTTGCGCTTGCGAATGTAATAGCCGGTCAGGCCGGCCATGAGCGCCTGGCCGTAGAACAGCACGAACAGGAAGGTGGCAAGCCCGATCATGATCCAGCCCAGGATCACGAAGGGCGGCGGCGGCGGGCCGCCCGGCCGTTGCGGCGGCGGCGGCGTGGTGAGCATGAATATGCCCAGCATCAGGTAAATCACCCCAAGGACGCCGAATAGCGACAGAAAGCCGGCCAGCACGAAGTGACAGATCGACAACATGCTCAGCCACTGCCTATCTTTCCGGCGCTCCTCGTAAGGGTGCAAGCGCGGCCCTTCGTCTTCCGGGGCGGGCACGGGTTCGCCGGTGCGGAACCGCTCCTTGACCGATTCGCGCTGCAACACGAGGATCGTGAAGATGCCCAGGAGCGTGCCGAGTGGCACGTGAATGCATTGAATGCAAGCAATGACAAAGCAAAACGTCGGGTGTTGCCGCCGCCGCAGGTCGCGGCCGGTTAGCCCCAAGCAGACCGCCCAGACGACGGTGAGAAAGAAGAAGACGCCCAGGAACCCTTCGATGATCCAGCCGGCCTCGGGCGGAAATGGACTCGAGCCCAACGGCAGCGCGTTGGAAATAAACACAAAGTAAATGTACACGGCGTACAGCGGCATCATCACCAGGCCCAGACATTGCAGCCCGCACAAGATGTAGTGAAAGGCCGACAACGTATCCAGGTGTTCGCGGTCCCGCTGCAAGCTCGGGTCGGCCGGCGGCGACAACGGCCGGGGCGGCGTTTGGATGCCGGTTTCCGCGACGGAGCGCAGCGTCGGGACTGGGTCGTTCGCCTCGGACGTGATGCGGAGGTCGTCCATCAGGTCTTCTCCAGAAGTTCAGCCAGGTGTAGCACGCGCACCGCGCTGCCGCGCCGCCGCAGACAGCCGGCTATGTTCATCAGACAGCCGGCGTCCGTGGCGACGACGGCACCCACGTTCGCTTGTTCGATAAACGCCGCCTTGTCTTGCACCATCGCGCCGCTGATGCCGGGGAAGCGCACCGAGAACGAGCCGCCGAAACCGCAGCACTCGTCGGCGCGCTCCAACGGCACGTATTCCAGGCCGCGCACGTTGCGCAGCAGGCGTTCGGGTTCCGTCACGACGTTCAGGCCGCGCAGGTGACAGGCCTTATGATACGTCACCCGGCCCTCGAAGCGCGCGCCCACGTCCTCGACGCCGAGCACGTTTACCAGGAAGGCGGACAGCTCGTGGGTCTTTTGCGCCAGCGCTTCGGCCTTGCGGCGCCAGACCGGGTCGTCGTGGAACAGCTCCGGGTATTCGAGCTTGACCATCGCGGCGCAGGAGCCGGACGGCGCGACGACACAGGCGCTGTCGGCGAAGGCGCGGATCGTGTGTCGGGCCAGCTCGCGGGCGTCGTCGTGGTAGCCGCTGTTGAAGTGCGGCTGGCCGCAGCACGTTTGCGCGGCGGGAAAATCGACCGCGGCGCCCAGCCGCCGTAAGAGCCGCACCGTGGCGACGCCGGCGTCGGGGAAGAGGGCGTCGCCGAGACAGGTTATCAACAAGGATACTTTCAAGCGATCGTCCTCATTCCGTCTTTGCCGCTTGCGGCTGAGCGCTCCGGAGCGCTCAGCCGCAAGCGGCAATCCTTGGGGGCAGCCCTTGCCGGTTGGTCCGGCTTTGCCGAGAATCTGTCCGGGGAGTCCTGTACCGGATACACCAACCTTACCCGTTCGCGCGGGCCACGGTCGGCTTGAAGCGCGGGCGCGGCGAAACCTTTTCACGGTCATCCGCAACGGCGGATGCTATTCTAACAGAAGTGGCGGTCGCGAAAGCGGGCGAGACTTTTTCTCGGCCGCGGGTGCCGCCCGGTCGGTCCGGCTTTTTCGCCGGCGAAAGCGAGTGAATTCCTCATCATGGAATTGGCACGCAACCTCAAGGTCGAGTGCATCTCTCGACTCTTCCCGACGCCCCCCCGCCACATCGGCCCCGACCAGCCGGTCGCCGAGGCCGTGGAACTCATGCGCGAACACGAGATCGGCTGTCTGCTCGTGTGCAAGGACGGCAAGCTCGTCGGCGTCTTCACCGAGCGCGACCTGATGCGCCGCGTCCTCGCCGCGGGGCTGCCCCTGACCGCGCCCGTGTCGGTCTACATGACGCCCACCCCGGTCGTCGTCGATGAAAAAGAATCGATCAGCGCCGCCGTGCGCCGCATGGAGGAGGGCGGCTACCGTCACTTGCCGGTGATCGGCGAAACGGGCAAACCCGTCGGCGTGCTGTCGGTGAAGCGCATCGTCCATTATTTGGTCGAGCACTTTCCGGGCACGATCTACAACATGCCGCCCGAAGCCGGCACGTTCCCACGGGAGGCCGAAGGGGCGTGACGCCCACCTGCCGCTTGCGGCTGAGCGCTCAGCCGCAAGCGGCAAAACGCCGAATCCGCAGACACTCCCGAAAGAAGGCGTATAATTGCATTAGCGGAAGCCTCCACCCCGCACTTTTTATTTACGGTCGATCCTCCTTCCTGACATCTGCCGTCCTACCGGCTAGAGGGATAAGGTTTAATGAGCGGTACGAACACCCTGGCCGAACCCGTCGCACACCTCAGCGAAGACGTGGACTCGGCCACCATTCGCTTCGCCGGCGACTCCGGCGACGGCATGCAGCTCGCCGGCAGCCAGTTCATGACCACCTCGGCCATCCTCGGCAACGACATCAGCACGCTGCCCGACTTCCCCGCCGAGATTCGCGCGCCCGTCGGCACCCTTGCCGGCGTCTCCGGCTTTCAGATCCACTTCAGCAGCCTCGACATTCACACGCCGGGCGACTTGCTCAACACCCTCGTCGCCATGAACCCCGCGGCCTTGAAGACCAACCTCAAGGACCTCGAAAGCGGCGGCATCCTGATCGTCAACAAGGACTCCTTCGCTTCCGGCGACTTGAACAAGGCCGGCTACAAGAGCAACCCGCTCGAAGACGGCTCGCTCAAGGGTTATCGCGTCATCGGCGTGCCCATGACGACGCTCAACCGCGAATCGGTCGCCGACTTGAAGCTCAGCCCGCGCGAGGCCGACCGCTGCAAAAACTTCTTCGCCCTGGGCCTGGTATACTGGCTGTACGAACGGTCGCTCGACCCGACGGTGAAGTGGATTCGCAGCAAGTTCGGCAAGAACCCGGCCGTGTTGGAGGCGAACACCCGCGCCCTCAAGGCCGGCTACAACTTCGGCGAAACGACCGAGGCGATGCCGGTGCATTACCGCGTCGCCAAGGCCAAGATCGCGCCGGGCAAGTACCGCAAGCTGACCGGCAACGAAGCGGTCGCAATGGGCCTGGTCGCCGCGGCGCAACAGTGCGGGCTATCGCTTTACTTCTCCGGCTACCCGATCACGCCGGCGTCGGACATCCTGCACGCGCTATCGGAACTGCGCCGCTTCGGCGTGCGGACGATGCAGGCCGAGGACGAGATCGCGGCCTGCGGTGCGGCCATTGGCGCGGCGTTCGGCGGCGCGCTGGGCGTGACGGCGACGAGCGGTCCGGGCGTCTGCCTGAAGTCCGAGGCGATCGGCCTGGCCGTGATGACCGAGTTGCCGTTGATTATCATTGACGTGCAGCGTGGCGGTCCCAGCACCGGCCTGCCGACCAAGACCGAGCAGGCCGACCTGTTGCAGGCGATGTTCGGCCGCAACGGCGAGTGTCCGGTGGCCATCGTCGCGCCGGCCTCGCCCGCCGACTGCTTCCCGATGATTATCGAAGCGGCCCGGCTCGCGGTCACGTTCATGACGCCGGTGTTCTTCCTGTCCGACGGCTACCTGGCCAACGGCTCCGAGCCGTGGCGCATTCCCGCGGTGGCCGACCTGCCGAAGTTTACGGCGCGGCAGATCAAGGAGCCGAACACGACGAAGGACGGCAAGCCGGTGTTCATGCCCTACCACCGCGACGCCCGCCTGGTGCGCGACTGGGCCACGCCCGGCACGCCCGGCCTGGAACACCGCATCGGCGGCATCGAAAAGGAAGACGTGACCGGCAACGTCAGCTACGACCCGGCCAACCACGAACACATGGTCAAGACGCGCGCCGCCAAGATCGCGAACATCGCCAACGAAATCCCGGAGCTAACGGTCGAGGGTCCGGAAGAGGGCGACCTGTTGGTAATCGGCTGGGGCGGCACCTACGGCTCGCTGCTGACGGCCGTGCAGCGCATGAACCACAAGGGTTACAAGGTGGCGCACGCCCATTTGCGTTACCTCAACCCGATGCCGCGCAACACCGGCGACGTGCTCAAGCGTTACAAGAAAGTCCTGGTGCCGGAGCTGAACGGCGGCCAGTTGTTGCTCCTGTTGCGGGCCAAGTTTCTCGTGGACGCGGTGGGCCTGAACAAGATTCAGGGCCGGCCGTTCCTTATCAGTGAGATTACGGAAAAGATTGAATCGATGCTGTAGATTCACTCCCCCCTTACGAAGGGGGGGTGGGGGGGGGGGTGATTGGACGCCAAGACGAAGTTAAACAATCCAGCTAACCCCCCCAACCCCCCCTTCGTAAGGGGGGGAGAAGTTGATGCCCGGCGCAAGTAACAACCCGACCGAGCGTTTCCCCATGACGGGGTGACGCGCCACCGCCCGACTCTTTTTCGCATTCCTTCGGAGGAGGCTCGCTAATGTCCACGACGGCCACACCCCTGCCAACCCTTACCGCCAAAGACCTGGCCAGCGATCAAGAAGTACGCTGGTGCCCGGGCTGCGGCGATTATTCGATTTTGGCGCAGATGAAAAAGGCACTCGCCCCGCTCGGCATCCCGCGCGAGAAGATGATCTTCATCTCGGGCATCGGCTGCTCGAGCCGTTTCCCGTACTACATGAATACCTACGGCTTTCACACCATCCACGGCCGCGCCCCGACGCTGGCGACCGGCCTGAAGATGAGCCGGCCGGACTTGCAAGTGTGGGTCATCACCGGCGACGGCGACGGCCTGTCGATCGGCGGCAACCACCTGATCCACGCCATTCGCCGCAACGTCGATCTCAAAATCATCCTCTTCAACAACGAGATTTACGGCCTGACCAAGGGCCAGTACTCACCGACCTCGCGGGCCGGCACGCGCACCAAATCCAGCCCACTCGGTTCGGTCGAGAATCCGCTGCGGCCGCTGTCACTGGCGATCGGCGCCGAGGCGACGTTCGTCGCGCGGACGATCGACGTGGACATCCACCACCTGACCGAGACGTTGAAGCGCGCGGCGGCGCACCGCGGCACGGCGTTCGTCGAGGTGTACCAGAACTGCAAGATTTTCAACGACGACGTGTTCGGCTACGCGACCGACAAGAGCATCAAGGCGGACAACATCCTGCAATTGCAGCACGGCCGGCCGCTGGTGTTCGGCAAGGACCGCAACAAGGGCATCCGCCTGCACGGCCTGGACCCCGAGGTTGTGGACCTGGGCAACGGCATCACCATCGACGACCTGCTGGTCCACGACGAAAAGGCCGAGGAGCCGAGCCTGGCGTACTTGTTGAGCCGCATGGTGCATCCGGTGTTCCCGGAGTGCGTCGGCGTGTTCCGCGCGGTCGAACGGCCGACGTTCGACGGCATGGTGAACCAGCAGGTCGAGGACGCGGTCAAGACGCGCGGCCGCGGCAAGCTGGAAGAGTTGTTCGCCAACGACGACACGTGGGTGGTGGAAGAGTGAAGTCAGAAGGATGAAGGATGGTAACCGTTCACCGGCATTAACTTCTCCCCCCTTACGAAGGGGGGGCGGGGGGGGTTAAGAACAGTGAAGTACTCGATCACAGCCTAAATTCACCCCCCCAACCCCCCCTTTGCAAGGGGGGGAGTGAACGGTTACGAAGGATGAATCAAATCATCGCACTTTGTTTTGATTCATCCTTCATCCTTCATCCTTTTGAGGCCTCCTGCCATGATCTGTCCCACCTGCGGTCACGACAACGTCCCCGGCAGTGAGGGCTGCACGAACTGTCAGCACGACCTGACGCAACTCGACCGTCCCGTCGCGCAAGACCGCGTCGAGCGCAGCCTCATGGAGGACCCGGTCAGCGTTCTCAAGCCGGGCCAGGCCGTGACGCTGCCGCCCACCGCGACCGTGACCGAAGCCATGCAAACGATGCTGACGCGCAACATCGGCGCGCTACTCATCGTCGCCGACGACGGCAAACTGGTCGGCATTTTCAGCGAACGGGATTTGTTGACGAAGGTGGCCGGCAAGGAGCCGGACTACGCGACGCGGCCGGTGCGGCAGTACATGACGGCGAACCCGGAAACGGTCAAGCCGACGGACACGTTGGGCTTCGCGCTGCACAAGATGGACGTGGGCGGTTACCGCCACCTGCCGGTGATGAAGGACGGCCACCCGCTCGGCATGATCTCCGTGCGCGACATGCTGCGGCACATTACGCAGCTGTGCAAGGACCGATAACGCCGCCCCGCTCTCACGCTTCCGGGTCGATGCCGAGGGCACGCAGCTGGGCCGCGAGGCGTTCGGCGCGCGCGGCTGCCGCTTGCTTTTCGCGACGTTCTTGGTCGGCACGGATTTGCGCCGCTTCGCGTCGGCTCCGTTCCTCTGTAACACGAGCTTCTGCCGCTTCGCGTCGGCTCCGTTCCTCTGTAACACGAGCTTCTGCCGCTTCGCGTCGGCTCCGTTCTTCTGCGCCTTGCGCTTCTGCCTCCTCCCGTGCGTTATGCTGTTCTTCCCCGATAACGCGGACTTCATCCGAGTGCATGAACCGTTTGCCGTTCGATCCAACCATCACCAGATCATCCCCTTCCAGGTCCATCCGCACGCCGGTGCGCGGGCTAATCCAGCCGTGCATTTGCGCGATCGGCCGCAACCGATCGTCCTTGCGAAGCCAGCCGCGCAGCTCGCCCCGGTCCGGATCGTACTCGTAGTATTCCTCGACGCCGTAGCGCTCGTAATACTCCAACTTGTCGCGCATCTCGCCGGGCGTGTTGCCGGGTGACAGCACTTCCCACACCACCTGCGGCGCGACGTGCCCTTCGCGCCACTGCATGTACGACCCGCGATGACCCTTGGGAGGGCCGAAGGCGATCAGGGTGTCCGGTGCCGTGCACAGGAGTCTGTCGCCTTTGACCGGATACCACAGGAGGTCACCAGCCACGAAAACATCGGGACGGTCGCAGAAGAGGTAATCGAAGTTCTCTTTGAGATAAACGATCCACAGAAACTGGAGCGTGTTTTCCGCCATCGGCTTGCCATCGCTATCGGGGTAGTCGATGTCCTCCAGCGGAACGGGCGTCGTCGTCTGGGTGTTCATGAAGTAGCCCCTTTCTCGATGTGCCGGCGCAAGGAACGGGCGGGCGGCATCGGCCATCCTTACTGTAACTGATGCCGACGCTGGTTGGCAACGCCGCGAGTTGTGCTGGCGGTTTAGCGGTTGGGAGCCTGCGAGCGCGCGACCGGCGTCTTCCACAGCTTGTCCGGGTCGAAGTCGTCGGCGTCGAGCTTCACGGGGAATTGCAAACGGTCGTAGCGGTAGTACTCGACCTCCTGGCCCCGGTCGTCGCGCGTGATGACCAGCACCGGCAGGTGGTTCTCCGGGTCGAAGCCGTACAGCCGCTTGCCGCCGCGCGGCAACTCCGACTCGGTGCCCGGCGGGATGCTGTGCTCGATCATCGGCAGTGGCTTGGGATACTCCGGGCGCTGTTGCATGCCCAGGTCCGCGAGGGTGCCGACTTTCTTGTCGCCGCGCTCCATGCCCTCGATGATGTGGCCGAGGTGCTCGACGCAGTGGCCGATGCCCGCCTCGGTGATGCTGTGCCGACTCGCCGAGCGCACCAACAGGCTATCGACCGCCAGCGACATCCGGTGGTTCGCCGGCATCAGCAGCACGGGCATGTCGCCGTTGGCCAGCAGCGTGTGGATTTGGTTTTGGTGCATGCCCTTGACGTAGACGACCTCACGGCCCTCGCCTTCCTTGCCGAGCCACTTGAAGTAGATGCTCCACGGCTCCTTGCGGAACTTGAACAGCATGACCTCTTCCGGCTTGGCCGTGCCGCCGACAATCTCCCGGCGGATGAGGCGCGTGATGTACGAGTCCATCTTGGCGTACGTCTCGACGGCCTGCTGCTGAAGGCGCTTGACCGAGTCGCCCGGCACGGCGGCGGGGGAGCGGTCCGCCGGCTTGACCGGGGGGTTCTCCGGCGGCGGCTTGACGGCCGGGCCGGCCGGAGTTGGAATTGGAATTAACGGCGTCAAGGCCGGGTTTGGGACGGGGATGAACGGCGTCGAGGCCGGCGGCGGCGCGGGCACTGGCGGCGGCGCGGGCGGCGTCAGTGGGTCGGCGGGGCCGGTCGCCGAGGCGGGGACGATCGGGTTGGCTGGCGGGTTCGGCTTGCCGGGCCGCACCGGCTCAGAGCTGCCGCGCGGCACGGGCGGCACGGGCACGAGGGGAATGTCCTTCGCCTGGGCCAGCGGGCTGCCGGGGATGCGCAAGTCCGCCGACGGATCGCCCTTGGCTTCGCGGCGCGGGTTGAGCAAGTTCGTCGGCGGCGGGGCCGACGACGACCCCGGAAACGACACGCAGCCCAGGACCGTGAGACTCGCGCCCAGGACGAGGGCGAAAAGGACCGTCTGTTTGCCGCTCAGCATTGCCGATTCCCTTCGGTTCGCGGAACGAATTGGGTCCGCCCGGAGCATCCCTGTCCGATCTGCCGCGGCACTTTATCGCAAAGTTTCGGGGAAAGATAGACGAATGGCAGGCGGCGAATGCAAGCAATCACGGCACCGCTTCGAGGTATTCCACCTCCGGCACGCGGCGGCGCAGTTCCTGTTCGATGCCCATGACGACCGCATGCACGGAGCCGGGGCAGCAGCCGCACGAGCCGTTCAGGCGCACTTGCACCACGCCGTCCGCCACCGACACGATTTCGATGCCGGCACCGTCCATCTCCAACAGCGGTGCCACCTCGTCGCGCACCACTTGCTCGACCCGGCGATGTAAGTCTCCGTTCGGTTCGTTCACGGCGTGCCTCCACGGGACATGGGGGAATGAGGCCCTGCCGTCATGATAGCGAAATGCGGCAAGGCACGGCGGTGTCGTGGCGCACCGCCGTGCCTTGGAAATTGTGCGGACGAAAAGTGCAAAGCCGCAAGCGGCAAACCGGAAGCTGCAAACTTACTGGCCGTAACCATTCACACCCCCCTTACGAAGGGGGGGTAGGGGGGTGAAGTGAGCGCCACGACCGAGTACTTCAATCGATCTTAACCCCCCCTACCCCCCTTCGTAAGGGGGGAGAAGTTGATGCCGGTGAACGGTTATTACTGGCCGTTCAGGTTCGTCGGGCCGTTGCTGACGGTCGAGGGCGGCGCCGCGGTCGGGGCCACGGACTCGTCCTGGCCGAGTAGGGTTTGCAAGCCCTTCTTGAGCCGTTCGCAGCGCGTCTGCAACACGTCGCGCTCCGTCGCCCGCGAATCGGCGACGGCACGCAGCTCGTCGCGCTCCGTCGCGACCACCTTGGCCACCCCTTGCTCGGTCTGCAACTGCTTGGTCTTGGTTTCGAGGTCCTTTTGCAACTGGGCGCGTTCTTCCTCCAGAGTGGTGGCTTTCTTGCGGGCCTGGTCGCGGACGGTTGCCGCGGCGCGGTAATCGTCTTCGAGCTTGGCACACTTGGCTTCCAGTGAGCGGATGCGTTCGGCCTGGCCGCCGGCCGAGCCGCCCTGGCCGCAGCCCCAGACGCCGAGGGTCGCCACGACGATCACGATGAACAGAGAATTGCCTCGCACCATTGCCGTCTACTCCTTGCACCTGGTCCGGTGTGCGGTTTGGGCAACCGGCCGGAGAGTTGTTTAGTCGTTGGGATGAAAAACCATCAAGGGGGGAGGAATCGTTCCACTCGGAAGGCGGCTAGATTTACCCAACCTCCCGCGTCGCAGTCACTCGACACAACCTACTTCGGTTGCCACCGTGCCCGGACTTTATCCAGTTTGGATAGAAAGAAGTGATGGTGGTCTCTTCGCGCACCTTCGGAGTCGGCAAAGATTGCGCGACCGAAGAAGTCGAGACTTTCTGGGCGAGCCGGGTCTGCACCTCGATACGGTAGCTCGGATTCCCGGAGCGCACGGCCTGCGCGCAGCCGGTCTGCTACAGCGACTTGTTCGGCTACCTTGCTTCGGTTACAACTTCGACAGCGCTGCCGCAACTACCTCGGGGCTTGCTGCTGCAATCCGTAGCAGCGCTCGCGCTGGCCCCACGGGCTGGCGGCGTCCCTGCTCCCAATTCTGTAAGGTCGAGACGCTCACGCCAATCAGGCGCGCGAACTCCGACTGAGATTTCCCTAACTGCTGCCGAATCGCCTTGACGTCCACGGCAGCGAACGCGGTCACACGGCTTGGTTCGGAGGATCCGCGCCGGATGGAACCCGCTTGGCGGATACTTTCGACCAGGTTATCGAAATCCTTCTTTCTCATCCAAACTCCTCGCTCACCAGTCGCCGCAACACGCGGAGTTGTTGGACGGTGAGGTCTTCCTGCTCGCTTTTGGGGTAAGCGTAGAGCATGTAAAACGTCTCGGATGCCTCATCCCAGAAGTAGAGGAGGCGAAGGCCACCGCGTTTGCCCCGGCCTGGCAAGGACCAGCGGACCTTTCTCAAGCCTCCACTCCCACGGAGCAGCGGTCCGAGTTCGGGCCGCAGGAGGAGAGCCCGTTGTAAGGATCGATAGTCCTCGTCGTCGAGCAGTTCCACAATCGTCCGGGTGAAGATGGGCGTTTCAAGGAAGCGCATGGCAGACTATACGCCATTGGCGGACAGGTCGCAAGATCATCCGGGGCGCCTTCCCACTCCTTGTCCAGCCGCCGAACGACCCAGCTCAGCAGCAGCCTCACGCGGGCTTGACGTTATGCCTCGAAAAGCCGTGTTCGCTTGGGCTGTCTGCTGTAGCACCTGGTTCGTTTCCCTCGCAGGGTTCCCCT
>JBBRLG010000035.1:0-24143 GCA_038231495.1 Gemmatales bacterium | reverse complement strand
TCCCTCCAGGGCTGGGGCGATGAGCATTGTGGTAACACTCATCAAACCCCGGAAATGCCGAAGGATTTCGAGTCTTTTGATAAATTTCACGCCGCATGAGGCGACGACTTCGCTTGATTAAGGGCTAGATGACCGTTTCGTAAGTTCGCCGCCCCTGGTCGTAGCCGCATTCGCCAGAATGCGGGTGCGGTTCGCCCGCATTCTGGCAAATGCGGCTACGACCAGGGGCGGCGAACTTGGGGTACAGTCACCTTGGGACCGACAATCGCGTTTTCGCAAAAACCGCGCCGGCGACGTTACCAAGTGACGTCGCCGGTTCGTGACGATGATTTCGGTAACGCCATCGGGGTCGTTTGGTCGGTTTGGGGTAGATAACATTTGCAAACTTTTTGCTGGCGGCCCGGCCAAATGCCGCTACAATTAGGCTTGACGGTTCGCGCCTCCAACCGAACGACAAGCGCATTTGCCTTGCACCCGACTGGTGTTTACGGAGTCGAAAATCATGCAACGCTGGGCCACGACGGGCTTGGGCCTAACCCTTGGTCTGTTGACCGTTTGCGCCGCCATAAAGGGTGCCGACGCGCCCGTTGTTACCGTACCGACGCCCGACGAACTGGGCCAAGCCGCCGCCCTGGTCAAGAAACTCGGCGACCCCTCCTACGAGGCGCGACGCGACGCCGACAAGGAACTTCAGCAAATGGGCCGCGCGGCGAAGAAAGTTCTCCGCGACAACCTGGCCAACGGCGACCCCGAAGTTGTCCGCCGGTGCGAACGTCTGCTGACCTTGGCTACCCGCACGGAAACCGAGTTGGCCCTCGACGCCTTTTTGCAAAACAAGGACGACAAGCTGTTGCTCAAGCTGCCGACCTGGGGCCGCTTTAGCGAGATGGCCGGCAAGGACGAGGCGGCCCGAATGCTTTTCGTCGAGATGTACAGTTCCGAAGGCGCCCTGCTCGAAGCCCTGGACAAGGACCCCAAAGCCTTTGGCCCGGTGTTCAACACGCGCTGCACCCAATTGCAGCAAATCCTGTGGACGCCGTGGGGCACGCAGGGCAACATCGGTCTCGGCCAGGTCGTGGCCTTGCTGTTTGCCGCCAGCGACCCGCGCATGACCTTCGACATCAACAGCTTTTACCAGATGACCAATTTCCTTTATCCCAATAACATCCAACAGGCGTTCAAGGCCGACGCCGGCAGCCGCAGAATCCTGACGACCTTTATCGAGAAGCGCTGCGACCAGAACACGTTGCCGCAGATCATGCCGCTCATCTTGACGATGGAGATCAAGGAACTGGTGCCGGTGGCGTTGAAGATGGCGATTGCGAAGGAGACCCAGGCGTACAACAAATCGACGGCCATGCTGATTGTCGGCAAGATGGGCACCAAGGAGGACGCCGCCAAGCTGGAGCCAATGCTGACGGACACCACGAACCTGGGGGCGGTGATGCAGGGCACCGTGAGGCTCGACGCCCAGCTGCGCGACGTGGCCCTGGCCGCCGTCATTGAGGCGAACGGCCAGTCGCCGACCGACTACGGCTTCCCGTACTTGCAGGCCAACCCGAACGTTGCCGCCAGGGGCGGGTACGTCGCCCCGAGTTGGTACGGCTTCGCCAAGGACGCCGACCGGACCGAGGCCCTCAAGAAGTTCCGCGACTGGCAGGGCAAACAGGCGAAGAAGTAATTTGACCGCTTGCCGCTTGAGGCTTTGCACCCGTTGCAAAGCCGCAAGCGGTTTTTTTTGCGCGCCGCGTCCGTACCCTATCTCGATGGAATACTACATCAAGGTTTTGGTCCTCGCCATCGTGCAGGGGGCGGCGGAACTGCTGCCCGTCTCCAGTTCCGCGCACGTCATCCTCGCCCAGAAGTTGCTGGGCCTCAACCCGTCCGCGCCGGAACAGACCTTCCTGCTTATTATGCTGCACACCGGCACGATGTTCGCCGTGCTGGTGTACTTCTGGCCGCGGTGGAAGCCCCTGTTGTTCCCGCAGAGGGCCGGCGCTGTCGGTCAAAGAAGTTGGTCCAAACCGGAAAATGAACAAGGCGACGATCCCTACCGAACCCGGTCGAGCACGCCCGGCCAAAGTACCTGGTTCCGCCACCGCTTTCTTTGGATGACCCTGCTAGCGACCGCCGTGACCGGCTGCGGCATCGGCCTGATCCTGGCCATCGAAAAAGTGACGGGCGACGAGGTCGAGCAGCTGTTCAAGCGCCTCGACTTGATCGCGGCGGCGCTGGCGGCGGTGGGCGTGTTCATCCTGATCGCCGGGTTCCTCGAAGGCCGGGCGAAGCGCACCGAAATTGGCGTGGGGACGGCCGTGATGATCGGCTTGATCCAGGCCATGTGCCTGCCGTTCCGCGGCTTCTCCCGCTCCGGCGCGACGATTTCGATGGGATTATTGTGCGGCGTGTCGCGGCGGATGGCGGAGGATTTCAGCTTCGCGCTGGCGGTGCTAATCACGCCAGCCGCGATCGGGCGTTACGCTTACCGTCTCTTCAAGGACAAGAGCTTTCAAAGTTGGGAAGAGGTGGGGCACCTGCTGTTGCCGGGTTTGGTGGGCATGGTGTTCAGCTTCGCGGCGGGCTACGTCGCGTTGCAACTGCTGTCGGCGGCGCTGGAAAACGGGCGGTGGAAGTATTTCGGTTTCTACTGCCTGGCCGCGGCGGGTGTGTTGCTTACGTTCGCCGCGTACGGTTGGTGAGCCAGGCATTTGCCGCTTGCGGCTTTGCAGGATTTGCAAAGCCGCAAGCGGCAATCTCACTTGATGTACGAACTGATCAACCAGGCGATGGCCCCGGCCATGACGGCGAGCAGCACAATGCCCATCGGCCCCAACCGCTGGACCAGGCCCTGCGGCACAACCGCTGGCGGCGCGTCGAAGGCGGGCTGTTCGGCTACGGCAGCTGCGGGCGTCGGAGCCGGGGCCGCCGGGGCGGGATGCGGGTTCGTGACACCGGCGGACCGCGCCAGCGCGGAAGGGTGTAACGGTACGGTCGGTCGCGGCAGGGTCGCGTTCGGGCGCGGCAGCCGCGGGGCGCCGGGGCTGGCCGGGGCGGCGTCGCCGTTCGGCCGCGGTAGCGGCGGACGCACCATTTGGCCGCTCGGCCGTCGGACCAAAGGCGTCCCCGTGCTGAAGGCGCGCAACGCCTCGATCACTTCCTGGCACTTGACGTAGCGGTCCGTCGGGTTCTTCTTCATCAGCTTTTCGACGATTTGCACCAGTTCGTTCGGCGTGGCCGGGGCCAGCGCGTTGACCGACGCCGGCTGCTTGTGCTGATGGCTCATCATCTTTTCGACCGCGGTGCCGTCCGGGAACGGGTACTGGCCCGTCAGGCAGAAATACATCACGCAGCCCAGGCTATATTGGTCGCCGATCGCCGTCAGGTTGGTCGGGTCCATGATGCTTTCGGGGCTGGCGCAATCCAGGCCGCTGTTGACCGAGTTGGCCGTGGACATCGTGTCCACCAGCGACTCGCCCTCGGTCTCGGCCAGCAAACAGCCGATGCCGAAGTCGAGGATGCGGAGCACCTGGTCCGAGCCGAGCATCAGGTTCGACGGCTTGAGCAGGCCGTGGAACAGCCCTTGCTGGTGGGCCGAATCCATGCCCTCGGCCGTCTGGATGGCGAAGGCGACGGTCTGCTCCGGCGTGAGCTGGTTTTGCCGCCGCACGATCTTTTCCAGCGTCTCGCCCTCGACCATCGGCCAGGCGAGGTAGTGCATGCCGCCGGACGTGCCCACGTCCACGAACGGCACGACGGACGGGTGCTGGCACAGCTCGAAGGCGCGGACCTTGCGGCGGGCGATGCGGACGTTCCACATGCTGCGCCGCGGCAGCACCTTGACGGCGTACCACTTCTGGTCGTTCTTGGACTGGGCTTTGTAGACGGTGCCCATGCTGCCGGTGCCCAGCGCGTCCATCAGCACGAACGGGCCGAGGACGAAGCCCTGGGTCTTGCCCTGCAACAACCGCTCGGCCTGGAATTCGGTGAGGATGCCCTGTTGGATCAGGAATTCGGACAACGCTGGCGGCTCGGCGCCCGGGTTTTTGCCGAGGTATTCGCCGATGACCTGGTCCAATTGGCCGCGGTCGATCAGGTTGCTGCGCCGCAAGTCCCAGACAAACCACTCGCACGCGCCCAGGTCCGTAGTCATCATTTCGGCGGCACCCTTTTTAGGTAAGGAGATTAAGCGCGGCCCCCGACCCCGCGTCGAGCACCCGACCCCGACGGCGGGCGGACCGAACCGCAAGTCGCCTTGACCGGGGAAGGTCCGGGGAGACGGGCCTGCAATCGGATCGGCTTTACCCTCTAGCGAAACATGGGATACGAATTGGGACGTGTCAACCTTGGGAGGCCGGCACCCCGCGCTTTCCGTACCCGTCCTGATTTGCTATCTTGGTCGGATCGGGAGTCGTGCATCCGGTCGGGACCTGGAAGAAAGAATGTCATGGCGCTAGACCCTTACGCATCGTGCCCGTGTGGCAGCGGCAAAAAATTCAAGTGGTGCTGCGAGCCGATCTATCCGGGCATCATGCGCGCCTTTGAACAGGAGGAGAACGGCCAGCACGACGCCGCCCTGCGCATTATGGACGAGGTCATCGCCGCCCAGCCCGGCAACCCCGAGGTGTACGGCAAGAAGGCGGAACTGCTCCTCACCGGCGGCCAGGTCGAAGAGGCCGACACCCTGCTGGAAAAGGCATTCGCGCTCAACCCGAACTACCCGTTCGGCCTGTGGCTGCGGGCGATGGTGCGCTACCAGGAAGGCGAGATGGCCGGCGCGCTCTTGCTGTCCCGCAAGGCCGCCGAGGCCTACGATCCGGAGGCCCACACCTACCTGGCGCGCGTCTATTCGCTCATTTTCGAGCTAGAAATGGCGATGAATCGGCCCGTCGCCGCGCATGCCGCGATGCGCCAAATCCTGCACCTGGAACCGTCCGACGAAGAGTTGCGCAAGCGCTATGAGGAAATCTTCGGCGAGGAAAGCGCCCTGCCCGGCGCGGCCCGGCGCGAGTACGCCCTGCAAAGCCCGGCCCCCAATGCGCCCGCCGCCCGCCGCACGGCGTGGGACAACGCCTTCACCAGCGTCGGCAAGCCGCGCCTGCGCGACCTGGCGCGCATCTTCGGCCAGTTGACCGGACAGGACGCGACCGACGCGCCGGCCTGGTTTAACCTGGGTCTCGCCAATGCCTGGCTCGGCGACAACCGCGCCGCCGTGCCCGCGCTCGACCACTACCTCGAACTCGAAGCCGACGACGCCCGCGCCACCAACGCCGCGTCTCTGATGGAAGTGCTGCGCTGCGGCCAGGGCATGGAGGACGACGCGGACTATCATCTGTACACGTTCGTCCATCAAATCAGCGACCCGAACCCGATCAACGCCTTGTTGCAGGAGTGGATGACCGGGCAGCGCATGATCCCGTTGCAAACGCGACAGCAGGGGTCGTTCACCGCGATGCTGCTGGAACACACCAAGGCGTCGCTCATCACGGTCGGCGGCCCGGCGTCGGACTTCGCCCGCCTGGCAGGCTACTTGCTGATCGTGCAAAACATCCTGCAAGTCTCCGGCACCAACAAACAGACCATCGACCGGCTGCGCGACGAGGTGCGGCAGCGGCTGGCGTTGGGCCTGACCGACCTGCCGGAGCGGCGCGTGCCGGTGCCGTTCCAGGACATCGTTTCCGATGCGCTCGTCTTTCCCCTCAAGGCCGGCTCGGACGAGGAGACCAACCGCAAGGACGTGTTGGAAGCCGTTCGCAAGTATTACGAGGAGACGTGGATTCACCAGCCGCGGCGCGCGTCGCTGGCCGGCAACACGCCGGTAGACGCGGCGGGCCACACGAAGTTACGCAGGAAGCTGCTGGGCGTCATCCAGTTCATCGAAGACTGCGCCAAAATGGGCATTGTCGGCCAGTACGACTTCAACGGCTTACGGCGCAAGCTCGGCCTGATCGCCGGCGCTCCCGCGATGCAAGCCGCGGTTGCCATAGAAGGTGCCGTGACGGCGGACGTGACGGCGCTGAGTGCCGCGGAATTGGCCGCTTTGCCGGTCGATAAACTCTCCGATGAACAGCTGGAGCAAGCGTTCCAGGCCGCACAAAAGCTGGACGCCCAGGACATCACGGCAAACTTCGCGCGCACGCTGGTGTCCCGTCCGGCGAACCCGAAGCGGCCGGACCGCTACGTCTGGTACAACTACCTGACGCAACACGCCCTGAAAGAGGGCAAGGCCGACGCGGCGCTCGATTACGTCAACGACGGCGAGCGGGCCGACTGCGAACTGAATGAAGGCCGGCGGCGCAACGACTACGAGTTGAAGCGCGGCCAGGTTCACGTCAAGCGCGGCGAGGCGGACCCGGCGCACGACGTGTTCCAACGGCTGATCGACCGGGTGCCGGACGAACTGCGTTACCGCGGCCCGGCGGCGGAGGCGATGCTGGCATTGAAGCAGCCGGCGACGGCGTTGGCCTTTGCCCAGGCGGGCATCGAGGCGGCGCGGATGAAGAACGACCGCGACTCGGAGCAATACCTGCTGGAACTGGCGGCGGCGGCGAAGAAACAGATGGGATGATTGCATTTGCCGCTTGCGGCGTTGCGGTCTTCCCCGCAACGCCGCAAGCGGCAAAACGGGGACGTGAGTGAAACGCGCGCTTGCTCTAAATGAGAATGTCAGGGCCGCCACCCGGTACGGCGCGGCAGTCCTTGCCTGCCTCCTCCTGGTCGCGCCGCTCGCTGCCCAGGCACCGGCACCCAAGCCGCTGCTCTGGGGCGCCGACAAGGAGGGCGGCAAGCCCTATGTATTCCTGGACAACGACGACCCCACCAAGTTGGTCGGTTTCGAGGTGGACCTCGCCGCCGCGCTGGCGGAGGAACTGCACCGACCGATCGAGTTCAAGCAGTACGAGTTCGACAGCCTCGTTCCCGGCCTCGTCCGGCGTGACTTCGATTTCGCCATGAACGGCCTGGAAAAGTCGCCGGAACGCGCCAAACTGGTGCGCTTTAGCCGGCCTTATTACGTCTACCGCCAGCAACTCGTCGTCCGGGCCGACGAGGAGCGGTTCACCACTTTCAAGGGCTGCCTCGACCGCAAGGGCGTCTTCGGCACACTCGACGGCACCGCTGCCGTGAAGCTGCTTACCGAACTCGACGCCAAACAGCAGAGCTACCAAAGCCCGACGGAGGCCTACACCGACCTGGCCCTGAAGCGGACCGATGCCGTGTTCATGGACGCGATGATCGCCCAGTATTACGCCGGCGGCGACAAGCGGCTCAAGAACGCGGGCCGGCCGACCGCCAAGGGTTACTACGCCATCGCCTTCCGTCCGGAGGACGACGAGTTGGCCAAGCAGGTGGACGCGGCCCTTGACCGGCTCATGAAGAACGGCAAGCTGCGCAAAATCTACCGCAAATGGGACATCTGGAACGAAGCTCAGGAAGAGCTGATGAAGGGCTACGTCTTCGAGGAAAACGACCACGAACGCACGGCCATTCCGGGGTCGGAGCCGGAGTTTACGTCGGAGGCGGCGCAGCAAGCGACGAGCAACGTCTCACCCTTCTGGGTTTACCTCGCGATGCTGGGCTACGGCGCCCTGGTGACCGTGCGGGTGACGGTGTTGAGCTTCCTGCTCGCCGTCACGCTCGGTATGCCGCTGGCGCTGGGACGCATGTACGGCCCGGCGTGGTTGCGCTTCCTGGCAACGCAGTACGTCGAAATCTTCCGCGGCGTGCCGGTGATGTTGGTACTCGTCTTCATCTACTTCGGCGTGCCGTCGCTGGCGGAGCTGTGCGGGCTGAGTCTGGGCACCAGCCTCCTGCCGGAGGTCGCCGCGGTGATCGGCCTGGGCCTCAACTACGCGGCCTACGAGGCGGAGGTGTACCGCGCCGGCCTCGGCGCGATCCCGGCCGGGCAGTGGGAGGCGGCCGCGTCGCTCGGCATGTCGCGGCCACTCACGTTCCGCCGGATCATCTTGCCGCAGGCGCTGCGCCAGCTGTTGCCGCCGATGACCAACGACCTCGTCGCGCTGTTCAAGGACACGAGTGTTGCCGGCGTCATCGCGGTCACGGAGTTGAACAAGGAGTACCTGACGTTCGCCCGCTCCGACCCGGCCGTGGTGGTCGTACTCGGCCTGGTGACGGCAGCGTTGTACCTGATAATGTCGGTGCCGTTGGGTTTCCTGTCCCGCCGCCTGGAACAACTCTGGAGCGAGCCGGCCTCATGACGACCGCCATCCACAACGCGCCCGGTTGGATCACCCTGACGAACGTGACCAAGCGTTTCGGCGACCGCCTGGTCCTCGACGGCGTGAGCCTGACCGTGCAGGCGGGCGAGACGGTCGCGCTGATCGGCCCCAGCGGCGGCGGCAAATCGACGCTGTTGCGCTGCCTGAATGGATTAAACTCGTTCGACGCCGGCACCGTTCGCGTCGGCCCGCACGAGCTAACGGCGGCGGCGTCGGGCCGGCCGCACGCCGCGACCATGGCGGTGCGGCGGCTGCTCGGCATGATCTTCCAGGATTTCCAGCTGTTCCCGCACCTGACCGCGCTGGGCAATATCATCGAAGCACCGGTGCAGGTGTTGCGTCAGGACCGCGCCCAGGCGACCAAACGTGCCGGGCAACTTTTGGAGCGCGTCGGGCTGTCGAGTCACGCGCATGCGTATCCGCGGCAACTGTCCGGCGGGCAGAAGCAGCGCGTGGCCATCGCGCGGGCGCTGGCGATGGAGCCGCGCGGCCTGCTCTGCGACGAGATCACGAGTGCCCTCGACCCGGAGCTAAAAGGCGAGGTACTCGACGTGCTGGTGGACTTGAAGCGCGACGGCCTGACGCTGCTGCTGGTGACGCACGAGATCGGTTTCGCGCGGAAGGCGGCGGATCGCGTCGTGGTGTTGGGCGGCGGCAAGATCATCGAGGAAGGTCCGCCGAGCCAGGTGATCGACCAGCCGCAGACGGAGCGCACGCGTAACTTCCTCAGCCGCGTGCTGGGGTAGTCATCAATTTCCCCCCCTTACGAAGGGGGGGTAGGGGGGGTCTGGAACGATTGGTTTTCTGAGTCCTCACGTCAACTCCACCCCCCCTACCCCCCCTTCGTAAGGGGGGGAGCGAACGGGTGCGTTACATTTGAAGGTCGTTCCCGGTTGACGGTAAGGGAAAAGGTATTTGCCGCTTGCGGCTTTGCAGGAAACAATCATGACCAAGCAACTCATCACCGTGGGCCACAGCCCCGACCCCGACGACGCCTTCATGTTTCACGCCCTGGCGCACGACAAGATCGACACCGGCAACCTGCAGTTCCGCCACGAATTGCAGGACATCGAGACGCTGAACCGCCGTGCCCTGCGCGGCGAACTCGACGTGACCGCCGTCAGCATCCACGCCTACGCGCAGCTCCTGGACAAGTACGCCCTGCTGCCGAGCGGTTGCAGCATGGGCGACCGCTACGGCCCAATGGTCGTCGCCCGCCGGCCCTTGAAAATCGACGAACTGCCCAGGTTGCGCATCGCCATACCCGGCACGATGACGACGGCGTTCCTGGCCCTGCGCCTGCTGCTGCCCGAAGGCTTCGAGTACGAAGTGATCCCGTTCGACGAGATCATCAACGCCGTCGCGTCGGGCCGGTTCGACGCGGGCCTGATTATCCACGAAGGCCAGCTGACGTTTCAGAATCAGGGCTTGCACCTGGTCGTCGATCTCGGAGTCTGGTGGCAGGAACACACCGGCCTGCCACTGCCGCTGGGCGGCAACGTCGTGCGTCGCGACCTCGGCCCCGACGTGATTCGGCAAATCAGCCGTCTGCTGAAAGAGAGTATCCGGTACGGCCTGGACCACCGCGACGAGGCGCTGACGTACGCCCTGAAATACGCACGCGACATGGACAAATCGTTGGCGGACCGTTTCGTCGGCATGTACGTCAACGAGTGGACGCTGGACTACGGCCCCCGCGGCCGCGAGGCAGTACGTCGGCTATTGGACGAGGGCCACCGCGCCGGCATCATTGCGTCGGCGACGGCGGTCGAGTTCGTCGATTGACGTAGTGAAATGCTTAGATTACCGTCCCGTCAGGAACGATCGTGCCGCGCGGGATCGCCACGATGCCGTCGCGGATGACGTAGTTCGATCCGTCCGCGGTTTCCAGACCTTTTTGGTTGACAATCTTCACATGCCGGCCGATACGGCAATCCTTGTCCAAGATCGCCCGCTCGATCACGGCCCCGTCGCCGACTACCAGGTCCGGGATGCCCTTCGCCCGGTTGGCGGCGCGGTCGGCGTCCGTCTCGAAACGGTCCGCGCCAATAATCACCGAGTCGCGCAAGACGACGTTGCGGCCGATGCGGCTGCGGACGCCGATCACGCAGCGCTCGACCTGGGTGCCCTCCTGTAGCACGCAACCATCGCTGACGAGACACTGTTTCAAACTGGCGTTGGCGATGCGCGACGCCGGCAGGAAACGCATGCGCGTGTAGATGACGCCTTCGGGGCTGTGAAAGTCGAACGGCGGCCGGTCACTGGCCAGCGCCAGGCTGGCCTCGTGAAATGCCTTGATCGTACCCAAATCTTCCCAATAGCCATCGAACAGGTGCGCCTGGACGTGCCGCGTCTTGATGCTGCGCGGGAAGATTTCTTTGCCGAAATCGGTCGCCGGCGGCTTGTCGGTCAGCAGTTCCAGGAGCGCGTCGCGCTTGAAGACGTAGATGCCCATGCTGGCGAGGTAGGGCCGGCCGTGGCTGACGATGCCATGCTTGTGCATCCAGTCCGGGGCGGTCCAAAGCGGCTTGCGCTGCTCTTCGGTCTGCGGTTTCTCGACGAAGCCGACCACGCGGCCCGCGTCGTCGAGGCGGACGATGCCGAAGCCGCTCACCTGGTTTTCCGGCACGGGCAAGACCGCAAGGGTCACGTCGGCCCCGGTGTCCTTGTGCGTCTTGAGCAGCTCGCGGAAGTCCATGCGATAAAGCTGGTCGCCGGACAGGATGAGGACTTCGCTGCACGAATCTTCGGCGACGTAGCGAATCTGCTGGCGGACGGCGTCGGCAGTGCCCTGGTACCAGTCGGCGGCCTCGTTGGTTTGTTGGGCGGCGAGGACTTCGACGAAGCCCTGGCTGAAGGGGTCGAACTTGTAGGTGTTGGCGATGTGCCGGTGCAAACTGACGCTGAGGAACTGGGTCAGGACGTAGATACGGTTCATGCCGCTGTTGATGCAATTGCTGATGGGGATGTCGATGAGGCGATACTTGCCCGCGACGGGGACGGCGGGCTTGCTGCGAAGTTGGGTGAGCGGGTACAGGCGAGTGCCGCGCCCGCCGCCGAGAATGAGGCTGAGTACACTCTGCATAAAGGCCTCAGACGAGGTTGGGTATTGCCTTGCCCCTTGCGGCTGCGCGCGGCCGCGCACCGCCGCAAGCGGCAAACTCACAGAATGCCGCGGTCGAAGTTGGCCGCCAGCGCCCCCGGCACCGCCCGGCCCGCGCGCACGGCGCGCCACAAATCACGAACGCGCTCCGGCTCGTAGGTGCGGTAAACGAAGTCCGCTCGCAGCGACACCGCGCCGGCCGCGGCCAGTTGCGGCAGCCGCGTCGAAAGGCAGAACGGCCCCTGGTTCAGCACAATCGTCCGGCAGTGGTAATCCAGGGCCGTGACGCGCTCGCCGTGGCTGGACACCATTTCCATGCTCTCAAAACGGCAGTTCGCCTTGCCCGGACAGCCGCCGATCAGGTTCGCGTAAGCGCAGGACTCGGCAATAAATTGCGGCGTATCCTGGTAAACGACGAGCACGGCCCGCGGCCCGAACTCGGCCAGCAACGGCCGCAGGTTTTCCAACCCGTCCTCCGGCGACAGGACGAATCGGCTCACGCCCAGGTCGAAAAGTTGCAGTGCCGCGGCCCGGTTCAGGACGTAGACCGACCAGTCGGTCGAGAGGTCGAGGCCGTCGCGCCCGTTCAAGTCGCGTTCCAGGAAACCCCACGCCGACAGGTTCGCCGCCTCCCATTTCGTCCAGCCGAGCGAACGCAATTTCGCCACCTTTAGCTGGAGCGCATGTTCCTCCCACTTGCGTGTCACGGCGGGCAACGCCAGGCGGATGCGCTCCTTGCCGACGTGCCGGGCAAGCTGTTCCAGCTTCTCGACCAGGGCCGTCGGGTGGTCGCGGGCAATATCGACGACCAACTCGTCCACCGCCGACCAGTCCGCCGTTTCCAACGCATCGACGAAGCCGACCCGATCGACCTTGAGCGACCAGCGGAACGTTTCGGTGCGTACAGCCGGCGTCGGCTTCGGACACACCTCCGCTACCACTCTTTCGACGCGCGCGGCCTGGGCGTCGTGCAGTTCCGCTTCCAACTCGGCGGTCAGCTCGCGGCGCAGCTGGTTCAGACGCGATACCGGCACGAAGCGGTTCGCCGTATTCTCCAGCGTAAAGGTGTTCAGTGACAGCCCGGTGTCACCGAGCTTTTCAAACGCGCCGCGCGCCGCGGTCGCCAGCGCGGTTGCGTCCTTCGCCGGGGCGAACGGGCCGGCCAGCGTCTTTGTCACTGCGACCGCCGTTTCACCCGGCGAACGCGGTTCGACGCGGCCGGTGGCGCTCAGCTCGGTCTCGGTCAGGCCGACCGTCACGTCCACGGCCCGGCGGACGCGGTACAGGTTCGGCTTGGGCCGGTCGTGGCGATACCGCCGCTTCACCGATTGCGAGGAGGAACAATAAACTGCCGCGCCGAGGGGGATTTCCGGGTGGTCGGACGGTAAGCCCACTTCCACCAGGACGCCCGCGGCGGACTCGAACACTTCCTTGGTCCTGGTCCCGCGGTCGGGGTCCAACACCCACAGGTGATCGACCGCGAAGCCGAACGGCTTGCCCAGCACCGGCAAGTCGATCTGCAAACCGTCGTGCCGCTCCAGCGCCCGCCGGCTGCGGAAGCGGATGCGGGCCTCGTCGCCACTGCCGCGCACGTCTTCAATCTTGCCAATGCGCGTGCCGCGGTGGCCGACGGTGTCGCGGTCGGCGACTTCTTTGTCCTTGTGCGACTGCACGAACAGGCGCGTCCACGGCCGGCTGAACACCGCTTGCAGGTCGGCCTCCTGCACGGCCCGGTCTTCCGGCGTCAGGCGGCCGTCGAGCAGCTTGCGGTAGTAGTCGGTCGTCGTCGCCACGTAGAGCGGGCTTTTCTTACGGCCCTCCACCTTGAAGCAGGACACGCCCGCGGCCCGCAGCATCGGCAGGTGATCGGGCAACGCCAGGTCCTTCATCGAGAACGGGAACCCTTGGGCCGGGTCGCGCTTGACCGGGGTGTCGTCGCGCAGCGTTTCGGGTGCGCCGGTAATCTCGTAAGAATCACGGCAGGAGTAGGCACATTTGCCGCGGTTGCCACTGCGGCCGAGCGTCTGCGACGAGAACAGGCACAGGCCGCTGTACGAGTAGCACAGCGCCCCGTGGATAAACACTTCCGTCTCGATGCCGGCCGTTGCCGTGATGTCGCGCACTTCTTCAAAGGTCAACTCGCGTGCCAGGACGACGCGCGTGAAGCCGAGGCGTTTGAGCGTTTCGGCCCCGGCACGGTTGTGGACGGCCAGCTGCGTGCTGGCGTGCAGTTCCAACTCCGGGAAGTAGCGGCGCACGATCTGGTAGACGCCGAGGTCTTGAATGATAAGGGCATCGACGCCGATGTCGGCCAGGGCCCCGAGCGTTTCGACGAGTTCGGGCAGTTCGTCCTGGAGGATGAGCGTATTGATGGTCACGAACACCCGGCGGCGCGGCTCCAGGCTGTGAGCGTATGCGGTGACTTCGGCCAGTTCGTCGAGCGTAAAGTTTTCGGCCTCGGCGCGTGCGGAGAACTTCTTGAGGCCGAGGTAAATCGCGTCGGCCCCGTAGTGAAACGCCGCGAACGCCGCGTCCGGCCCGCCCGCGGGGGCGAGCAACTCGACCGGGTGCAACGGACCCTCCCCGGCGTGCAACGGCACGCTAAACTCGGTTGCGGCGGTTCCGTCCCAATATTCGCCTTGCGGCAGTTGCGGCTCCGGCGCGTCGGCGGCGAGGGGTCCGGTGGCGGTCCAGTCGTGCCATGCCGGTGCGGCAGCGGCGGGTTGGCCGGCGACGACGGGGAGGCTCAGCGTTAGCTTCTCTGACGAATTCATGAAACGATCTTTCCGGTGGATGGCAAGTGCGCGGCCTTACGGCTCATCGGTTCATTAAATACGAATCGGGCGGATTCGCAAGGAGTTCGGGGGTTGAGACCGGTGCGAGCGCTTGCCAATAGCTGTTGGCGCACCCGCAAACGCAAACGGTTCTTGCGACTTCGTTGACAGTCGGGGGGGCGATCGCTATTTTAATGGTTCCCCGTGTTTGGCGCACGGCCTAAACATCTACCAGGTATGAGGCGTATACCGCGATGGTTCGGAAGAAGCTCGGCAAAGGCCGCAAAAATCGCTGTCGGTTCTGCACCAAGGAGGGCTGCCCGCGCCCCGCGTTCGTCGATTACAAGGACGTGCAGACGCTGAAAAAGCTCTGCACCAGCCAGGGCAAAATCTTCAGCCGGAAGCGCAGCGGCAACTGTGCCGCCTTCCAGCGCGCCGTCAAGGACGCCGTCAAGCGGGCTAGGTTCATGGCCCTGATGCCGTACGTCGGCGAATAAACCGTCGGCCGCTTGCGGCTTTGCAAGTATTTGCAAAGCCGCAAGCGGCAAACACTGCTTTCAAAAAGATGTGGCGCGCTTCTTCAAGTTCCATTCCCTGAACGACCTGGAAGCCGAGAGCCGTCGTCTCGGTCTCGACCTGCGTTTCACTACCGACCTGACCCCTCTCTTCAAACCGACCCGCGTCGGCTCCTACGCCGTCGGCAATTCGCTCTGCATCCAGCCGATGGAAGGCTGCGATTGCACCCTCGACGGCGAACCCGACGAATTGACGTTTCGCCGCTATCGCCGTTTCGGTGCCGGCGGCAGTAAACTCATTTGGGGCGAGGCGGCCGCCGTCCTCGACGAAGGGCGCGCCAACCCGCGCCAACTCCTGCTCAACGACCGCACGGCCCCGCTCGTGGAACGACTGCTGACGGAATGCCGACAAGTCCACCGCGCGGCGTTCGGCAGCGACGACGACCTGGTCATCGGGCTTCAACTCACCCACTCCGGCCGGTACTGCTTTCGCCGGCCCCTGCTGGCAGTCCACGACGCCTTGCTGGACCCGCGCACCGTCGTGGACAAGACCACGGGCCAAACCGCCGATGCGTCTTACCCGTTGCTCACCGACGACGAGCTGGAACGCCTGCCGGACGCCTACGTTCGTGCGGCGAAGCTGGCCCAGCGCGTCGGCTTTCAGTTCGTGGACATTAAACAGTGCCACCGTTACCTGTTGAACGAGCTGCTCGCGGCCACGGAGCGACCGGGACGGTTCGGCGGCAGCCTCGAAAACCGGACGCGGCTCGCGCGCACCATCTTCGAGCGCATCCGCAGCGAAGTGCCGGGCCTGCTCCTGGCGAGCCGGCTCAACGTCTTCGACGGCGTGCCGTACCAGAAGCGCGCGGGCGACGGGGTCGGCGAACCGTGTCCGTGGCGGGTGCCGGTGCGCGGCGCCTGGGGTACGAATGACGCGGACCCGTCCCAAGCCGACCTGTCCGAACCGCTGGCGTGGGTGGGCGAGATGGTCCGCCTTGGGGTCGTGCTCTTGAACGTGAGCTTGGGCAATCCCTACGGTTCGCCGCACCTGCTCCGGCCGTTCGAGTACCCGCCGCCGGACGGCTACCACCCGCCCGAACCCCCGCTCGTCGGCGTGGACCGCCACTTCCGATTGGCGGCACAAATCCAGCAGGCATTCCCTCACATCCCGGTCGTCGGCAGCGGCTACAGCTACTTGCAGGAGTATCTCGGTAATGCCGGGGCGGCGAACCTGCGCGACGGCCGCATTACGTTCGTCGGCGTGGGCCGGGCGTCGCTGCCGCTGCCGGACCTGGCCCGGCAACTGCAAGAAACCGGGCGGCTGGACCGCAAGCACGTGTGCCGGACGTTCAGCTATTGCACGGCCCTGATGCGAGCGAAGCACAACGAGCTGGGCCAGTTCGCGACCGGCTGCCCGCCGTTCGACAAAGAAGTGTACGGTCCCATTTGGGACGAGGCGAAGAGCGACAACCACGGAATACACGGAAAACACGGAAAAAAGACCGAAGAATAGCTGCGCATTTTTTCCGTGTGTTCCGTGGTTTCCGTGGTTCAATCGCATTCCTTTTCGCGTCCCTGTTCCTTTCGTAAGCTTTCCTCCCGCGAACGGGCGATAGGGTTTGATGCACCCCGTTTCGCACCTGGGAGGTTGAAGGATGCGCCTTCTCCGCGTTTGCCCCGTCTTTATGCTTGTTCTGCTGCCCGTTGCCGGCGTCGGTCGCGCCGGGGAGTTCGTCGCGCCGCACGTTCTGCCCGGCGGCATCATCGACCCGGACCGCCGGACGGGCTACTTCGCGACGCCCGAAGGCGGCATCGACGCCGTGGACCTTGCCACCGGCCAGGTACTCTGGCAGACCGTCGAGGGCCAACGCCCGCTGTTCGTGCGCGACGACCGCCTGTATGCCGTCGCCCCTGTCACGAAGAACCGGCCGTGGCGTTTCATGGGCTTCAAGCTGAACGACCCGCCCCCCGGTCCGCACGGCTTTTGCATCCGGGCGTTCGCCCTGCACGACGAGGGCAATCTCGTCCTTGAATCTGACGCCGTGGAAATGCCGGAATGGGTGGGTGTGCGGGCAGCGCCGGGCCAGGCGTTCCTGACGCGCTGGCAGGTGGGCGAAGACGCCCTCGTCCTGAACTGGGAAGTCCGCACCTGGTACGCCGGCAGCAAACGGCCCACGCCGCAAATGCAGGCCGGCGCGCGCCAACATTTGGAAGGTGCCGTGCGCGTCCTCTTCGAGTCCGGCACGACCACGGCAGCCGCGCCGCTACCGCAACCACCACCCGCCCCATCCTGGCCGTTTGCCGAAGACCTGCAAGGCATGGCACTGCGTTGGGAGGGCCGGAGCGGCGTCTGTTACAAGGCCGTAGTCGTCGAGGCAGCGGCCGGCAAAGAAACCCTCGTGCTGCGTTCGTGGAACTACGCCACGCACGCGCCGGAGGTGGCGCGGGAACTGGCCATCGGCAAAGCGCTCGTGGTGTTGCCGACCACGGACGAGCGTTACCTGTGCGTGCGCGAGGCGATGCCAAGTCCCGACCAGCGCTTGAGCGAGGCGGATCGCCAGCGCTGCGACTGGACGATCTTCGCGCTGGAGACGGGCGAGCGGGTGGCGTCGTTGCCCTACGTCCCCGGCACGCAGACGGTCACGATCCTCGACGGCCGGGCTTTCGTGCAAATCGGAGGCCCACTCCTGGGGCGGATCAACCAGCCGTTCAACCAGCCGCGTACGCTGCGCGCGGTGGCCCTGAAGTCCGGCAAGATACTGTGGGAACGCTCGATTCCGAGCCGGGTGATTGTGCCGCCGCCCTCGTGAGCAGGAGTCAGGAGTCAAAGCTGAAAGCTGACGGCTGAAAGCTGATAGCTGTTAATTGATTCCTGACTCCTGCAACCTGACTCCTCACCCGGTCGTCAGCGGAAAGCCTTTGTCGCGCCAGCCGCGGACGCCGCCATCCATCGAAATCACGTTTGTATAACCCATCCGCTGCAGATTTTCGGCGGCCAACGCCGATCGAAAACCGCCGCCGCAGTAAAGCACGATCTCCGCATTCACGTCCGGCAACCGCTGTTCCGCGTCGCGCTCGATGACGCCTTTGCCCAGGTGGATCGCACGCGGCAAATGGTCCTTGGCCCACTCGCTCTCCTCGCGCACGTCCACCAGGTGAAACGTTTCGCCGCGGTCCAGCTTTGCTTTCACGTCATCGACGGTGCATTCGCGGACGTGCTGCTTCGCCTCCGCGACCAACTGCAAAAATCGGGGGGGATGCTGGTTTGCCATCAGAAGCTCCTGGGTGCGGGATCAAGGGAGGTGTTGTTCAATCGTAGGACGGCTCCCCCGCCCGGCGAGACTTCAGGCCGGTAGGAACACTGCCGGGGAGACGCCGAAGACCTTCGCGAGTTTGATCACCTGTTCCTTGGTTAGCGACCGGTCACCATTCAGGACGGCGGAAATAGTGGACTGCGCGATCCCTGCCCTCTTCGCGAGCATTGGCTGGTTGAACTCGTTCGACCGCATCAGTTCGCGCAGCACGTCCACGTCGGAAGCGTCGGGGATCGAGTGGTGTTCGTCCTCGTAGGCTTCGACGAGGTCCGTTAAGACGTCGAGGTACTGCTGCTGTCCGTCATCGAGGTTCTTTTCCAGCAGGCGGTCGATCATCCCGTGAGCATCGGCGAGATGAGCATCGTCTCGGATGTGGGTTAGCGGAAACTTCAGCACCAGCTTGAAGTAGGTGTTGGGCAGCGTCTTGTCGATGGTCTTGACGGCCATTGCTTACCTTCTTGCCTTTCGTCCGCGCAGTTGCGGCCCTCTCTTTAGGGGCAACTTTTTCGCCTCGGCCGGCTTAGTAGGCGGGGGCTTGTGGCACCCGCATTCGCCGGGCCAACGTTTCTTGTCGTATTCCTTGTGATCCATCACCTTCAAGACATAAATGATGCCCTTAAGGGCACCAACGCCATCGACGGGATCTCTGGCGTACTTCACCCGGCCGATCAGCCGGTAACGGTTGTTGCCCACATCGAATACGACACAGTTGCCGACTTGATCGGCTGACCCAAACGTCTGCTTGAGCATTCCAAAATTAGCCCAGTCGGCATGCTTGGCCGCCTTGTACCAGGCCGACAGATCGCGCTCGGCGCGCGCTGCGTCGTCCTTCCGAGACTCCCAAAACTGCTGTAGTCGCGGTTTGGCAATGACTCGCACAGCGCACCAATCGGTCCGGAACAGCTCGCTACAGCAATAATAATCGCAGGTCGCGATAAGTCAAGGAGGATTATCGCACCCTGCGATAAGACGGCTTCAGGACTGTGGCCCCGACAAAGGAAAGATTGTCATGCCGGCGGCGGGCTGCTAAAATGCCCGTCGTCCACCCGCCGGGACTTTCGTCCGGTTGGTCGGAGAGGTGGCTGAGTGGCCGATAGCACCGCTTTGCTAAAACTATATCTCAATTGTCGCTTATCCCCTGAAAACGCAAGAAAACCCTAGGAAAATAGGGGTTTTCACACTTCCCGGCCTTTTGCCAAAACGTCCCAAAACGTCCCGAAATGTGCCCTTCCGGTAGTACATACTACCGCTCGATTTCGCCTCTGCCCGGCGAAGCACGACGGCAGTGAGGGACCGCGAAGCCTCCCTAAAATCGCGGGGGAACGGGCGGGGGCATTCCTCCCCAACTCCGCCCGCCCGGACGCGACCTACGCGAACGTCGGCGTCCTGGGGCATATCCGGGGGCGGGGGCACGGCATCCGGGCGGCGGCGGATGGGGCGCGGCCGAAAAAAGAAGCCCGACGCTGACTGAGAATTCCGCTTGCAATCGCCTGTTTTCAGCTGGACAATCCTCCGGCCGCCCATCCCGGAGGAGCCGTCATGCCCCTGTTTTCCACGCCAACCCACTGTTCGCACTGCAACCGCAAGGTCCACAATTTTCGCTGCTGTCCCGGCTGTAGCTGCATGCTCTGCTCGGAATCTTGCCTCCACAAGCACTACAAACTCGAACCGTCCTGCAAGGTGGCCGCGGCCGAAAGAGCCGAAGCAAAAGCCCAAGCAGCCGAAGAACGAAGGGAAGCGGCGGCCCAAAGAGCCGAAGAACAAAGCGCGTTCTTGGCTACTCCGGAGGGCGACGCTTATTCGAGGAATAAGAAACGGCAAATGCACCTGTTTCTGATCGTCGGCGGCTGCATTGCGGCCACTGTGGTGCTGTTTCCAATCGCGTGCTGCTGTCTTGGCGGCATGTCGTCTCCGACTCACTCGCGAGGCGATTCGACCTCCCCCGCCAACTCCCTCACCAGCGACGAGGACTTCGACCACACCGACGGCGTGGTCCACGTCACGCCGACCGGCGAGAAGGTGGTCCACGTCCGGGGCTACACGAACAAGAGCGGCGTCTACGTCGCACGCTACGACCGCGCCGCCCCCGGCAACGCCAAACCGAAGAGGTAGCCTCACACAATCCCCGCCTCCCGATGTGCGGCTAGCGGGTTTGACCACGGCGCAAATTCGCGAGTACCTGGACCGCTTAACCGCCGCCCCACCGCCTCCGCCGCGGCTTGCGCGCCGGCAGCGCTAACGGTGCGTCCAGTCAGGACAAGTCGCTACAAATCTTTGGTCACTTCCGGAGTGGACAACGGGCTTGAAACCTTGCCCTTTGTCTCCCCGCAGTACAGCATTGACCCTTTCTGTCCATAACTTGCACGACAACGATTGACCGTCAGCGGCGCTCACCGACGGGCATTCACCGTAAGCAAACGGACGTTTGTTTATGAACCGGCCAGTTTCGGCAAGCTAGACCGGATTTCAGGCGGCGCGGTGCGCGAAGGTGAGAAAACGGCCGGCGAATCGGTTCCAACGCGAAACCCGGCGGCCGGGCCGTGGTCGCAAGCGTAGCCGCTTCGCGTAGGCCAGCCGGGACGCCGCAGGCAGGGGACAAGGGTCGCGTCCGCAGGGGGTCGCGGCGATGACGGCGTTGCCGAATCTCAAAACGATGTGAAGGGGCCTAACCCCCAAAAACCGGCTAGGTCTTTGCGTTCTGGGTAGCACCGTGCAAGGTCACAACTCCAGTCAATCGACCCGTCCGCTCCGATTGGACGGGCCTTGCCAGCGATACGGACGGTTTCTGATTTTAGCGGAAGGGAGTAGCCCGTTTGTTGGTAATATGCCGTGATGATGACGACGCCGGGCGTGTTGACGGTCACAGCACTCTTCGTTCTAACGTTGCCGGGCGAATCGGAGCCGAGAGAGAAGTTTGCGAGAGGGAGCGAATAACCACTCGCTTCGCTCGGTTGAACTGAAGACTCACACCGATGCGTCGGAATGACGACTGGGGCGTCGCCGCGCGGGGTGACGAACAGATACACGTCCATTTGCCAAGAGATATGCGCGGGCCGTGGTGGTTCGATGCACTCGTGCGCACACACCACCGCTGCGAGCAATTCCACGTCGGGGAGCTTCGCCGCAGGCGTAAGCAGCTTCAATAGGTCGGCACGCTTTGCGGAGTCGATGCGTGAGCCGTTGCGCCAGGGAACTTCAAACGACACTGGCCCGCCGCTCGGCTGACCGTGGACTGCGTTCCGGACTACGAACGGGGCGCGGTCGGTTTCAAACAGCAAGGCCACGACCGTGACGCCGTTGTGCGGGACGTTGAGGGGGATGCACCGCGGCGCTATCCCGTCGAACTCTTTCTCGACGGCGGGATACCAGTTTGCGAACTCCGAAAACGGCGCGCCGACCACGTTGCCGGCCTTCTCATCGACGCCGATCAACCAGAGGACAGGCTCGCCGCGGGCGGCGTTCGCGTGCCCGCCGATTCGTCGGGCAGCTCTGTTCGGGTCGCCCGGCCACTCGGCTTTCAGTTCGACGAGGGTGTCCTCGACGTTCTGCTTTTTCTCGACGCGCTCGATCACGCGGATCGCCCATGCCTCGATTTGTCGCGGCGTCATCGGCCCGGCCCTCCTGTCGTGGTGTACGGGAAGACACCTGAATGGTATCGAGGTTCGCGCCCGAACGCGACGTGCAACTGCCCGTCGGTGCCCCATGGGCGTCGGCACGGGCTGGGGCAACCAGGCCCTTTAGCTGTACTGGGCTTGCGGGAAATTGGGGGCGCTACGGTAAGATGGACCGTTGCGCTAGGCAACGTGGCGCAGGGCTAATGCGACCTTCATGGAGGGAGGAAGGGCAGAACGCGAAGGAGAGAACGACCATGCTGCAAAGATTTGTGGACAGATTCCAGTACGAGAGCTTCGCGGATTGCGTGAAGGACTTGAAGGCGCGGTATCGCCGGACGCATCAGAGCGAGAAAGAGGGACTGCACTATCAGTTCAACGAGCAGTGCGTTGCTGGTGGCCGATCGGGCTTCCTAAAGGTGGATCGGCTTGAGGACAGCCCGACCGCACCGAACGCCCGAACGGAAACCGTACTGATCGAAGACAACCGGGTTGTGGAGCATCAAACGGAAGAAGCGCCCCCCCAAGGCGAGGAACTTTGGCGCTGGTTGGAGTGACAGCGCCGACCTGAAAGGGTAGCCGGCTGGGAGGCCGGCGCCACGATTTCAATTTGAGGAGCAATCCGACCCCATGAGCCGATTCTCGCAGTTGATTGACGACGTTGCCGACCAGAAAAACAACTCCCTTCTGGATGTGTTGCTAAAAGCCAAGGTGCTGGCGCACCGGCTCAGGAGTCGAAAGTTCCGGCAGTGGGTGAACTCAGAGATTGATGGGTACGGCGACAAAAACAACCTCCCTGACTATCGTATCATCGGATGCGCCATTCGCGGCGATTTCAACGGGTATTTTCAGTCAAGGGTGAGAAATGTTCCGCTCTCCACAACCATTCTGGAACCGAAAATACGACAGTTTCTTGATTACGAGCCGATGACGCAAGGGGTCGCGTTCATTGAAGACCTGATTAGGAAAGACGGTCAAATAGGGATCGACCTCGACATCAACGTGATTAATTATCTCAGGTTGAACGGTGAGATAATTCCAGACTTCATTCTTAATCACGCCGTGAAGCTGATTTCGCGGCATAGCATCGCTGCTCTTCTGACAAGCGTGCGCTCTCGTATGCTGGAATTCCTGCTGGAACTGCGGGACAAATACCCGGACCTCGACAATGACGACGATGTCGCGGGAAAAATCAGCGAGGTGGATATTGATTCTGTGATGGCGAGAAGGGTCTATAACAACTGTACACTGATCGAGGGCGGTGAGATGCGAGACGTTTACCAAGCGGGACAGGCTGGGGCGATGGGTCCGAATGCCAAAGCCGAGAACATCAATTTTGTCCAAGTTCTGCGGGAAGCAATCGGCGACCACAGCCTCGCCGACTTGGTCAACGACCTGGAACGACTCCGCACGGCGATGTTGTCGGAGTCCAAAAACGCAGCTCAGGACGACGCTGTCGCTGCCGTCGCCGAGGCTGAAGCTGCCGCAAAGAAGGGCGACGCCGCTAGCGTGTTCGCCTTGTTGAAGCGTGCCGGGACTTGGACATTGGACGTGGCAACGAAGATTGGGACGGCGGTTGCGGCAAAGGCAATCGAGAAGTCAATGGGGCTGTAAGCCGGCGCTAACCCCACGTTTCCTCAACTGGCCGACGGGATGCCGAGGGCAATCCGCTTCTGCGCTACGGCCGAAGGCGTCCGGCCGTTCCGCAGCACCGCGGCGACGAGTACCGAATCCTATGCAGTTGCCGGGTCTGCCGGGAAACGAGAAAGGGGACGCAGTTCGATTCACATTCTGTTTGTGAATCGAACTGCGTCCTCTTTCGCGTCTCGCAAAAAACGCTCTTCCCCCCGGTTGGCGCAGGGGGTGCCATCACGACGCCCAATTCTCAACACTGATTCCGGAAATCGCCGACAGGTCGGTATCTTTCGACACGACCACGCAATGGGGCAGCGTTCGGGCGATGGCCCCGATCTGTATGTCAACTTGCTGGATGATTCGGCCCGCCCGCCGTAACTCGGCAAAGATGCGGCCGTACTCTTCAGCAGCCTCTGCCGAGAAAGGCCAAATCAGGAGGGTCAAAAGCGCTTGCCGCAAGAGTTCCAAGTTTCGCTGCCGGCTCGCACTGCATGCCACGCCGCTCCAGAGTTCCCCCAAGACGGGCACGCAAATTCCGATGCGATGGCCGCTCTTCCGCTGCGCGATCGCTCGCTCGCGGATTCCACCGCGTCCCGCTTGATAATCTTGGGCGATTCCCGTGTCGAGCAAGTAGCGACGTTTCATGGCGAGTCACCACCGGGCATCTCGTCCATCTGCTTGCGAACAGCATCGAGGTTGAATTGGCGACATTTCTCGCGGTAGCGCTCGTACTCTTCGCGTTCTCCGTCCGCCCAGATCAGCGGCTCGATCTTTTCAACGGCCGCGATCCAGGCCGCGATGGACTCGGGGTCGTCTCGCCATTCTTCGTCAGTCAAACCGATCTTCTCACCCTTCGGCACGACAGGCTCGACGCGCAACTCACTGCCTTCCGGCCAATCCACGGGCTCGGCCGGCACAATCTGGCCGTGGGTCCAGGTCGCTTTGATCGCATTCATC
>JBBRLG010000034.1:0-24364 GCA_038231495.1 Gemmatales bacterium | reverse complement strand
GTTTAACCGCGAAGACCTGGACGATGACGGAGATCCTGAGCTACCCGCTGTATCCACTCGCTCCCCCCGGCAAGGAAGAAAAAGGTAAAGCGCCTCCGGATAGTGGCCGATAAGGGCGGAAGCTCGATGGAGTCACGACCGTTTTTCTGATGGCGCACCGGCCACGCTCTGCTCCCGGTACGAGCAGCGTCATTTATCACACTTATAGTCTCTTGTATGGCCCACCACTCTTTCTGCTGGGTCGCGCTCGACGCCGCGGCGGATCGGGACATCCCCATCCCGACTTCGTTAACCACGCCGTCAACAACGCAAGGTCGTCACCAGCCGCCAGAAGAGACGCTGGTGCGGGTTCCACGACAGCAAGCGGTACACCAACTGCCGACCCGTCCGCACCAACTGGCACGGCAGCCGCACAAACGCCTGCACGAATGTCTTGAACTCCAGACCCAGCAGCCACCGCTTCTCCGCGCGGTGCCGCTCCTGCCAGCGTCCCGGCGCTAGGGGCAACTGCAAGGCCCACCACGCCTTGAGATTCCAGGCCAAGGCCGTCATCACCATATACGCCCAATTGCTTTCCAACGTGTTCACCGGCGCCGTCAAGGCGCGCACGCCGCCCTTCAATTGAGCCAGCAGGTTTTCTTGGTGGCAGCGGTTGTTGGCGATCCACACCAACTGCTCGGACTCCAGCAGCGTAACATTCGTGATGTAAAAGAAGTAACGCACCTCGTCGAACAGCACCTTTTCACCCTTGGCCACCGAGATATTTTTGCGCACCACGACCATACGGTAGGACTGGCTACAGGCCGTCGGCTGATAGGCAAACTCGGCCACCTCTTCGGAACACAGCCGCCGGTTCTCGAAGTTCCGCTCCACCTCAATGGCTTCCTTGACGTTGTCGGGCCGGGCCCGCGGTTGCGTCTGGGCCGTGTAGCGCGGCAACGGCTGCCACACCGCGGCCGGCAAGTCCGCGGCAATGGCCTTCAGCTTCGGCACGGCGTCGAAGCCGAACAGCAACTGCCGGCCGTCGGCGTCCCAGCGGTCCAGGTGTTCACTTTGCGAGAAGTCGGTATCGCCGCGCAGCAGCACCTTGCGGAAGCCGCCCTGCCGGCACACGGCCACGACCCGGTCGACCGCCGCCGCCGCGCCCGCGTGCGACGGCCGGTTGCCCGAGCGATTGACCAGCCACAGCACTTCGCCGGTGTTGGCCAGGGACAGCACCAAGGGGTGATAACCCCAGGTGCCGTCGTAGGCGACGTCCATGCCCTGCTTGCATTGGCCGCTCGTTTCCACCAGCGTGCCGTCCAGGTCGATCACCGCCAGGTTGAAGTGGATGGCGCCGATGCCGCCGTGGGCCAGGCCGCGCGTGCGGTCGGCCAACTCATAGTGGATGTTGCGGGCGGTGAACTGCGGTCGGTCGCACGGACCGACCTGGGTTTTGTCCAGGCGACGGTCGATCCGACGCTTGCGGTTGGCCAGTTTTTGTCGTATCTTGGCGTTCACTCGAAATCGCTCCAGGCTGTGGGTTGCGGAAGAGTTCAGCACCTTCTTAAACACCGGAAAAAGCCGAGTGATTTCGAGTTTTTCATGGAATTCTCCCACCGAGCACCGACGGCTTTGCTTGGTTGAGGACTAGCCCTGGACCAGATCCATCACCTTCTTCAAAAGGTGGGCGAGCGGGATTTGGACACGGGCAATGTTAAAGATGCCACAGGCCGGCTTCGCCTGGTATACCGTACTCCAGACTGGGAAGACTTCGTTCGCCTGGCCGTTACCGAAATTCGACACTTCGGCGGCGAGAGCATCCAGATTGCACGGCGGATGCGTGCCATGCTAGAAAACCTGGCTCGGTCGTTGCCCGAAGTGCGGGCCAAGCTCCTCCGTGAAGAACTGACTGTGCTGCATCGATCGTCCCAACGGTTCTTTCCTGAACCCGAAGATCGAGCGCTAGCGGAGGTGAGTGATTTCCAGGGTGTAGGCGGCAATCGCCAGCCGAAACGATGGGGGCCGGAGGTTCAGCCGGTCCAAACTCCCCTCGCTTCCTACACAAGGCGCAATAGCAAGGATGAGTGACTTTTTTGTGAGTCCATACTTTGGTCGTAAAGAAACCAGACTGAAACGGTAAGCTGATGCCCTCGCAGTTTCTCGCCGGATTCACCGTGCGTGGTGCAATACGATTCCATTAACTGCAATGGTTCTTCCTCGTCGTCGAGGGTTCTAATGTTAGCCGCTATCTCCGAAAACACTTTCCTCGAGCAAGTCAACCCGTCTGCCCGGACGGTGACCGTCCTTTTGGTCGACGACCAGGCGATTGTCGGCGAATCGCTCCGCCGCATGCTGGCGACCGAAACCGACATTCGGTTCCACTTCTGCCAGGAGCCGACGAAAGCCATCGCCACGGCCAACTTAGTTCAGCCCACCGTTATCCTGCAAGACCTGGTGATGCCGGAGATCGACGGGTTGCAGCTGGTCAAGTTCTTCCGCGCCAACAAGGCCACCCGCGACACGCCGATGATCGTCCTGTCCAGCAAGGAGGAGCCGGTCATCAAGGCCCGGGCGTTCGCGCTGGGGGCCAACGACTACCTCGTCAAATTGCCCGACAAGGTCGAGCTTGTGGCCCGCATTCGCTACCACTCCCGCGGCTACGTCGCCCTGCTGGAACGCAACGAAGCCTACCGGCGGCTGGAAGAAAGCCAACGGCAGCTGGCGGAAGAGTTGGGCCAGGCCGCCCGCTACGTGGAATCCCTACTGCCCGCCAAGCTTACCGGCGACGTGCGCATTGATTGGCGCTTCGTGCCCTCGACTCACCTGGGCGGCGACATGTTCGGCTACCACTGGCTGGACCCCGACCACTTTGCCTTCTACCTGCTGGATGTTAGCGGCCACGGCGTCGGCTCCTCGCTGCTGGCCGTGTCGGTGGCCAACCTGCTCGCGGCACAGTCCCTGCCCGACACCGATTGCCGCGACCCGGGCAAGGTGTTGGCCCGGCTCAACGACATCTTTCCCATGGAAAAGCAGCACGACAAGTACTTCACCATCTGGTACGGGGTGTTCAACCGCGGGCAGAGGACGTTGAAGTACAGCAACGCGGGACACCCACCCGCCCTGCTGCACACCGGCCCATCCGTCGCGGGGTCGGCCCTCCAGCAACTCGAATCTCAAGGGCCGGGAGTCGGCACCATCGAGGGCATGGAGTATGACACGCAAACCGTTGCACTGGGCCCCTTTGCCCGGCTGCTGCTGTACAGCGACGGCGTGTTTGAAATCGACCGCCCCGGCCTGGGCATGTGGAAAATGCGCGATTTCCTGGAGTACATTTCGGCACTGCCCCGCGAAGAGTTCCTCGGCGACCGCCTGCTGGCGCACGTCCGGCGGCTACGCGAATCCGACGTGCTAGGGGACGACTTCTCATTCCTGGAAGTCCGATTTTAGCGTCTGGGTGGTATACTCTCGATCTGACAGGCATTCCGGGATTTCGCTCCTTGGCAGCGGCTCTTTCACTTTTTGCCCCTGGTAAAAATAGGCAAACGGGGTGGATAATGGGGGGGCTTCCAATTTCCGTGGACGCGCCGCCACGGCCGCGGCGTTTGTTGGGGTTAAATGACAGCCATGCTGCGCTTCCGCGATATGAGCATCAAAGCAAAGCTGTATGTGATGATTGCCTTCAGCACGGCTTGCCTCTCGGCCGTGCTGGCGCTTTCTCTTTGGGTCCTGTACGAATACCGCATCAACGGACCGGTCTACGACCGGATCAGTCGGCGCTCGACGGCACTCGCGGAGGTCGAGCCGGCGACTTTCTACACGATGTCTCCCTACCTGGTCCTCCTGGAAATCAGCATCGCAACCGACCCGGCGGAGACCCGGCGGCTCACCGAGGAATTCGCCGCGTTCGAGAGCCTGTTCAGCGAACGGGAGGCGTACTGGGCCGAGAACTTGCAAGACGGGCCGTTGAAACAAGCCTTGATTAAGGACGTTTGGCCCTTGGCCAAGGAGTTTTTCCGGACGGCGCGGACGGACTTTTTGCCCCTGGTCGGCAAAGGCGACGGCCAGGCGGCAAAGCAGGCTCTCAAGGACAAGGTTTACCCGCGTTTCGTGGACCAGCGTGAGTCCGTCCACCGCGCGGTGAAAAAGGCCAAGGAGGCGACCGCCCACGACGAGGCGGAGGTTGCACAGCGGGTGGGCTTCTGGCTGACGACGATGATCGTAGTTAGCGTCCTTTCGGTCGCGGTGATCGTGGCCACCGGCTGGCTGGTGACACGACAGATCGTCCGACCGACTGGAGCCATCGTCAAGCGCGTACGGGAGATGGCTGCCGGTGCAGGCGACCTGACGGCGCGCGTGGATGTCCAATCCCGCGACGAGGTGGGCCAGCTGGCCGAAGGCATCAACGCGATGATCTACAAGATTCAGTCCGTGGTCCAGCGGGTGCGCGAAGCCAGCGTCCAGGTGCTCTCCACGGTGTCGCAGATGGCCGCCACCGCCAAACAACAAGAGGCCACGATGCACGGGCTGGGCAGTTCCACGTCCGAAATCGCCGCCGCCGTCCGCGAAATCTCGGCGACCGGCAAGGAGTTGTCGGGCACCATGGCCGACGTCAACGAGCGGGCCAACCAGGCGGCCAAGCTCGCCACCAGCGGCCGGTCGCGCCTGGGTGCAATGGAGAGCGGCATGAAGCAGCTGGTGGAGTCGACCGACTCGATCTCCTCCAAGCTGGCCATCATCCGCGAGAAGGCCGAGAACATCAACATGGTGGTCACGACGATCACCAAGGTGGCCGACCAGACCAACCTGCTGTCGATCAACGCGGCCATCGAGGCGGAGAAGGCCGGCGAATACGGCCGGGGCTTTCTCGTCGTCGCCCGCGAGATCCGCCGACTCGCCGACCAGACGGCCGTCGCCACGCTCGACATCGAAAACATCGTCCGCCACATGCAGGACGCCGTCTCCGCCGGGGTGATGCAGATGGACAAGTTTAGCGGCGACGTGCGCGGCGGCGTGCAACGGGTTGCCGAGATCAGCGGCCAGACCGGGCAGATCATTGAGGAAGTCCAGACGCTTAGCGACCGCTTTCGCTCCGTCAACGAAGGGATGCGCAACCAGTCCCTCGGCGCGGAGCAAATTAACGAGGCGATGGGTCCGGTGATTGACGGCGCCCGGCAGACTCAGACGACCATGGAGGAATTCAACCGAGCGGCGGCCCACCTCCGCCAATCGGTGGAGATGCTCAATCAGGAAGTCGCCCAGTTCAAGGTCTAGCCGCCGGGGGCCGGGATGCTTGTACTCACCTTTCAGACCGGCAGCGACCGCCTGGCACTGGACGTCCGCCGGGTCCGGGAGGTCGTGCCGCGGGTCCGGTTGCAGCCGGTTGCGTGCGGCCCGCCGTGGTTGGCGGGGGTTTTTGTCTATCGGGGACAGGTCGTGCCCGTCGTCGATCTGCACCGCCTGCTCGGCGGCGGCGAATGCCAGCCCCAACTGAGCGCGCGCATCATTCTGGTGCCGCAGACGTTTGCCGGCGGGGAACGGCTGGTGGGCCTGTTGGCCGCGCGCGTGGACGACGTGCGCGAAATGCCGCTGCCCGCGCACTCGCCGACCCATCTGCTGGCCCCCGGTCAGCCCGACCTCGGCCCGGTCCTCGCGGACGGGGCGGAGGTCGTTCGCCTGGTCGACGTGGACCGGTTGTTGCCGCAGTTGTACGAACGGGAACCGGCCCTCGCCCCCAGGGACACGCCCGCATGAACCTTGCCCCCGTCATCGACCTGCTGCGGGAGCGGATCGGGCTTGACCCCGATTCCCTTGGCGCCTCGACGCTGACGCGAGCGGTCGCGGCCCGCATGAACGATCTGGGCCTGCGGACGCCGGCCGCCTACGCCGCGCGCCTGGCCGACGACGCGCAGGAGTTCCAGCGCTTGCTCGGCGACGTGGCGGTGCCCGAAACCTGGTTTTTTCGCGGGGGTGAGGTTTTCGCCTACCTCGCCGCGCGGGCGGCAGCGACCCTACGCCTGAGACCCCCAGGGCAGAAGTTCCGCACCCTATCCGTCCCGTGCAGCACCGGCGAAGAGCCTTACTCGCTCGCCATCGCGCTGGCGGAAGCGGCCGTGTCGCCCGCGGACTGGGAAATCGACGCCGTCGATATTAGCTCGGCACACCTGGAGCGGGCACGGAGGGGCCGGTTCGGTGCCTTCTCATTTCGGCAGACGGCCCCGGAGTTGCGGGACCGCTACTTCCGGCCCGTCGAGGGGGGGTGGGAATTGGGCCCGGTCCTCCGTTCCCAGGTCCGCTTCCGTGAGGGTAACCTGCTCGACCTTCGATTGCCGCCGGGCGAACGGCCGTTCGACTTGATCTTCTGCCGGAACCTGCTCATCTACCTCCACGCGGACGCCCGTCGGGTGGCGCTGGACATCTGCGCAAAGCTCCTCGCTCTGGACGGCTGGTTGTGCATGGGGCACGCCGATCCGGTCGATCACCGAGATACTCGCTTCGTGCGCGCCGGGCCGGATGCCCATTTCCTTTACCGCCGTGTGGCCCGGCGGGAAGTTCCGATACCCATACTCTCAGAGTGGCACGCCCCCGCCGAGCCGGCGCGGCTGCAACCTCCGGTGCCCCTACCCGTTCAAGCGCCTGACACGCCGCCGGCCTCGGTCGATCTCCTCGGACGCGCCCGCCAGATGGCCGACCAGGGACGGCTTGCCGAGGCGCTGGCCTGCTGCAATGAGCAGTTGGCCCAGTCCGGGCCGTCGGCCGCTTTGTACAGTCTAATGGGAGTCATTTACCAGGCCCAGAAGGACAGGGAGGAAGCCGTGCGCTGCTACCAGCGGGCCTTGTATCTGGAGCGGGAATCCGTCGAGGCGCTGACCCATCTCATGCTGCTCTACCAGGAACAGGGCGATGACGCTCAGGCCGCCCGGCTGCAACGCCGGCTCGATCGGGTGTCGCCGGGAGGTGAGGCGTGACGCTTTCAACCCTACCGGTCCTGCCATCGGGCGATTGCTGGAACCGGATCGGCGTCTGGGGGGATCGGACCTGCCCGGAGTTGATCCCGGTCGTCCATTGCCACAACTGTCCGGTGTTCGCCGCCGCCGGCCGACGATTCCTGGACACACCACCCCCGGCAGGCTATCTCGAGGAATGGACCGAGCGGCTCATCGCCCCGGTCGAAGAAACCGCGACCGATCTCCAAAGCGCGCTCCTCTTCCGTCTCGGCGAAGAGTGGCTGGCGCTGCGAGTCCAGGCGTTGCTGGAAGTGACCAACCCGCGGCCGGTCCACCGCGTCCCGCACCGGGCCGGACTGCTTGCCGGCCTCGTGAACATCCGCGGCGAGCTGCACCTGTGCGTCCACCTGTCCAGGTTGCTCGGCATCAAAACGGCCGGGTCGGTCGAGCCGCCGCCGGACCGCCAGGGGGGGAAGGCACGCCTGGTCGTTGTCCAGAGCGAGGGCGGTCGTTGGGTTTTTCCGGTAGACGAGGTCGATCAGGTGTACCGCTTTGCGCCCGCGGAACTGACGGGGTCGCCTGCCACGCTGGCGCGGTCGGCCGGTCGGCTAACCCGGGCCGTCTTCGCCTGGCGGGAGCGTTCGATCGGCTACCTGGACGACGAGCGGCTCTTTCAGGCATTGCGGACGAGGATGCGATGAGCGACGCCGCCAATTTCTCGCTGATGGATTTGTTCCGGGAGGAAGTGCGCGCGCACGCGGCGACGCTCAACCAGGGGCTGCTCGACCTGGAAAACGATCCAGACAACCCGCAAAAGATCGAGCCGCTGATGCGGGCGGCGCATTCGATCAAGGGCGCGGCCCGCATCGTCAACATCGACGCCGCCGTGCAACTCGCCCACGTCATGGAGGACGTATTCGTGGCGGCCCAGGAGGGCCGCATTCGGATCGCGCCGGCCGACGTTGACGTGCTGTTACGCGGCACCGACTTACTGGCCCGATTGGGGCAGGTCGTTGAGGAGGAAGTGCCGGCCTGGTCCCGCGATCATGCCGGCGAGATCGAGAACCTCCGGGCGAGTTTTGGGCAGATAGCGCAGGGACAGCCCGCGCTCGCGATAACTGCACCGGTCCAGTCGTCACGGACCCCGGAACCCGGCCCGCGCCCTCCCGTCTTTGTGCCGCGCGAGTCTTTGGTTGGCGGCGACGACTATTCGATGGCGGACCTGTTCCGCGAGGAAGTACGGGCGGCGGCCGTGACCCTGAGTGATGGCGTCGTCCAACTGGAAAGCGGCCCCGCCGAAGAAGGCGCGGTCGAAGAGCTGGTTCAGGCGGCACGTTCCATTACGGGGGCGGCGCGCCTCGTGCGCGTGGAACCCGTGGTCCGCCTCGGCCAAGCGCTCGAAACCTATTTCACCGCCGTGCGGGACGGCCGCACTCCCCTTGCCGCGGAGGACCCTGGGCCGCTGACGGAGGCGGTCGCCTTCCTCGCAGGCGTAATCCAGGTCGGTGACGAAGAGCTGCCATCGTGGCTCGAAGAACGCGGCGGCGTGGTGACCGGACTGTGCGAACAACTCGAGCACCTCGTTCGCAGGCCGGTCGCCGCACCGGTTCCCGCGGCGGTCATAGCCGTGCCACCGGACGAAAAACCTCCCGGACCAGTCGCGGAAGCGCCGGCAACCGCCGAGGCCGTGGTCCGCGTCACCGCCCAGAGCCTCAACCGTCTCATGGGACTGGCCGGCGAATCGCTGGTCCAGGCGCGCTGGCTGGAACCGTTCGCGACTTCGCTCCTGAAGCTCAAGAAACAGCAGGACCATCTCGCCGCGGTTCTCGACGGCCTGCAGCAGGCGCTGGCGCCGCGCGGGCCGCGCGACCGCGCGGAGACACTGGTGGTCGAGGCCCGTCGGCAGTCGGCGGTTTGCCGGGAGGTTCTCGGCGAACGCACCCGCGAATTTCAGGACCACGCCGCCCAGGCGGAAGACCTTAACACCCGGCTCTACCGCGAGGTAATTGCCAGCCGGATGCGGCCCTTCGGCGACGGGACCGGCGGCTTTCCCCGACTGGTGCGCGACATGGCCCGCCAGCTGGACAAGGCGGTTCGCCTGGAAATTCTCGGCCAGGACACCCCGGTGGATCGGGATATTTTGGAGAAGTTAGAGGCGCCGCTGACGCACCTGGTGCGCAACGCGGTGGACCACGGCATCGATCCGCCCGACCGCCGCGCCGCCGCCGGCAAGCCGGAAACGGGCGTGGTGCGCGTCGAAGCCAGCCACCGGGCCGGCACGCTGGCCATCACCGTCACCGACGACGGCGGCGGTATTGACCTTGAGCGTCTCCGGAGCAAGGTGGTCGAGCGCGGCCTCACGACGGCGGACCTGGCGCGGGCGCTGTCCGAGGCGGAGTTGTTGGAATTCCTCTTCCTCCCCGGCTTCTCGACCGCCGGCGCGGTGTCCGAGTATTCCGGCCGCGGCGTCGGGCTGGACGTCGTGCAGACCACGGTCCGCAAGGTCGGCGGCTCGGTCCGAATTAGCACCCAGGCCGGCAAGGGCACCCGCTTCCAGCTGCACTTGCCGATCACCCTTTCCGTGCTGCGCGCGGTGTTGGTGGACGTCGCCGGGGAGCCTTACGCATTTCCCCACAACCGCATCGACCGGTTGATCCGCGTGCCCCTGGCCGAGGTCCGGTCGCTGGAACAACGGCAATTCGTGACCGTGGGCGGCCAAAATGTCGGTCTTGTTTTGGCCGCCCAGCTCCTCGACCTGCCGCCGATTCCGACCGCGGCCGACGAGCTTTCAGTGGTCCTCCTCGGCGACCAAACGGGGACGTACGGGCTGATCGTCGAAGCCTTTCGCGGCGAGCAGGACCTGGTGGTACGGCCGCTGGACCCGCGGCTGGGCAAGGTGCCCAACGTCAGCGCCGCCGCCATACTCGATGACGGCTCCCCCGTGCTTATCGCCGACGTGGAAGACCTCATCCGCTCCATGGACCAGTTCATCCAGGGCAACACCCTGCGGCGCAGCGGCCGCGACGACCAGGAAGCCGAACCCCGCAAACGCATTCTGGTCGTGGACGACTCCATCACCGTCCGGGAATTGGAACGGCAACTGCTGCGCAACCAGGGCTATGAGGTGTCTGTGGCGGTGGACGGCCAGGAAGGGTGGAACCTGCTCCGGGCGAATCCGTTCGACCTGGTCATCAGCGACGTGGACATGCCGCGCATGAACGGGCTGGAATTGGTAAAAGCAATCCGGGCGGATGCGGCGCTGCGAGACTTACCTGTTATCATCGTGTCGTACAAGGAACGGGAGGAGGACAAGCTGCGCGGGCTTGAGGTGGGGGCGAATTACTATTTGACGAAGAGCAGCTTCCACGACCATACTTTCTTGCAGGCGGTCACGGACCTGATCGGCGAGACCTGAACATGCGCATTGCGATCGTCAACGACCTGGCACTGGCGCGGGAGGTGCTTCGCCGCCTCGTACTGTCGGTGCCCGGACACGCCGTCGCCTGGACTGCGGAGGACGGCGCGGAGGCGGTCCGCAAGGCGGCCCGCGATCGCCCGGACATTATCCTCATGGACCTCGTGATGCCGGTACTCGACGGCGTCGAGGCCACTCGCCGCATCATGGCGGACAGTCCCTGCCCGATCCTGCTCGTCACCTCTACCATCGCCGGCAACTTTAACCTGGTTTACCGGGCGATGGGTTACGGCGGACTCGACGCCGTGAACACGCCCACCTTGGGTTCGGACGGTACGGTCAAGGACGGCGCGGGCATCCTGGCCCGCATTGCCAAGCTGGCGCGCGAGCAGCAAACCCCCGCGCCGGCTCCGCCGCCGGTCCTGGGTGTTCCCGTCAGCGGCGTCGGGCCGATCGCAAAGGCGGTTTCCGGCCTGCCGTCGCTGCTGGCCATCGGGGCTTCCACCGGCGGCCCCGACGCGCTGGCACGCATCCTGAAAGCGTTGCCGGCAAATTTCCCGGCCGCCGTACTCCTCGTCCAGCACATTGCCGCGGACTTCGCCCCGGGCCTGGCGCACTGGCTCCAGGGTTACAGTTGCCTGCCGGTGCGACTGGCCGGCGAAGGCGACGAACCCAGGTCGGGAACAGTCCTCCTGGCCGGGACCAACGATCATCTCGTTCTGCGGTCGAGCCGCCGTTTGGCCTACACCCCGGACCCGGTGAGCTACCCCTACCGCCCCTCGGTCGATGAACTCTTCAGCAGTTTGGCGACGGCCTGGCCGGGCCACGGCGTCGCGGTCCTGCTCACCGGCATGGGCAGTGACGGCGCCCGGGGCTTGCTCCAAATGCGGCGGCTCGGCTGGCACACCATCGCCCAGGACCAAGCCAGCTCGATTGTCTATGGCATGCCGCGGGCAGCTGCCGATCTTGCCGCCGCCTGTGAGATCCGGCCTTTAGATCAAATACCCGATGCGATCCTGGATCGGGTCGGGTTGGGATTTCCAGTTCGAAGGAGGTAGCTCGTCTCCAAGCCAGACTGTACGCGAGGCTGCCGTGGCACAGGATGAAAAGGCTGTTAACGAAACCCTTCAACGAGTACATTTTACGGTCCGCGAGCTGTGCCTGGTCAACTGACGTCTGTATCCACCACGTCAGGCTCATAGCACAAGGGCCAGGTTCGGACTTGAGGCAGCGAGGGCGCAATGGAGCGACCCGGCAGTTCGAGCAGTTCCCCCGAAGAGCAGTCAGCCGCCGACTGCCGACGGGCCTCGACACCCGGATAATCCCGCCACAGCCAGCGGAGAATGTCCGGCATAATCGCGCCGCCGTGGTCGTCCGAATGGCCACCGTCGCCGCACTCGTACTTAAAGTCGTACTTCTTTTCCTTCAACGCCGCGACCATCGCCTCGTTTTGCAGGTGCCAGTCGCGTTTCGGGTTCTTTTCGTTGCGGTTATCGTTGACGCCGTCTTGCACGAAGACGCGGATGGGTTTCGGCTCGGCCTTGCGAACCAGGTCGGGATAGACGTGGCCGCCGCGGATGTCGGTGAAGCTTCCGATCAGGCTGATTACCTTTCCGAACTCCTCCGGGCGCTCCCAGGCGACGGTGAAGGCACAAATGGCGCCGCTGCTGGCCCCGCCGATGGCACGGCCCGCCGGCTCTTTCGTGAGTTTGTACTTCTTGCCGACCTCCGGGAGAAGCTCGTCGATGACGAAGTTGGCATACTTATCGCCCAGCGAGTCGTATTCGACGCTGCGGTTGTTCGGATTGGCGTTGCCCTTGGGGTACTCCTCGCCGCGCTGGCCGGGGGTGACGAAGATGCCGATCGTGACCGGCATCGCCTTTTTGTCAATCAGGTTGTCCATGACCGCCGGCAGCCGCAGCGCGCCCTTGGGGTCCACGGCCCTCTGCCCATCCTGGAAAATCAGAACGCACGCCGGCTTGTCGGCCTTGTACTGGTCCGGCACGTAGACCCAGTACTGGCGGACCGTGCCGTCGAACACCTTGCTATTGAATAGGGTCGGCCCCTCCAGCTTGCCCTTGGGCACGCCGTCCTGGGCCATCGAGTCGGGGCCAAGCTTGTACGACTTTTTCGGGGGCGGGTTGCCCGCAGGCGGTTTGTCCTGGCCGAAGGCCGTGGGGATCAGCAAGCACAGGATAAAAAAACAAATAGTGTATCTCATAAGCCGTCAATTCCTTTGAATCTTTGTTTGTTAGGACAGACCTTCCAGGATGCCGGTGCTGTCGCCGAGTTTCTCAGTGCGTGCGCCCATGCGGTCCAGCATGGCAAGCCACAGGTTTGTGACAGGCGTCTCCTTCGGATAACGGAGGTGGCGACCTGTCTTCAGGGAGCCACCGCCCTTGCCGGCCAGCAGCATCGGCAATGAAGTGTGCGAATGCATGCTGCCGTCTTCGATGCCGCTGCCGTAGGCGATCATGCAGCTATCCAGCAGCGTGCCGTCGCCCTCCGGAATCGCATTCAACTTGCCGACAAGATACGCGAACTGCTCGACGTGGAACTTGTTGATCTTGCAGACCTTCTCGATCAGTTCTTTCTTACCGCGGTGGTGCGTGCATTCGTGGTGGCCTTCGCTGATGCCAAGCGTACGGTACTGAATATCGCTGCCCTCGCGGGCCAACATGAAGGTGCCGATGCGCGTCACGTCGGTCTGAAACGCGAGCACCAGCAAGTCGCACATCAGACGGCAGTGTTCCTGGTAATCGGCCGGCACGATTTGCGGCTTGACGGTCCCCTCCGGCGGCTGGACCGGTGGCAGTTTCTCGGCACGGGCGATGCGCAGTTCCAGTTCGCGGACGCAGGACAGGTACTGGTCCAGTTTTTCCTTGTCGGCGCCGCCCAGTTGTTTTTCCAGGCCGCGTGCGTCTTCCAGCACCGTGTCGAGAACGCTGGCCCGCAGTTCGTTGCGCTTGACGCGGTCGGGGTCGTTGGGCCTGGCCGAGAACAGCCGCTCGAACACCAGCTTCGGATTGACCTCGGTCGGCAGCGGCGAAGTCGGCGAGCGCCAGGCGACCGTGTGTTCGTAAACGCAGGAGTAGCCGCTGTCGCAGTTGCCGGTGCCGCGATAGCGCTCGATGCCAAGTTCCACCGATGGCAGCCGGGTCTGGTCGCCGAGGCGGTTCGCGGCCATCTGATCGACGGAAGCGCCGGCCTGGAAGTTCGCCCCGGCGGTTTTACGCGGCTGGCAGCCGGTCAGCCAGGCGCCGCCGGCGCGGGCGTGGTCGCCGGCGCCGTCGCCGTTCGGCCGCGCCTTGTCGCAGGCCAGCCCGCTCAAAACCAGCACGTCCTTTTGAAACGGCGCCAGCGACTCCAGGGTGGGCGTGAGTTCATAGTCGGCGCCCTCCTCCTTCGGCGTCCAGTTCGCCATGTGAGCGCCGATGGGAACGTAGAGGAAAGCCATCCGACGCGGGACCTCTGCCTTGGCCGTCGCCGTCGAACGAGGCAGCATTGCCTCCAGGAACGGCAGCGCGACCAGGGCGCCCGCTCCTCGCAGGACCGTCCGTCTTGAAATCCGGCCGCCGTTTGTCATGGCTTTTTCCCCGTTGCGGTTCGCATTTGGAAGGGTTCGCTTTTCACCGTCTCCACGAGCAGCGTGGAGAACCGATAGTCGTTCTTGTCCAGGGCCACAAGGACCTTGTCCACGGCGCACCTGTCGTAGTGTTCCAGGCCGCGGCCGAGGGCGTACGTTAACAGCTTCTCCGCAAGACAGCGGCTAAACAAGTCTTTTTTGTCTTTCAAGATCGCTTTTAGCTCGGCCGGCCCGTTGAAAGCCTTGCCGTCCGGCAGCACGCCCGATGCATCGATGGCAAATTTGCCGTCCTTCTCGCGCCAGGCCCCAATCGCGTCGAAGTTCTCGAAGGCGAAGCCGATCGGGTCCATGCGCTGGTGACAGGAGGCGCAAAGGGGGTTCACGCGATGCTGCTCCATGACCTGGCGCAGCGAGCCGGTCAGTTCCTTGTCGAGAGGCAAGTTCGGCACGTCGGGCGGGGGAGGCGGAGGCGGCGTGTTCAGCACCTGATCGAGCACCCACTTGCCACGCTTCACCGGCGCGGTTCGCGTCGAGTTCGAGGTGAGCGTGAGAATACTGGCCTGGGTGAGGATGCCCCCGCGATTGTCCGGCAGCTTCACCCGCCGAAACTCCTTGCCCTTGACCCCTTCGATGCCGTAGTGCTTCGCCAGGCGCTCGTTCACGAAACTGAAGTCTGCGTCGAGGAAGTCGAGGATGCTGCGGTCCTCGCGCAGGATCACATCGAAGAACAGTTCGGTCTCGCGATACATGGCCGCGCGCAAGTCCTCGTCGAAATTCGGGAACACCTTGGGATCGGGGTTAACGTTGGCCAGCTTGCGGAGCGTCAGCCACTGCCCGGCGAAATTCTGCACGAACGCGGATGATTTCAGATCCTTGAGCATGCGTTTGACTTGCGCCTCAAGGTCCTTGCGCAGCTCCCCCTTGGCTGCCAGTGCGAATAACTCGTCATCGGGCATGCTGCTCCAGAAGAAGTACGATAGCCGGCTCGCCAACTCGTACTCGTTGATTGGGTAGGCCGTTCCCGCCTTAGCGTCGGGCGGATCCAGTTCGACGCGGAAGAGGAAATGCGGGGAAACGAGGACGCAGCACACGGCCAGTCGTACGCGATACTCGAAGCGCTCGCCGCTCTTTTCGGACTTGTCGTACAGTTTCAGGAAACGCTCGACTTCCGCGGCCTTGACCGGACGGCGGAGGGCGCGCGTGGCAAAGCGCTCGACGATCGCACGGGCCGCCTCGCGCGGCTCAAGGTCGGCCTTGTGAGCCATGAGGCGGCGGTGGCTCTCGGGCAACTTCGGAGGCGGGGCGTTGTACGGGCCATCGACGACGATGCCGCGAACGACGAGCAGCCGGTCCTTCTTGGCCTTGTCTTCGATTTTGGGATCGGTGAAGGGGTTGAGGAAGGAGACGGTCACGCGGTTCGTCTGGGCCTTGAGGTTGACGTTCAGTTCCAACGAAGCCGGTTCCGCCTGCGTCGCTTTGATCTCGAATTCCTTCGTGGTGTCGCCGACTTTGACGGTCGCGCGCACCGGCTCGTCGCCGACCGGCAGTCCGAACGCCTCGACGCGAATAACGTACTCCCCTTCCTCGCAAAAACTCTCGGCGAAGAGGTCGCCCTTGGCGAACAAGACGGAGCCAAGTCCCTGACGGGATTCGCCGGCCCCGCGTGAGAAGCGGATACCGCCGAGGCGATTCTTCGTCGGCTTGGGCGTGTCGGCGATGACGATCGTCTGGTCCAGGACGCTCTCTGCGGCGGCGAGATATTTTTCAAGGAGCAACGGCGACAGCGACAAGACGTCGCCGATATTGTCGAAACCGTAGCCGACGTCGTCGTTGGTGAAGTCGGCGGCCGGCTTGAAATCGACGCCAACGAGATCGCGAATGGTATTGTTGTACTCGGCGCGGTTGAGGCGGTGGAGGGTGACACGACCGGCGTTCCGCGTGCCGGTGCAATCGACCTTGGCGAGCACGGCGTCGAGGCTCTTCAGGGCGCTATCGATTTCTGCGGCGGTCGGTCGCGGCTTTTCCTTGGGCGGCATTTCGCCGTTGCGGACCCTTTGCAGGACGGTTTCCCAAACCTTGGGGTTTTTCTGGATCGCGGCCTCGTCATTGAATTTGTCCAGCGTCAACTCGCCCCGGTTCTTGCCGTTGCCGTGACAGGTATAGCAGTGTGTCTTCAGGAAAGGAACAAGGTCTTTGGTGAAGGCGGGCGCAGGCGCGTCCTTACCGGGGGCCGGCGGCGCGGGCGGCGCATCAAGCCCGCGGGATGCCGCAAAGCAACTCAAGATGCTCGCCATTGCGATGGCGGCAACCAGCAGGTGGCGCGGCGTCATTGATACAAATCCTCACCGAGTGTTCGGGCTCTGCGTATTTCCCGGTCTCGAACCGGATCGTGCCAGTGCCGTGCCAAGAAATTATATCCGCTTGCTCGCCAACTTTCGCATTTTTGGCACGTTTCGGAATCCGGACGGGAGTATAACAGGAGGGCATAGTCCTTTCGAGGGTCGGGGGAATGGGTTGGTGGACGTAGCACGCACCGAATTGCTGGTTCGCCTGTTGTCCAGGCACCAGGAAGATCTCTTCCGTTACATCTTCGCGCTGTTACCCCACGAAGAAGACGCCCGCGACGTGTTGCAAGAGACCAGCGTCGCCCTCTACCGCAAGTTCGAGGAATACGACCCCGACAAGCCGTTCCTGGCATGGGCCTACTGCTTTGCGTATCTGGAAATTCTGAAACAGCGGGAGCGCAATCAGCGCGGAACGCGCCTCCTGAGTCGCGACCTGGTCGAACGCCTGGCCCGCGAGCGCGAACCGCTCGAACCCGTTCTCCAGGCGCGCCTGCAAGCCCTGGAGCATTGCCTGGCGGAGTTGCCGCTGGCCGACCGAGAGTTAATCCGCCAGCGCTACCAAGAAAAAACTCGGTCGGAGGAGTTAATGCAACAGTTCGACACCAGCCGGCGGACGCTCTTCCGCAAACTCGACCGCATCCGCCGGTTGCTGTTCGACTGCATCAGCCGCCGCGTGGCGACAACAGGAATGGCCTGATCCCATGAAAGGAAACATCCCCGTATGCAAATGTCCAACAAGCCGGCTCGTACTCGTGGCCTGGTATCGGCGGGTCTTGGCGTTCTTGCGATGCTTCTGCTCTGCCTCGGTCTCGCCCCAGCCGGAGCAGAAGACGGCGCGAACTCAGGTCCTGCGGCACAGCCTGCCTCCGCCCCGCGGGTGCCGATGCTGTTCATCGTCGGGGATTCGACTGTGAAGACCAGTACCAAGGGGCAACAGGGGTGGGGTGACCTCCTCGCCGGATTATTCGACCCTACCAGGATTAAGGTCGAGAACCACGCCATCGGCGGTCGGAGCAGCCGGACGTTCCAGACGGAGGGCCGCTGGGACAACCTCCTGGCTGCGGCCAAGCCGGGCGACTTCGTCCTCATCCAGATGGGCCACAACGACGGCGGGCCGCTGGACGACCTCCGGCGGGCACGCGGCACCCTCCGCGGCACCGGGGACGAGACACGGGAGATTGACAACCCGATCACCCAGAAGAAGGAGGTCGTGTATACCTACGGCTGGTATCTGCGAAAGTACGTCACGGACGCTCGGGCCAAGGAGATCACGGCGATCATCCTCTCCCCGATTCCCCACTGTCCCCGTCAGCAGGTCGAGAAGGGAGCGGTGGAAAAGAACGACTACGTCCGCTGGGCGGAAGAGGTCGCGAAGGCTGAGAAGGCTCCCTTCGTCAACCTGAACCAGATCGTTATGGTCCACTATGCCGAGTTGACGCCAGCGGACGTCAAGGCGAAGTACTTCACTCCGGCGGACAACACCCACACCAGCCCGGCTGGGGCCGAACGGAACGCCGCTGCAGTCGTCGAGGGCCTTCGAGGATTGAAGGATTGCCCGCTGAAGGAATGCTTGCTGCCCCAGAAGAAATGACCTGCACGCAGAAAGGAACAACCGATGTGGCAACACCATGTGCGGAAATGCTGCTTGGTACTCGCGGCGCTCGTTACGCCGGCGCTGGCTGGCGGCTCGGCCGCGGCGACCGAGCCGCCCAAGGGGCCGTTCGAGCCGACGTGGGAATTCATCGAGAATAATTACAAGGTCCCCGAATGGTTCCGGGACGCCAAGTTCGGCATCTTCATGCACTGGGGCCTGTACTCCATTCCGGCTCACGCCAGCGAATGGTATCCCAAGCACATGTACAGCAACCCCGGCGTGACCAAATGGCACACGGACAAGTACGGGCCGCCGGACAAGTTCGGTTACAAGGATTTCATCCCGCTGTTCAAGTGCGAGAAATTCGATCCCGACGCCTGGGCCGAACTCTTCAAAAAATCCGGAGCCAAGTACGTCGTTCCCACGGCGGAGCATCACGACGGCTGGGCCAACTGGGACAGCGACCTCACGAAATACTGTGCCGGCAAGATGGGCCCCAAGCGCGACCTGATCGGCGACCTGGCCAAGTCCGTCCGCAAGCAGGGCTTGAAGTTCGGCGTCTCCAACCACCGCATGGAGCACTCCTCCTTCATGCTCCCGTCCGCGAACCTCAAGACCGACCTCTTCGACCCCGAATACGCCGACTTCTACGGCCCGCCCAAGCGCGGCGCTCCCGACCAGAAGTTTCTCGACGACTGGGTCGCCCGCAACTGTGAGCTGATCGACAAGTATCAGGTGGACATCCTCTGGTTCGACAACGGCGTCAACGGCCGCAACTTCGATGCGGTCAAGTTGAAGGTCGCCGCCTATTACTACAACCGCGCCGCCGAGTGGAAGAAGGCAGTGTCGCTCAGCACCAAAGGCGACGCCTACCTCGCCGGCAGCATCAAAGATTTCGAGCGGCAGGGCCGCGCCCCTAAGGAACTGACCAAATACGTCTGGCAGGTAGACGACCCGATCGGCGAGAAGTTCGGCTACGTCGAGGGCATGAAGTTGACAAACGCCGGGACCGTCGTCAAGCGGCTGGTCGAGAACGTCAGCAAAAACGGCAATCTGATGCTGAACATCTCCCCCCGAGGCGACGGCAGCATTCCCGAAGAGCAGCAGAAAATTCTCCTTGGCATCGGCAAATGGCTCGACGTCAACGGCGACGCCATCTACGGTACACGGCCGTGGACCCAATTCGGCGAAGGGAAGGGAAATCTAACCTACCGCTTCACCACCAACGGCAATACGCTGTATGCCATCGCTCTGAACTGGCCTGGCGAGCAGGCGGTTGTCGAGTCTCTCGCCACCGGCAAGGCCGGCAAGGTCGAAAGCGTCACGCTGCTCGGCCACAATGGCGTGTTGCAATTTACCCAGGACGAGACGGGCCTCAAGGTAAAGATGCCCGCCGAGAAACCCTGCGAACACGCATTCTCCCTGAAGGTCACAGGGCTGAACCTCCAATAGGAAGTTAATCGAGTTCCAAAGAGAGAAAAATGAAGCGGCTCTTCACACTCCTTGTCGTGGTGCTGGCGCTTTGCGCTGGGGGAGCTGCGGTCGTTCTCCCTGTGCCGCGAACGGATCAGCAGACGGAGGAGCTGAAGCCCGACCCGAAGCCGCAAAATGCCAAGGAACCGCCGACCGAATGGATCGATCCCAATACCGGCCACCGCGTTTTCCGGCTTTCCAAGGAACCGGGCAGCTCCAACCTCTATTTCCATCAGAACGCCTATTCGGCGGACGGCCGTAAGCTCGTCATCACCACGCCGGGCGGCTTGGCCGCGGTCGATCTCAAGACGCGCGGGATCGAGAAGATCGTTGACAGTCGTAGCGTCATCGTAATCGGCCGGAAGACGGGGCAGGTGTACTACAACAAGGGCGGCGCCATTTTCGCCACCGATCTCAACACCAAGGAAACGCGCGAGGTCGTGAAACTGCCCGCCGGCTACCGGGCAGTGTCCACGCTGAACGCCGATGAGACGCTGCTCGCGGGAACTGTCGGTGCGACCGATCCGACCGGCATGACGCCCCGTCCGGAACCGCAAAAGTTGCCGCCCCAGCGGGAGAGGATGTTCCCCGGCAAGGAAAAATTGACGCCGGAGGAAGAGGCGTCGGTCGCCAAGGAAGAACGGCTGGCCGGCCGACTCGCCAACCCAGACTCGATGGCGATCTTCACCCTCAACACGAAAACCGGCGAGGTCAAGACGTTCGGCTACTCCTACGCCTGGCTCAATCACGTGCAATTCTCTCCCACCGATCCCAAGCTGCTGATGTTTTGCCACGAGGGAACCTGGCACGAGGTCGAACGCATCTGGACCATTCGCACCGACGGCACCAGCATGAAATTGATGCACGAGCGCAAGATGGACATGGAGATCGCGGGCCACGAATTCTGGAACCCCGACGGCAAGATCATTTGGTACGACCTCCAGACGCCCCGCAGTAAACAGTTCTGGCTGGCCGGCGTCAACGTCGCCACCGGCGAGAAGACACGCTACCAGCTCGAACGGGATCAGTGGTCCGTCCACTATAACGTCTCCCCCGACGGCAAGCTCTTCGCCGGCGACGGTGGCGATGCCGGCCAGGTCGCCTTCGCCAAGGACGGTAAATGGATCTACCTCTTCCGTCCGGCCAAAGAAGTGCTCGCGGCGGAGCGACTGGTGAACATGGCCAAACACGACTACAAGCTCGAACCGAACGTCACTTTTTCGCCCGATGGGAAATGGGTCGTCTTTCGCTCCAACATGCACGGGCCAACGCATGTCTACGCCGTCGAAGTCAAGAAGGCAAACTCCGAAGACGCCCCTAAACCAAAGATCGAACCGAAGCCGGAAACGCCGAAAACGGCCCTCAAATTCTCCTTCGCCCCAGGAAAGGCTGAGCCGGGGTACCCTCAGGTTCCGGCGGACACGGCGTACACGAAAGAATGTGGCTACGGCTTCGATCTTGGCTCGAAGGTCGAGGCGATCGATCGGGGCGGCGACGACGCCATCCGTAGCGGATTCTGCACCAGTGCCAAGCCCTTTTTCTTCTCGGTCGCGCTGCCGGAGGGCAATTACAACGTGACGGTCACCCTCGGCGACCTGAAAGGCGAATCGACCACCACCGTCAAGGCTGAGACGCGCCGCCTGATGTTGGAGAAGGTGCAGACGGCGACTGGGAAGTTCGAGACGCGGACGTTCACGGTCAACATCCGCACGCCGAAGATCACGGGCGGCGGCCAGGTCAAATTGAAGGACCGCGAGCAAGGCGTCCTCCACTGGGACGACAAACTGACGCTGGAATTCAACAACACGCGGCCCTGCCTCTGTGCCCTGGAAATCGTGAAAGTGGAGAACGCCGTCACCGTGTACATCGTGGGCGACAGCACGGTGACTGATCAGCCGAAGGAACCCTGGAACAGCTGGGGACAAATGCTGCCGCGCTTTTTCAAACCGGGCGTGGCGATCGCCAACCACGCGGAGTCCGGCGAATCGCTGAAAAGCTCGCGCGGAGCCAAGCGGCTCGACAAGGTGTTGAGCACCATGAAGGAAGGGGATTACCTGTTCATCCAGTTCGGCCATAACGACATGAAGGAGCGCGGCGAGGGCGTCGGAGCTTTCACCACCTACAAGGCGAGCCTAAAGGAATACGTTACGGAGGCACGCAAACACGGCGGCATTCCCGTGCTGGTGACGCCGATGCACCGCAAGAGCCTCGACGGTTCCGGCAAAATCACCAACACGCTCGGCGACTATCCCGAGGCGGTGCGCCAGGCGGCCAAGGAAGAGGAAGTGTCGCTCATCGACCTGAACGCGATGAGCAAGATTCTGTATGAAGCGCTAGGCCCGAAGGACATCGGCAAAGCCTTCCAGGACGGCACGCACCACAACAACTACGGCAGTTTTGAACTGGCCCGGTGCGTCGTCGAAGGGATCAAACAAAACAAACTCGACCTCGCCAAATTGCTCGCCGACGACGTGCAACCGTTCGATCCGAGCAAGCCCGATTCCGTCGACGACTTCAAAGTACCGGCCAGCCCGCAGAGTACGACCGGGAAACCGGACGGCAACTAAACCGGCGACGCTTCAAATGTTTGGATACCGTGCGGCGGTGGCACGAATCGCATTGAGGCAGGGAATTACAAAGGAGAACCACACGGAGAGTAGAGGTGCAGTCATGCGCTTGGAAGTCCGTAAGGAGTTGCAGCGATTGCTCTCCGCCCTATGCGACAGTGAACTCACGGACGCGCAGCACGGGCGGCTGGAGGAACTGCTCGACGCGGACGCCGCGTGTCGGCGGCAGTACCTCGAATACGTGGACCTTCACGCCCGGTTGCTCAATCAGCCACATCTTCAGGGTGGTAATTCCGCGGCGACAAAGAGACACGAAGAAACGACGCCAGCCCATCCGACTGCGTCCCTCCTTTCATCCACCCGGCGGCGGTTTCCTTACCTGCTCCGTTATCTCGGCGTTGTCGGAGCAACCCTGGCGGCCTCGCTTCTCGTCCAGGTCATCTGGCAGCGTCCGCAGCCGTTCGAGGACAGCCGCGATAAGAAGGCGGCAAGGGAAGCGGTCATCCCCAATTCGTCGGAGTTCGTGGCTACGCTCACCCAAACGGCGGACTGCGTTTGGGAGAACCCGAAAGAAGCGCGGGGTACAGGCTCGCGCCTCTTGCCGGGGGAACTGCAACTGCGGAACGGCATCGCCCGGGTACGCTTCGACTGCGGCGCGGACCTGGTGATCGAAGGGCCGACCGACCTCCGCCTCGACTCCGGCACATCGGCGACCGTGATGCGTGGCAAGGTGGTCTTCCGGGCGGACGACCTGGCCGCGCCGTTCGATCTGCATACGCCGTCCTCTACCCTCGTGGACCTCGGAACCGAGTATGCCGTCGCAGTTGGCCCGGAAGGCGAGGAAATCCACGTCTTCGACGGCGAGGTTCAGCGAACGCCCCGGAGTGCGGCGAACCGGGCCGATTCGGATCATCTCAAGGCCGGCGAAGCACGCCGCTACGGGCCGGCTCCCGACTCACCCGGCCGCCCGCCCGTGCTGGATCCAACCAGTTTTGTCCGCCAGGTGTCGGCGCCGCGGCAGCTTGCGGGCGATCCCGCTGCGGGGTTGCTGGCTTACGAAGGATTCGATTACAAGGATCCCGAACTGTTCCGAACCGGCAAGGCCAACGGCGGCTTCGGCTGGAACGGTCGTTGGATGCCGGCCCTCACACGCCCTGTCAGCGAGGCGGGCGATCGCAACCTGTTCGTGCTGAACGCCAAGGAGAGTCTCAGCCGGCCCGGAGCCGTCGTGCCGTCTATCGGAGGTTGCTTCGACTATACGGGGTTTGCGAAATATCAGCGACGCCTGGCCACGCCAATCCGCCTGGACACCGACGGCGTCTATTACCTCAGTTTCGTGTTTCGCCGCTACGGCCCCTCGACCGATCCGGTCAACGCGGTGGCCTTACTGTTGCGGACCACCGCGGGCATCAAAAAGGACAAAGCGGACGCACACAACCGGCTGAACATTGGGGTGGGAGGAGCAAACCAACTCTTCACCCACCTCGGCGGGGCCGGCTCCCGGACGCCGCTGCCCCTGAACTATGGGGAAACGTATCTCCTCGTCGCCAAGATCGCGGCCAGCGGTGGTGCAAACCCCGATCAGGTATTTATCCGCGTGTTTGGGCCGCAAGAGGCCGTCGATGCCGAAGAGCCGGGCAGCTGGACGGTCGTCGGCCCGCCGTTCCGCAGCGACCTGGTCTTCGACTGGCTAGAAATCCACATCAATAGCAATACCCGTCAAATGGTTGACGAAATCCGTATTGGAAGTACGTGGCCTTCGGTCACGGCTTCGTGGGGTGCAAAGTAAAAGCCAAGACGACACAAAGGAGCGGTGAGGTGCTGATTCGCATCGCGCATTCAACACGAGAGAGCATCCAATGAGAAAGTGGCCGACAACCCTAATCGCGGCGGCACTCGCTTTTGGCGCTTTGCTGACAACCGCCCGCGGCGCGGACGACAAGTCTCTGACACCACCCGCCGAGCCGCCGGTGACGGTCGTCGAGGACGAAGCGAACTTCACGCTCGCCAACGGTTCCGTGACTGCCAGGGTGAGCAAGCGTTCCGGCGACCTCGTCTCCTTGAAATACAAGGATCTGGAATTGCTCGGCGCGTCGGGCCATGCCGCCGGCTACTGGTCGCACGCCGCCTCCGGTCCGCGCTCCCGTACCAGCATCACCATCGATCCGAAGACCAACGGCGGCGAACGCGGCGAAGTCTCCGTCAAGGCGATTTCCGGAGGCGCTGCCCTCGGCAACGGCCCCGGCGGTAGCACCATCGCCGACATCGAGATCCGTTATACCGTGGGCCGCGGCGACTCCGGCGTCTATACGTATTCGATTTTCGGTCGTGACTCCACCGACCTTCCAGCGGTGTTTCCGGCCTGCTATGGTGGCAGGAGTACCAGGAGGGAAGGGCCATGATCGAACCAGACTGGTCGCTGTGCGCCTGTCCAAATCCCGCGTGTGCCGCCTACGGC
>JBBRLG010000033.1:0-24545 GCA_038231495.1 Gemmatales bacterium | reverse complement strand
GGGGGTGGGGATCGTCCATAATGGCATCGCCGGATCTCCTTGCGGATGTCGTTTCGCAACAACATCTTGGCAGGGGGCTCCGGCTCTTCGCTACCCGAACTTCACGCCACCCTTCTGCAATATTTTTCCGGAAAGTGCAGTCTTTAACCTGACCCCTTTTGCCTCTTCTTTTGCCTCTTTTGGATCGGAGCCTCGGTTTGGCTCCGCGAGCAAATTCAACTCCATCATCGGTGACTCGTCGAACACAACTTGGATGCGGCAGCTATCGCCAGTGCGAGAGGCCCAAAACACCGGGCACTTCTCGCCGCCTTCGCACTGACAATAACCGCTGCCTTCCCACTTCCGCACTGCCCATCAAGGCCCGTAGATGAACTTCAGGTCGTTGGCAAACTCAGAGGCGCTGAGATCGGTGATCCGGTCCTTGACTCCGGTCCCCACGAGGTTGGCGAAGAACCAGTCCTGGCCGGCACTGCCGGTCAAGACATCTTCGTCGCCGTCGTCGAAGACCGTGGTCGTTGCCGCCTGATCGGTCACACGCAAGTAGTTGTTTCCGTTCAGACGGTCTTCAAATTCAGGACCGGAGCCGGTGCCGCTGAGATTCGCCACGCGGATAGCGTAGCTGCGGCCCGAGGTCCACTCGGCCAGGATGGCGTAGAGAGCGTTCTCATTCCCATCGAACGCCGTCGCGCCGGCGATGAGGATATCGTCGGCCGCGTTGCCGACGATCCGGTCCGCCCCGATACCGCCGATCAGGATGTCGCGGTCGTTGCCGCCGACGAGCAAATCGTCGCCGTCCCCGCCCAGGATGACGTTGTTGCCGCCGCCGCCTTTGAGCCGGTCGTTGCCGTCGCCGCCGTAGAGCCACGCCGACAAGCTGATGCCGCCGGCCACTTGTATGTCGTCATTCCCGGCCAGGCCGTAAATCACGATTTCCGTCACACCGACGAACGTCCACTGCTGTCCATTGACATTGACCTTGATCTCCGCCGACCCGCCGCCCGGGTTCACCTTGATGTCGTCGTTCCCGTCGGTGCCGACAATCATCAACCGACCGCTCGGAAGGAGCGTGGCCGGGTCCATCTGGACGGGAACGCCGGGATCCACGATGATGCCGTTGGCGAGAAGGTCGTCGTCGCCGCGCCCACCGTCCACGAAGGTGAGAACGATCTTCGTCGTAAAGCCGTTGATGTCCTTCACGAACTGGGCACCTGTCGCGCCGTTCCACTTAAACTCCCACCAGTGGGGCGTGGTCATTTCATTCAGCAAAGTCTTCGGGTCGTCAGTGGGTTCCAGACCGTACTTCCAGTACTGGTTGACCTTGACCCCGGCCGGCATGTAGAGGGTCACCGTCGTGGTGGCACGCGACGCAAGGCCGTGGACCTGGAAGTCGAACTGCCCCACCGGTGTCTGGGCATTGTCCGGTAGTACGCCGGGTGGCGGGTTCGCCACGGCCTGTACCGCCGCCAGGCTGGTCCCGGCGAAAGACTGCAGCGTGACATAGCTTCCGGTCGCGGCGTTCGGGAGGGAGGTGACGTTGGCCTGCAGGCTGTCCAAGATGCCATCGCCGTTGCCATCGCCGCCGTTGGGCGCCGCGTTTTCCACGGCAACAGAGACGCCTTCGTAAGCGGGGTCCTGGCTGCCTTGGTATTCGGCGGCTCCGATATCGACGGTGCCGTTGACGATCCGCTGGAAGCCGCGCTGGTCGGACGTCGGGAACGCACCGGGTATGCCCACGGGCATGGTGTTGCCGCCCGCGTCGAGCGCCGGGCTGCCAAGCAGCGGCGGCATGGTTCGCGTGGAACCGCCGTAATCGCCGAGGGGGGCCAGCACGGGATTGATCGGGTTCGAGGCGTCGATGCTCACTTTGTCGCCAAGAGCCCCGGGGAGGATAAAGAGAACGCCATCGTCGGTGGTGCCCGTGAGGCCACTCCCTACTCTAAAAATGCCGCTGATATAGCCGATCAGGTTGTATCCTCGACTCAGAATGCGCCCCTCAACATCGGGGCCTGAGCCGGCCGTATTCCTTGCGACAATCGTGTTTCTCAGCACGGTTGATCTTGTGCCAAGAATGTAAATACCACCCCCTGCACCAGCGTTGTTGCCCGCGATCGTAACGTTGGTCAGCGTACTGTTGGAGTTTCTTCCGCCGTAATAGATGCCGCCGCCCAATCCGTTGGAAGAATTGCCGGCGAAGGTGCTGTTGCCGACCATGAGCCTATTGCCACTGAAGGCGACCCCCCCGCCATCCCCACCGGTTAAATTGCCAGAAAAGATACTGTTGCTGACCGTGAGGTCGCCGCTGTTTGTGCCGAAGTAGAGTCCACCCCCACCGTAGCTGGATCTATTGGAGGAGAAGGCGCTGTTTCTGATCGTCGCCTGGCCGAAAAATCCGGCGATACCCCCGCCGTCGTCGGCGGAATTGCCGGTGAAAGAGCTTCCCGAGACCGTCAACGTGTTGTCATTGTAGATGGCACCGCCATAAGTGGCGGAGTTGCCGGTGAAGGTGCTGCCGTTGATAATCAGCGAGCCACTGGAATAGATGGCACCGCCGTTGGAGGCGGAGTTACCGGAAAAGGCGCAGTCGTTGACGGTCAACGTGCCCGCCTGCAGGTATACACTCCCCCCGCCAAATTGCGAGGTCCCCGCGGCACCGTTCTTGATGGTCAGGCCGGAAATCGAGGAGGTGCTACCGACCGCGTAAAGCCCGCCAGCCAAGCCGCCGAAGTACATCGCGAATACGCGGCCCGCGTTATTGCCGCTCAACGCCAGTTGAGCCGCGCCCGGGCCGCTGATGGTCACGTCCTGGATCACGAGGAGTTCCCCGCCGGACAGGGTGATGGTAGTCCCCGCCGGGAGGGCAAAGGCGATCGTGTTGCCCCCGCCCAGCAGGTTGTTGGCCTGCACAGACTGCCGCAGCGAGCCCGGCCCGCTGTCGTTGGCATTACTCACCGTGAGGGTCGTACGAGGCGGTGCGAGTTGCGATTGGAAGGAACCGATATCGACCGTGCTGTTGTATAGTCGTGCAAAACCGGGGCCGCGCTGGTCCGTCGTTAGGGGGCTTAAGGAGTTGTCATCGACCCCGATCGGCGCGGCGGCCACCGCCAACGCCCTGCTTCCGCCCGCGATGGCCGGGCTGCCGGACAAGAGGGGGATGGTCTGTGTGGATCCGCCGTAGTTCCCCAGTCCACCGAGGCCGGGGGCGGCCACGCCCACTTGGTTGTTGCGGACAGGGTCCGCGCTGCGATCTTGTAACCCGCCCGAGCCTCCCGTACCAATCAGGTTGAAGGCGCTGAAGGTGTCTAACGTGCCTGCGATATCGCTGGCGGTGGTGCCGGGGGTAGGGCCGTTGAAGTTACGGGCGACGATCGTGTTGTTCAACACGAGATACCCGTAACTGTATGGACCTATCGCTAAGCCGCCACCGCTGCCGCCGGAGGCCAAGGTGTTGGAACGATTCGCAGTAATCGTGACGTTCGTGAGCACGCCGCCGGTCGAATAGAGGCCGCCGCCGTCGTGTCCGGCGGAGTTGTTGACTAGGGTACTGTTGCTGATTCTGCCATAGCCCCACATGCCGCCGCCGTCGTTGCCGGCGGAGTTGTAGATCAGGGTGCTGTTGCTGATTCTGCCATTGCCCCACATGCCGCCGCCGTCGTTGCCGGCGGTGTTGCCGGCCAGGGAAACTTCCTGCACTTCAACATTGCCCCCGCCATAGTCGGAGGTGTACAGGCCGCCGCCGTCGTGGCCGGCACTATTAACGGCTAGGGTGCTGTTCTTGATGGTTAGCGTCGTGTTAGGAAAGTTGCTGATGAAGATACCGCCGCCGTCTTGCCCGGCGGAGTTGCGGGTGAAGGTGCTTGCATTGATCGTCATTACTTTCGTGTAATTGACGGCGATACCGCCTCCAATACCGGCCGAGTTGACGGTGAAGGTGCTGTCACTGACCAAAACTTCTCCGTCGTAGGTCGAGGTGCAGATGGCGCCGCCGACTTGGTCGCCTGAGTTGCCGGCGAAGGTGCTGTTGCGGACTGTCAGTGTGCCTAAATTGTAAATGCCTCCGCCGGCCCCGCCCGTGTTATTACTGTGAGTTCGGTTGATGGAATTGCCGCTGATATTACAGCCGCTAACCGTCAGGGCTCCCGTATTGTAAATTCCGCCGCCGAAGCCGAGATAGAACCCGGAGTAGCCTGGGAAATCTGTGTTGGCGGTATTGCTGGTAAGCCAGCTGTTGCTGAGCGTCAGCGTGCCGGCATTATAAATTCCGCCGCCGTGGGCTCCGGTCACCCCGTCCCGGATGTTCAGCCCGGAAATTGCGGCGGTTACGCCAGATCCGATCTCGAAAATGCGGCTCACGTGGTTGCCGCTCACCGCCAGTTGAACCGCGCCCGGGCCGGTAATGTTCAGGTTGTCGGTGATTGTGAGCTGGCCGCCTGTCAGGGTGATCGAGCCTGACAGGCCGGATGCGAACACGATCTCGTCGAGACCGACGGACGAGTTAGCCTGGGCGATGGCGGCGCGGAGCGTGCCCGCGCCGCCGTCGTCGAGGTTCGACGTGACCCAGAACTGGGCCGGGACGGTTCGGTCCTCGAGGGCTTCCACCCCCAACCGGGTGGAGCGGCGGATCGGGCGGCGCGCCTGACCGTTGGTGCGGCGGCTCAAAGATTTGAGCCAGGAGAAAGACTTCATGGGACGGATCCTTTCAGTCAGAGTGTGATGCACGACGCTCAAAAGGGCCGCGGCTACGGCGATAAAACGGAACCGGTCTGCAGCGACCGCTCCTCCAGCCATTCCCACCTCGGGTGGAAGATTTTGCATTCCGTTCGTCGCCCATCGCGATCAAGGGAGATAGACCGGAAGTTCTTGAGCCAAGATCGAATTTTCATCTTATGGTCTTTTCAAACCCGCTCGCGGATTTTAGAGTGGTCCCCGCGGCATCCAGGCAAGCGCCGGGGAGGAAAAACCGTTCCTCGCGATTCGGAGGAGTTGTCGGGATGGCTGAATCAATCTTTTTTGTCCCCGCTTGTGGGGAGTTTTTTCCGCCACTCGGCGGCTTTTTCGGGTTGGCCGCGCGAGTCGTAGAATTGCACGAGGCGATCGACCGCTTCCGCCAATCGACTCTTGCCGGACGGAGGAATCTGCGCTTCGCGGCTCTTTAACCCTTCATAGCCGGAGAGAAGGAGCGGTTCCGCATCGGCGTATTTTCCCTGGCCGAGCAAACTGCCGCCGAGCACACTTTTCGTGCTGAACGTCCGCCAATCATCCGCGGCATGCCGTTCGCGGATCTTCAGGCACTCGCGCAGGATCGGTTCGGCATCGGTAAATTTTTTCTGCTTTATCAAGTTCAGCCCGAGGGCGGCCATGTCCCCAGCAGTCTCTTGGGACGTTTCGCCGCTGTGCTTTCGGGTCTTGTCCAGCATCTCCCGACATAACGGCTCGGCCTTGGAGAATTGGTTTTGATCGTCGTAGACCATTTTCAGTTCGTTGACGAATGACAGCGTATCGGAGTTGTCCTCGCCCAAGACGCGGCGGCTGATTTCGAGGGTTGCGAGCAATTGCGCTTCGGCCCGGGTATAGTCTTGCTTTCTCCTGTAGAGCGCCCCCAGGTTGCCCATCGAGACGATCGTGTGGACGTGATTTTCGCCGCGCACCCGGCGAAGGCCATCCAGGGCCTTGATAAGAATCGGTTCGGCCTTGTCGAGATTTCCCTGGGCTATGTACAGCCCGGCCAGGTTGTTCAATAAATCGACCGTGATGGGGCCGTTCTCGCCGTAAGCGCGACGGCTGACCTCCAAGGCCTGGAGCAAGAGGGGTTCCGCCTTGGCAAATTCCCCGAGCGAGTGATACAGTCCGGCGAGTTCATTCATGGAATCGACCAACTCCGGGTGGCTATCGCCCAGGACGCGGCGGCGACCCTCCAGCGCTTTGAGGTACAGGGTTTCAGCTTCGGCGAATCGGCCCTGTCTTTGGTGCAGCATTGCAACCTGGCTCATCGACTGAAACGTTTCGGGATGGCCTTCGCCAAGGACGCGGCGCCGCATTTCGAGGGCCTTGAACAGAAGCGGTTCCGCCAAGTCGGTCTTTCCCTGGGAAAGATAAAGCGATCCGACACTGCCCATGATGGTCAGCGTGAGCGGTTGTTCTTCGCCTTGCACGCGGAGGCTCGTGTTGTAAGCCGCAAGCATAAGCTTTTCGGCCTCTGCTAAGCGTCCGGTTTTCCGGTACAAGTTGGCCAAGTTGTTCATGGAGGAAAGCGTGTCGGAATCTTCCTCTCCCAGGACACGCCGGCTGATTTCGACGGCCTTGACGAGCAGGGGCTCCGCTTTGGCGTACTGATGTTGATGCAAGTACTGAGTCCCCAGGTTGGCCATGCATACAAGTGTGAATTCATGTTCATCGCCCAGGATGCGCCGGAAGCCGTCCAGGACCTGGAGGAACATCGGTTCGGCCTCGGCATACTTGCCGCGCGCGTTATACAGCACCGCCAGGCTATTGGCGGTATTCAGTGTTTCTTCGTCGTCGGACCCTAGAGTCTTCGCGCGCAATTGGTAAGCACGGAGAAACTGCTCTTCGCTTTTGTCCAGCTCGCCGATCAACCGGTAGGTGACGCCGAGGTCGTGCCGGGCAATGGCTTCGGCCCGAGGGCGGTTCTGAAAGCGTCGTTCGATATTGGCTTCGGCGACATCGAGTGCCGCCTTGACGGTTACGTTAATACCCAACCCACCGCGATCCCCCTTCGGCCGGGCCACGGATAATACGTCCTCGACGAGGAACTCGCTGAAGGCGCGGGTATCCGCTTCCGAGGCGATGGCCTTCAAGCGCGCCGTTTCGGCAAGTTTGGTTTGTTGCTCGGCTCGTTCCCGCTGTTCGGACTCCTTGGTCAGGGCCCGCTCTTTTTCGCCCAGTGCCGTGAGGGCCGACGACTTGGCTCGCGTCGCCACCACCGCCTGCCACCCGGCCACCGCAGTTCCCGTCGCAATTGAAACCGAAATCACCGCTCCCGTCAGCACGGCCACGCGGTTGCGCTTTACGAATTTTCGCACACGATACCCGACCGACGGCGGGCCCGCCGAGACCGCCTCGTCCGCCAGGTAGCGCTGCACGTCGGCGGCGAAGCCGTTGGCCGTCTCGTAGCGGCGGTTGCGGTCCTTCTCCAAGGCCTTCATCACGATCCAGTCCAGCTCGCCGCGGACCAGCCCGCTCAGCTTCTTCGGCTCCAGGCCCCGGTTGGCCGCGATGGTGGGAAGCCCCTCGGTCGTGCTCAGACGGGTGCTGGGCTTGGGCGATTCCTCCTCGCGGATGAGCCGCAGCACTTCCAGGAACGCCGCCGCCTTGAAACGCTTGCGTTCCAGCGGCGTCGTCCCGGTCAGCAATTCGTACAACAGCACGCCCAGCGAGTAGATGTCGCTGCGCGTATCGATGTCGAGCTGGTTCAGCTCCGCCTGCTCGGGACTCATGTACTCCAGCGTGCCGACGACCGAACCCACCTCGGTAAACAGCGTCTTTTCGGTTAGCTTGTGACCGGTCGCCTTGGCGACCCCGAAGTCGATCACCTTGGGCACCGGCTTGCCGTCGTACAGGCAGACCATCACGTTGGACGGCTTGATGTCGCGGTGGATAATGCCTTTTTGATGGGCGTGCTGGACGGCCTGGCAGACCGGCACGAACAGCTCCAGCCGCTGCCGGGGCGTCAGGTGGTGCGCGTCGCAGTATTTCGTGATCGGCACGCCCTTGACCAGTTCCATGACGAAGTACGGTCTCCCGGCGCTTACGCAACCGGACTCGCCAGAGGTGGTGCCGGCGTCGAGCACCTTGGCGATGTTCGGGTGGTCCATGAGGGCCAGCGCTTGCCGCTCGGCCTCGAAGCGCGCGATGACCTGGCGGCTGTCCATGCCCGGCTTGATGAGCTTCAGGGCGACCTTGCGCTGGACGGGCTGGGTCTGCTCGGCCATGTAGACCGTGCCCATGCCGCCCTCGCCGATCTGCTGCAACAGCTTGTACGGGCCGATGACCGCGGCCGGGACGCTTGCTGACGGCAGGCTCGTCGATGGTGGCGACGGGGCCTTCGGGCGGAACGGTGCCAGCTTCACGATGGGCGTCAAGAAGCACCTCCACGCGGCGGCGCAGATCCGGTTCGCCGGCGCAGGCCTGGTCGAGAAAAGCAGGCCACTGGTCGGGGTGGTGCTTCTCCACGGCCTCCAAAAAGATCGCTTTCGCTTGGTTCGGATCAGCATTCATGGTGTAAGCCTCTCGAGGTTTCTCACAGATACGTGCGAGAATGGCGCTGAAAATGTCTCAGGACAATCCAAGATTCAGGAAGGATTCGCCTCGTCGTCTAGCCGGGCATGCAACCACGCCCGAGCATAGGCCCACTGCCGGTAGGCGTTGGCGCGGGATGTGGACAGGGCTTGCGCCGCTTCCTCGACGGAAAGCCCCGCGAAGATCCTGAGTTTGGCTACCTCCGCTGCTTCGGGATCCTCGCCGGCCAGAATCGTCAACGCCTCGTCGAGGTCCAGGACGGCGTCAGGTTCGGCCTGAGTAATCGGCTCGGCCTGGGAGAAGTCAATGCGTTTGCGCTTGCCGCCGTGCTTCTCGGTTTTCTTGCGGCGGGCGTTGTCGACCAGGATGCGGCGCATGGCCTCGGCGGCCGCGGCGAAGAAGTGGCCGCGGCTGTTCCAGTGCGGTGCCTGGTCCCCGTCCATCAGGCGCAGATAGGCTTCGTGTACCAGAGCGGTGGCCTGGAGCGTCTGCCCGGGTTTCTCCTGGGCCAGTCGTTGGGCGGCGAGCGCACGCAACTCCTGGTACACCAGCGGCAGCAGTTGCTCGGCGGCGTGCGGATCCCCGTGCTCGATGGCCGACAGGATGCGGGTGACTTCCCTCATGGCCTTCACCGAGAGGCTCGAAGTTCCCAACAGAATGTGCCGCCCCCAGCACCGCGGCGGGGTTCGGAACCTTTGATCGCCGTGGGAATCCAAGCTGGCGAGCCACCAGCTCATGCCGCGCCGGAGACAGCCGCTCAGTATACCAGGAAGACCAAAGGGAAGACCAAAAGGGGGAAGACCAAAGGGGACGCAGCTCTTTTTGGCCAACCCCGTAATACCGAGCTGGCCGGCACTGGCGCTTGCTGTCCGTAATTGGCACGACAGCGATCGACCGCCATCGGCGCTCATCGACGAGTTTTCCCCGTCACCAATCGGTAGTTCGACACGCGGTTGAGCGACAAGGCGGGTTATACCGCAAGGGCGGCGGCCACACGCTCACCCTGGCGCTGGAAATGGGTCGGGAGTCGAACCACACAATTGTAGATCGTTTTATTATTCGATTCTTAACCCTTTCCCACTTCCCCGCCTGCACTGCATCAAAATGGGGCAACGCCGACATACCGGTGGCGAGCGCCGCGCGGTACAATCCAGCCAATTCAATCGTCACCGGGAGGGGATGAACGCGATGGAGTTGACGTTGCACGTATCCGACGACCTGGCGTCGCGCTTGAGGCCCGTGAAAGACCGCTTGCCGCAAATCCTCGAACTCGGCCTACGCGAGTTTAATGCCTTGCCGCCCCAGTTTGCGGGCTTGGGCGACGTGTTGGAAGCCCTGGCGCGGTTGCCCGGCCCGCGAGAGGTGCTGGCGTTGCGCCCCTCGCCGGCCTTGCAGGAGCGCATTTCGGACTTGCTAGACCGCCAACGGAGCGGCTCGCTGTCCGCCGATGAGGGACGCGAGTGGGATCAGTACCAGTTTGTCGAACATCTGGTGCGCATCGCCAAAGCGGAAGCCGTGTTGAAATTGAAGTTGGGTGAAGGGCCATGAGCCGGACGCACATCCCGGCCGAGTTGCGGCGCCAGGTGCGGCAGCGGGCGCGGGACTCCTGCGAGTATTGCCTCCTGCCGGAGTCCCTGACGTTCGCGGCCCACGAGATCGACCACGTCATTGCCGAGAAGCACGGCGGGCCGAGCGACGCGAATAATCTCGCGCTGGCCTGCGCGCTGTGCAACGGGTTCAAAGGGAGCGATGCGCATTAGAACCGCTGCCACCGGCGGGCCGAGCAACCCTCGTTCGGCTTCCCTTGCCGTGCTTTACCCAACATCCGTATACTACTAGGGGTTATCCGGCACGACCTTCCCAGGCGACACCTTCTGTTATGGACAACAGCACCATCGTCGTTCGCGGCGCCCGCGAGCACAACCTCCGCAACGTCAACCTCGACTTGCCGCGCAACCAGTTGATCGTCTTCACTGGCGTCAGCGGGTCGGGCAAGAGTTCGTTGGCGTTCGACACGCTTTACGCCGAGGGGCAACGTCGGTACGTCGAATCGCTGTCGAGTTACGCCCGCCAGTTTTTGGGGCAGCTACAGAAGCCGGATGTCGATTACCTTGCCGGCCTTTCACCTGCAATTAGCATTCAGCAAAAAGCCGCCGGTCGCAACCCGCGTTCGACCGTCGGCACCATCACGGAAATCTACGACTATTTGCGCGTCCTGTACGCCCGCATCGGCCAGGGGCACTGCACCGTCTGCGGCCGGCCGATCACGGCCCAGACGCGCGAACAAATCCTCGCGCGCATTCTCGCGTTGCCGGAAGGGGCGCGTTTCCTCGTGTTGGCTCCCGTCATTCGCGGGCAGAAGGGCGAATACAAGGACCTGTTCACCGACATGCTCAAGCGCGGCTTCGTTCGCGCCCGCGTTGACGGTCAGGTGGTGCGCCTTACCGACGACCTGAAACTCGACCGTCGCATCAAGCACAACATCGAAATCGTCATCGACCGCCTGAAGCTGACTGCCAACCTGCGGCCGCGCCTGGCCGAGGCGGTCGAACAGGCACTGACGCTCGGCGAAGGGGCGCTCATCGTCGCGGTGGAAACAGCGGCGGCAGCCGAAGCCGAATCGCCCCAGCAAGCGAAAAAAGGCAAGGCGCAAGCGGCCCCTTACGACGACATTCTGTTTTCCGCCCATTACGCCTGCACGTACGACAACATCAGCTACGAACCGCCGAGTCCGCAGCTATTCAGCTTCAACAGCCCGCACGGCATGTGCCCGGACTGCGACGGTTTGGGTACGCGCTATACCTTCGACGCGGATTTGCTCATTCCCGATCCGAATTTGAGCTTTTTCGCCGGCGCGATGCCGCTCGTGGGCAAGCTGCGTGAAATGGGCCGCTGGCGGAAGCATATCTACGAGGGCGTGGCCAAAACCCTGGACATCGACCTGAAAACGCCCTGGAACGAGTTGCCGCAAGAACACCGCGACCTGTTGCTGTACGGCAGCGGCGACAAGCACATCACGTTTGAATGGAAACAGCGCGGCGGCGGCGTCTGGAAGCACGGCGACAAATGGGAAGGCGTCGTGCCGCAGTTGCTCAGCAGTTTCAAGAAAACCGCGGCCGGTCCGCGGCGGATGCAGCTTGAAAAGTACATGCGGGTGGTGCGCTGTGCGACTTGCGGCGGTCAGCGCCTCAACCCGCAAGCGCGGGCGGTCAAGGTCGGCGGCAAGACGCTGGTGGAAGTCTGCGCCCTGCCCGTCGGCGACTTCGCGGCGTGGCTCGACCCGGAAACGGGCGGCCTCGAAAAGAGCTTGCTGCCCATTCAGAAAACGATTGCAACGGAGGTATTGAAGGAACTGCGCGGCCGCATCGGTTTCTTGCTGAACGTCGGCCTGCATTACCTGACCCTCGACCGCAGCGCGCCCACGCTGTCCGGCGGTGAAGCCCAGCGCATTCGCCTGGCCGGTCAGATCGGTTGTGGTCTCGTCGGCGTCCTCTACATCCTCGACGAGCCGAGCATCGGCTTGCACCCGCGCGACAATGACCGCCTGCTGCACAGCCTCGAACGCCTGCGCGACATGGGCAACACCGTGATCGTCGTCGAGCACGACGAGGACACGATGCGCGCGGCGGATTACATCGTCGATTTCGGTCCCGGCCCCGGTGTCCGCGGCGGTGAAGTGGTCGTCGCCGGCGACTTCGCCACGGTGATCGCTCATCCGACCAGCCTCACCGGCCAGTTCCTTGCCGGTACGAAAAAGATCGAGGTACCGAAGCAACGACGTCCGGCACCGGGACCACAGCTCACAATTTATGGCGCCCGGCATCACAACTTGAAGAACCTCACGGTGGCGATTCCGCTCGGTCTCTTCGTGTGCGTGACCGGCGTGAGCGGTTCGGGCAAGAGTTCGCTCGTCAACGACATCCTCCGACAGACGCTCCTCGTCAACCGTCGCAACGGGGAGGTCGTGGCCAAAGACGACGACGAGGACGGCGACGAATCGACCGCACTTCAGGTCGGCGACCACGACCGAATTACGGGGACCGAACAGATCGACAAGGTGATCGACATCGATCAGTCGGCAATCGGTCGGACGCCGCGCTCCAACCCGGCGACGTACATCAAAGTTTTTGACGAAATCCGCACCCTGTTCGCGGCGCTGCCCGAGGCGAAGATTCGCGGCTACCTGCCGGGCCGGTTCAGCTTCAACAAGCCCGGCGGCCGCTGCGAAGCGTGCGAGGGCAACGGCTCCAACCGCCTCAACATGGACTTCCTCGCCGACGTGTGGGTGAAGTGTGCGGTGTGCGAAGGCCGGCGTTTCAACCGTGAAACGCTGCAAGTGCGCTTCAAGGGCAAGAGCATCCACGACGTGCTGGAAATGGACGTGCAGGACGCCGTCGATCACTTCGCCAACGTGCCGAAGATTCGGGCGATGTTGCAAACGCTGCACGATGTCGGCCTCGATTACATCAAGCTCGGCCAGGCCGCCCCGACGCTCTCCGGCGGCGAGGCCCAGCGCATCAAGCTGGCGCGCGAACTGTGCCGGCGTGCGACGGGCCGCACCTTCTACATCCTCGACGAACCGACGACCGGCCTGCACTTCGACGACATCAGCAAGCTGCTGCAAGTCCTGCACGGCTTCGTCGATGCCGGCAACACGGTACTGGTGATCGAGCACAACCTGGATGTCATCAAGACGGCTGACTGGGTCATCGACCTCGGACCGGAAGGCGGCAGCGGCGGCGGCCAACTCGTGTGCGTCGGCACCCCGGAAGCGGTCGCAGCCTGTCCCGCGTCGTACACCGGCCAGGCGTTGTTGCCGCTCTTGTCGAAGAAGCGTACCAACGGCAAGGCCAAGCCGGTAATCGGGCGCAAGGGCAAGCGGGCCGTCGTCGAGGCGCTGACAACGTTGACCGTGCGCGGGGCAACGCAACACAACCTCAAAAACGTGTCGGTCGAGTTGCCGCGCGAGCGCATGACCGTTTGCTGCGGGCCGAGCGGTTCGGGCAAAAGCTCGCTCGCCCTGGACACGATTTATGCGGAAGGCCAGCGCCGCTATATCGAATCGCTGTCGGCGTACGCGCGCCAGTTTTTGGGCCAGATGCAAAAGCCGCGCGTCGAACACGTCAGCGGCCTGTCGCCGGCAATCAGCATCGAACAGAAGACGACGAGCAAAAGCCCGCGCTCGACCGTCGGCACCGTGACCGAGGTGTACGACTACCTGCGCGTCCTTTTCGCCCGTTTGGGACACCCTTATTGTCCCAATTGCCAAATACCCATCGGCACGCAAACGTCCGACGAGATCATCGACAAGATTCTCGACTTACCGGAGGGCAGTAAGCTGTATTTGATGGCCCCGCTGGAGCGGCGCGGCCAGGAGAAGTACGAAACGCTGTGGGACGAGGTGCGCCGCAGCGGCTTTGTCCGGCTGCGCGTCGACGGCCACTCTTACAACGTCGAGGACCCGCCGACGATCGACCACCGCCGCAAGCACCTGGTCGAAGTGGTCGTGGATCGCGTGGTCGTCCGGCCCAACCAGCGCTCGCGCATCGCCGATGCCGTGGAAGCCGGCCTGGACCTCGGCCGCGGCGTGCTGCGCGTGGCGCACGTCGATGACGGCAAGCCCGAACCGGACTGGAAGGTTGACAACTACAGCCAGCATTTTGCCTGCGACCGTTGCGGCCGCAGTTTCGAGCCGCTAAACCCGCACCACTTCTCGTTCAATAGCCCGCTCGGCTGGTGCCCGACGTGCGAAGGCCTGGGCGTCCAGCAGGGCGCGAGTTCAGCACTCGTCATCCGCGACGTGCAACTTTCGCTGCGGGCCGGCGCGCTGGCGGCATGGCCGGAGTTGAGCGCGAACGCCCCCTTCGCCCGGTTCGCCGACGCGCTTGCCCGGCACCTCGACCTGTCCCTCGACACATGCTTTGGCGAACTGAACGCCGTGCAGCAACGGGCACTCTTGCAAGGTACGGGCGACGCCTGGGTGCCGCTCGCAGCCGTCAAGGGCGAAGGCGCGCCCCCGGCGTTTCAGTACAAGGGCGTCTACCCGGCCATCGACGAGGCGGCGCGCGTCTCCCCTGCCCTGCGGCAGCGGCTCGACCACCTTGTCAGCGAAGTCCCCTGCTCCGTCTGCGGCGGTTCGCGCTTGCGCGACGACGCCGCGGCGTGCCGTCTTGCCTTCACCGAGGCCGGACCCAATTGGACGATTGGCGAACTGTGCGACCGGCCGCTCGATCAGGCGCTCACTCTGTTCAAAAACATGCAGTTGACGCCGGCGCAACTGCAATTCGCGGGCGAATTGTTGCGCGAAGTGCGCAACCGCCTGCAATTCCTCGCCGACGTGGGCCTGGAATATCTCACCCTCGGCCGCCCGGCGCCAACGCTGTCCGGTGGCGAGTCGCAGCGCATCCGCCTCGCCAGCCAGATCGGCAGCGGCTTGACCGGCGTCCTCTACGTCCTCGACGAACCGACCATCGGCCTGCACCCGCGCGACAACCGGCGACTCTTGAACGCCCTGCAACACCTGCGGGACCTCGGCAACACGCTAATCCTCGTCGAACACGACCGCGAGGTGATAAGCGCCGCCGACTATCTGCTCGATTTCGGACCGGGTGCCGGCGACCGCGGCGGCGAGATCACGTCCCGCGGCACCCCCAAACAGGTCTTGCGTTCCAAGGCATCGCTTACTGGACAATACCTGTCCGGTAAGCGTTCGATTCCCGTGCCGTCGAACCGCCGCCTCTACCGCACCCGTTCCGGCGACCGCGACGACCTCTCGACGCTGCGGCACACCTTCACCGACGCGGCGTGCAATTTCCTGACCGTGCGCGGCGCACGTCATCACAACCTCAGGAACCTCGACGTGGCGTTTCCCCTAAGCGCGTTCATCGCGGTAACGGGCGTGAGTGGCTCCGGCAAGAGTTCCCTCGTCAACGAGGTGCTGTACCTGACGCTGGCACGGCGGCTGCACCGCGCCCGCACGCCCGCCGTTGCCCACGACGACATTCTCGGCCTGGAAAACATCGACAAGGTTATCAACGTCGATCAAGACCCCATCGGCAACTCGCCCATGTCGAACCCGGCGACCTACACCGGCGTGTTCGACTTGATCCGCCAGCTCTTCGCGCAACTGCCGGAGTCGAAGGTGCGCGGTTACCAGCAACGACGGTTCAGCTTCAACAAGCCCGGCGGCCGCTGCGAGGCGTGCGAGGGCAACGGCCAGAAGAAGATCGAAATGCACTTCTTGCCCGACGTTTGGGTCGAGTGCGACGTGTGCCACGGCGAGCGCTACAACCCCGAAACGCTTCTGGTGCGCTACAAAAACCACTCCATCGCCGACGTTCTCAAAATGCGCGTCCACGAGGCGCTCGACCTGTTCATCCACATCCCCAAGATTCGGCAAGTGCTGCAAACGCTGTCGGACGTGGGTCTCGATTACCTCGCACTCGGTCAGGCGGCACCGACGCTGTCCGGCGGCGAGGCCCAGCGCGTTAAGCTGGCGGCGGAACTGGCCCGGCCGAGCACGGGCCGTACACTCTACATCCTGGACGAGCCGACCACCGGCCTGCATTTCGACGACATTCACAAGCTGCTCGAAGTCTTAAACCGCCTGGTCGATCTCGGCAACACGGTCATCGTCGTCGAGCACAATCTCGACGTGATTAAGACCGCGGACTGGGTTCTCGACCTCGGCCCGGAAGCTGGTCCGGCGGGCGGCCGCGTCGTGGTCCAGGGTACGCCCGAAGCGGTTGTCGAAATCTCGTCGCAGCCGGGAAGCCTTACCAGCCATACCGCCGTTGCCCTCGCCCCGATCCTGGCCGCCGGCCCTCTTGCCGAGCGCACGCGCTATAACCCGCTCGTCGCGATAAAACCTCTCGCCGACGACGTGGAATTGGAAGCGGTCGGGCGCGACTCGGCCATGCCCTGGCAGACCGACGGCCAGCGCTGGCACACGGTCGAGCGCGTCACCACCGAGGGCAAGCCGGCGCGCTGGGAGGGCGCGATCCTGCCGTGGATTGACGAAAAAGTCCACGAGTTCGGCGACTTTGCCGACACGGACTGGAGCCAGCGCACGGTCGTGGAGATCGCGGGCCGCAACCGTTCGCAGGGGTGGTTTTTGCACAGTATGACGGGTCAGGAATGGCTGTTGCGCCTGGTTTTTCGCGTGGCCAAGAACACGTTCCCGGCAACGACCATCGCCCAGCGGTTCGGCATCCCGCCGCTTAACGAGACGCCCGGCCTGGAGATTTACGGCCAGGAGGAGCGCGTTTGGGTTACCAACCACAAAAAGAGTCCGTGGCAGTCCGTGACGTTGCAGGTGTACACGCTTGCCGAAATCGATACCCCGTCGTTCCTCGAATTCTTGAAAGAGGCGGTCGCCTCATTCAACGCCAACGTGAAGCGCATGCAGCTGAAACCCGAAGACGTGATGCCCTGGAAACTGCACGGCGAACGTTGGCACCTCGGCGAAAAAGGGTTTGCACCGGGCAAGAAGCTGCGCTGGGATCGCGCCTTGCTGCCGCGCCTCCTCGCCCTGGTGCGGGAGGTCGAACCGGCGTTGGCAATCAGCTGGGACAGTCGTGACGCGATCCTGTTGCGCGTGCCGGGCATTACGCGCGCCTGGGCGCAATGGCGGACCAAGGAGAGCAACGCACTGAGTTGCCGGTTCATCGGCAAGAAGGGGCAGTTCAACCTGAGTCAACTGGACGGCCTGGGCGTTCACCCGGCGCTCGACGGCAAGCGCGCGGAGGCCGACGTAATGCGCCTCGAATTTCAGCAAGGCGAGCAGTTGAATCCGGCCCAACTGAAGACGATCCTGGGCGAACACTTGCAGGGTTTCAAGGCGTTGTTTGCCAAGAAGAAAGGCAAAGTTAGCGGCGGTTGATTTGCCGCTGGTATGATGAATTTCAAAATCGTATGCTAAACCCGGTGGCGTCGATGGCGGCAGGGGCCCCCGGAAACCGATCATGCGAAGCGCACTCCCCCTCGTACTCTTTCTTGTCCTGCCGGCGTCGGCCCCGGCCCATTACAACATGCTCTTGCCCAAGTCACCCTCGGTCGAGCGGGGTAAAGAGGTTACGCTGATCTACCAGTGGGGCCATCCGTTCGAGCACGAACTGTTCGACGCACCGCTGCCCGAGAGCGTCATCGTCCTTGGCCCGGACGGGAAAAAAACCGACCTCATCAAGACGTTGAAAAAAGTCAGTGCGAAAGTCGGGAAGAGGGACGTGACCGCATACGAAATCCCCTTCACTCCGGAGGAGCCGGGCGATTACGTTTTCGTGCTGCACACGCCGGCGATCTGGATGGCGGCCGAAGGTGTATACTACCAGGACGTTGTAAAGGTCGTGTTGCACGTGCAGGCTCAGAAAGGCTGGGACCAGTGGGAGGATTCGACTTTCGAGTTGACACCCTTGACGCGGCCCTACGGCCTGGTCGCCGGGACCGTTTTTCAGGCGCAGCTTACTCGATCTCTCAAAAAGGCAGAACCCGACGCCAATCCGAAGACGCCGTTGGGACCCTACTTCGTGGAGATCGAACGGTACAACGCCACACCCCCGAAGGAACTGCCCGCGGACGAATTCCTGACGCGCACGGTGAAAACCGACCCCAATAGTGTCGTAACTTGTGACCTCCCGGAAACCGGATGGTGGTGCCTCACCGCGGCACGGACCATCGGCACCAAGGATCACGACGGCAAGATGGTTCCGGTGCACGACCGCTCGACGTTCTGGGTTCACGTCGCCGACAAGCCCCGACCCTGACCACCGGCCCGTTGATTGCGACCATGAACGTCCCGTTTGCCATTCACATTTACCAGGACTTGATCCGTCCCGAATGGTGCGTCGGCGGCTACGTCGTCGCCATCCTCCTGATGGTTTGGGGCGCGTGGCGGGTGCGCGACGAGGAGATTTCGCGCATCGCCGTGCTGACCGCGGCCTTCTTCGTGGCGGCCTACGTCCACGTGCCGGTGCCCGGCGGGCCGCCCGCTCATTTACTCCTGAGCGGCCTGCTCGGCGTGGTCCTCGGCCGCCGCTCCGCCCTGGCAATCCCTGTCGGCCTGTTCCTCCATGCGGTCCTGTTTCAGCACGGTTCGCTCAGCACGCTGGGTGCCAACGTCTGCGTCATGACCCCCCCTGCCCTGCTCTCCTGGCTGCTCTTTCAGGGACTGTGCCGCACTGCCTGGTTGCAGCATCGGTGGTTCCGCGCCGCCCTCGTGATGCTAAGCGCGGCGGCTTTCGTCCTTAGCGCCGTCTATGCGGTGGGATTGCTCGTCGCCAACTGGGGCGAAGCACAGATCCGCGATCTGCATTTCGCTAATTCGCTGCTCTTGCACCCGCTAACTCTCCTGGCGGCGCTCGTTCTGGCGCTCACGGCGGCCTGGCTGGAAAGCCGCCTCGATCATGCCGCGGAATTTCCGCTCGGCCTGATGGTCGGCGAACTGTCCGTGTTACTGACGATTTTCCTGAACGCCTGCTTTCTCATCCTGGGCGGCAGCAAGAGTTGGCATTCAGTCGTTCTTATTACGATTTTGGCCCACCTGCCGTTGGCCGTCGTGGAAGGCATTATCCTCGGCTTCACGGTCGGCTTCCTGGCACGGGTCAAACCCGAAATGTTGCTCGGCTACAGGCAAAAACGACCCCAAACCGCCTCAATCCCGCAACCAATCGACCCCTCCCTCACACGCGAACCGTTCCCGGTGAAATCCACGACGCTTTTGCTCGCCGTCGTTTGCGTGCTGCTCAGCCCGGGCTTGGCATCGGCGCACCGCCTAAACGCCGATTACCGGGTCTTGCCCGATCGGCGCGTGCAAATTCAAAGCTGGTTTCCCGGCGGCTACCCGCCGCAGAACGCGACGGCCAAGGTGCTGCGGCCCGACGGCACGGTCCTGGCCGAGGGCGATCTCGACGCGAAGGGGCTGTACGTTTTTTCCTACACGCTTGCCGAAAACCTGCACGTCGTGATCCGCGCCGGCCACGACCACGGTAAAGAGTTCACCATTCCAGGCAGCGCCTTGACCACCGCGGGCAAGACCGCCGCCCCCGCGACGCCGGCAGACGAAGGCCACACGCCCTTCGCCATGACCGAAGAGTCGTTGCCGGTGAAGGAATTTTTGATCGGCGTCGGGTTCCTGCTCGCGGCCGCGGCCTTCGTCCTGAGCCTTCGCAACGCGCGACAACTTCGTCTACTGCGGCAGGCTCTGCAACCGCCGGCCACGCACGCAAATCCGGAAGGGTCGTTGACGGAGCCGCGCTAAACTCGGTACAATTCCGGTCTGCCATACTCTCGAAACTTCGTAACCGTTCACCGGCATCAACTGATCCCCCCCTTGCGAAGGGGGGGTAGGGGGGGGTATGAACGATTAAAGTACTCGGTCTTGGCGCTCTCTTCACCCCCCCTACCCCCCTTCGTAAGGGGGGGAGTGAACGGTTACGAAACTTCTTCCGAGGTTCGACCTATGCGGCCCTCTCACACCCGACGAACGCGCCTTGGTTTGGCTCTGATCCTTGTGCTGTTGGTTACGCTTTTCTCGCTGGGCACGGCGCACGGACAGCCCGGCCGCCCCCCGTTCGGCCCCGGCGGACCAGGCAACAGCCCGTTTCAGAACAGTTATCGTTGCAGCAAGTGCGGCGCGACCTTTACGAGTTCGGTCGTTGGCGGCCCCGGCCGCTGTCCGAGTTGCGGCGTGAAATTCATCAACGGCGGCTTCGATCCCTCCCCAAACGGCGGCGTCGGCCCGCTGTCGTCCGGGACCAACACGTCTTCGGGGAGCAGCTCGATTGCCGGATTCATTATCCTGGGCGTCATCGGCGTGTTGGGCATGGGCTTCTTGTTGGTCGTAGGGTTGGTCATTTTCTTCATCGTCCGCGCCAGCAGCCGTCCGGCTCCAGCCCGTGCGGCACCGCGCCGGTCCCGGTCCCGCTATCGCGACGATTACAACGACTGACGGCTGATTTGACCGCAAAGCCGCAAGCGGCGTCACTTCTTATCGATCGGGATTACCTCGTCGAGGGGAATTTCCCACTGACCGAGTCCGAGACTGACGACGGCGATGTTGCGCTTGAAATCGACGCGGACGATCCGGCCTGGCTTGTCGTATTTCGGCACCCGTACCGCGTCGTTCGCCTGTAACTTCAACCGCGCCTCGCGGAGCGTCGCCGCCTCCGCGGCGGCGCGTTCCAGCGTGACCGTCTTTTGCCGCAACTCTTCGCGCTGCTGTTCCGCCTCGTGCTGCGCGTGCAGGGCGTCCTCCTTGGCCTTCTCGGCGTCCGCCCGCAGCTTTTGCAACTGGATCATTTCCGGGGCGCGTTTCTGCCGGCGGCGCAGGTAGCGCTGGGCACGCTTCAACAAATCGCGCGGCAGCTTCAGCCGGCGGGCGATCTTCAAGGCGTTGCTCATGCCGAACTGGCCGATGTGTAGCCGGTAGGTCGGCCGCAGCGTTTCGATGTCGAATTCCACCGCGCCGTTCTCCGCCCGTTCGTTGTTGAAGGCATACGTTTTCAGGTCGCCCAGGTGCGTCGTCACCATCGCCCGGCAACCGATCGTGTCCAGTTCGTCGAGGATAGCCCGGCCCAGGGCGGCGCCCTCGGTCGGGTCGGTGCCGGCACCGAGTTCGTCGAGGAGGACCAGGCTAGTGCCGTTGGCGACGCGGAGGATGTTGGCGATCCGCGAGATGTGCGAGCTGAAGGTGCTGAGCGATTGTTCGAGACTCTGTTCGTCGCCAATGTCGGCGAGAATTTCGGTGAAGACCGGGACGTTGCTGCCCTCCCCCGCCGGCAGGTGCATGCCGCACTGGGCCATCAGACACAGCAAGCCCGCCGTTTTCAAACACACCGTTTTGCCGCCGGTGTTGGGGCCGGTGATGATGAGTTGGTTGAAACCCATGCCGAGGCGAATGTCGATGGGTACCACCTCGCGCCGCGCCAATAAGCGCACGGGCGCGGTTTCTCCTTCAACGTTTGTCGTGTCGCTTGCCGCTTGCGGCGTTGCGGCTTCATTCCGAAAGAGGTATTCAAGGAGCGGGTGCCGCGCTTGCAGGAGCCAGAGTTGGCCATCCAGGTTAACGTCCGGGGCGTACATGCCGTAATCGCGACTGAACCGCGCCTTCGCGGTTATCAGGTCGAGGCGGGCGAGGATTTCGATGGTATACGACAGGGGTTTCGCGACGCGCCCGACCTCACCGCTGAGGCGGCGCAAGATACGGCGGACTTCTCGGTCCTCCTCGCCCTTGAGTACGGCCCGCTCGGCGCTGAGGTTGGCGAGGCCGGCCGGCTCGATGAAAACGGTTTCGCCCGTGCTGCTGGTGCGGTGGACAACACCGGGCAGCTTGTGCCGGTGGTTGACGGCCACGGGCAGAACGTAATGATCGCCGTTGACGGTCGCATTCGGGTAGCGCAGGATTTTGCGTAGCTCCGGGTCGCGCAACAGCCGGCGAATCTGGTTTTGCACGCGCTCGTCCACGTCGGCGAGCTTCTGCCGTACCTGGGCCAGTTCCCGGCTCGCCATATCGAGCACGTGGCCGCGGCTATCGAGGCTGCCGTAAATCGCTTTCGCCACCAGCCCCAGGTCTTCGACGGGTGCGAGCATCTCGGACAACAATACGAGCCGTTCGTGCAAGCGCATGCGGTAGCGGTAGACGTTGCCGGTGCAGGTCAGGGTTTCGGCCACGCCGAGTAATTCTTCGACGGTGAGTTGCGAGCCGATGGCCGCCCGCTTGACGACCAGCCGTACGTCTTGCAGTCCGCCGAAAGGCGGCGCCTGGCCGAGGCTGAGCGCAGCGACCATCTCGGAAACGTGGGCCAGTTCGGAGCGGATGCGCGCCGGGTCGGTGGCCGGCTCCAGCGCGCGGGCCAGTTCTTTGCCGAGGGAGCACGCGGCATACGACGCGAGCAGTTCGCGCACTTTGCCGAATTCCAGCAGTTCCAGCGTGTGTGGATCCATGTCGTGCGTTGCGCTCATGTGTCAGTGGACAGGTGCCGTTGTCCCGAGGTTCAGCGGGGTCTGGCGTTGGCCCACGGTTATTATAAACGCGAACGCCCCTTTGCGGCGGCCGGGTATCGCGGTTGCATTCGGAGCGTGCAATCCCGATAATAACGCCACCCACCGGGTATACGCTCCGTTGCCGAGACCCTTGCCATCCGGAGAGCCGAGCATGTCGTTACGTTCCGCCGTCGTCCTCGTTGGGGCATTGTACGTCGCGGGTTCGCTGACCACCGCGCGTGCCGGTTCCTCCAACAGCCTCATGGACGTTTCGCCCGACGGCACGCGGCTGCTCGTCGCGAACGCCGACAACGGCACCGTGACCGTGGTGGACGCGGAGAAGCGCATTGTTTTGCACGAGATCAAGGTCGGCGACAAGCCGGAGGGCGTAACCTGGATCGGCAACGGGCCGCTCGCCGCGGTCACGGTGTATCGCGAAGACCTCGTCGTCTTTTTCGACGCCGCCGAGGGCAAGATTGTGCAGAAGCTGAAGGTGCCGAACGAACCGTACGGCATCGTCGCAACTGGGGACGGCACGCGCGCCTACGTCACCCACGAATACCCCGGCACCGTCAGCGAAATCGACCTGCAATCCCGCACCGTACTGCGCGAGATGAAGGCGGGCAGCATGGTCCGCGGCCTCGCGCTGGCCGCCGACCAGCAGCGCGTTTACGTTACCGAGTTTTACACCGGAACCCTGAACGCGCTGGATCTCAAGAGCGGGACTGTCGTGGACAGCTGGAAGGGCAACGAATTCGACAACCTGTGTCGCAACGTGGTCGTGCATCCGAAACGGCCCAAGGCGTACCTGTCGCACATTCGGTCGCGCGTCGATAAGGCCACCGGCAACGGTTCGATCTTTCCGCACCTGACCGTTTACGACCTGGTGCCGCCGTCCGATGCGTCGAAACGCCGAGTTTCCCTGGCGATGGACACTTACAACGGCGTCTACGTCGTGACCAATCCGTGGGAGGCGGCACTGTCGCCGGACGGCAAGCGCCTGTACACGATCTACGCCGGCACTAACGACATGAACGTTTCGGAAGTGATTGACGACGATTACCGCGAGATCGAGCGCGTCGGCAACGCGGTCCGGGTCGGCCAGAATCCGCGAGCCGTCCGCGTCAGCCCGGACAACAAGCTGGTCTACATCGACAACGCACTCGACTTCGAGGTCGGCATCCACGACGCCGCGACGATGCGCGTCCTTGCCAAGGTGAAGGTTTGCGACCCGCCCAAGTCGCCCGACTGGGTGCGCGGCAAAATTCTCTTTAACACCGCCCTGCCGCCGCTGACGAGCCGCCGTTGGATTGCCTGTGCATCGTGCCACCCGGACGGCCACACCGACGGCCGGGTCTGGCAAAACCCGGAAGGGCTGCGCAAAACGACCGCGCTCATGGGTTGTGCCCACACTCACCCCTTGCACTGGTCGGCCGACCGCGACGAGGTGCAAGACTTCGAGTACACCATTCGCGGCCGCCTCATGAAAGGCTCCGGCCTCCTGAAGGGCGCTCTGACGCCAAAAGTCGGGTTTCATCCCGTCGAACTGGACGAGCATCTCGCGGGCAAGTCGAAGGACCTCGACGCCCTGGCCGTGTACACGAATTCGTTCGACTTTACGCTGTCGCCGCACGCTCCCGGCAAGGTGTCCATAAGCGCCGAGCGCGGTAAAAAGCTCTTTTTCAGCGCTACGGTAGGTTGTGCGAAGTGTCACAGTGGGCCGTACTACACCGACAGCAACCTGCAAAAGCCGTTCAACCTGCACGACGTTGGCACCGGCACCGACGACCCGACGGAGAAGATGGGGCCGAAATACGACACGCCGACGTTGCTGGGCGTGTACCGCACCGCCCCGTATCTTCATCACGGCACGGCGAAAACGCTTAAGGACGTGCTGACGACCTGCAACCGGGAGGACCGGCACGGCAAAACGAGCCAACTCAAGGATCAGGAGATCGACGACCTGGTAGACTTCCTGAAAGCCCTGCCCTACGAGACGCCGCCGGACGAAACGCCGAACACGGTGAAGTATCGTTATGTGCCGAAGAAAGAGGAAGCGCCCGCCGACTCGACGGGAAAGGAACGGAGAGAACCTTGAACCCCGAATGGAAAAACCGTTACGAAGTCGCCCTCGCCGCCGCCGCCAGCGCGGCGAAACTGGCGAAGGCCTATTTCGACGACTCGGCCGTAGCCGCAAGCGGGGGGGGGGGGGGGGGGTGAGGGGGGGGGGCAAAACAAAACCGAGCAGGGCGCGGGCCCCCGGCCAGAACAAGAAAAGGGGAAGCGAAAAAAAAAAAACAGACAGAGGCCGGCCG
>JBBRLG010000032.1:0-24627 GCA_038231495.1 Gemmatales bacterium | reverse complement strand
CGTTTCCTTGCCAGGAACTGACGCGGTCGGGGTCTACGACGCGAGCCAGGGCGACATCTTCTTTGCAAGGCTCGACCTGGGTCGGCTCACCGCTGCGTAGCGGTTCGATGGCGGCGTGACGGGCGACTTCCGTGGGGGCTCGTCGGTTCGCGCCGGCGTCGAGCATGCTTGGGGACATAATAGGCATGCCGACCGGCGTGTGGTTACCTGCCGCGAAAATGTGGTTATTCGAGAGCAGATAGAGGCTGTCGGCGTCGGACTTCTTGCGAACGATAGCCCCTACCGTCCCCGAGTACGACTCACCAGCGGGAGCGCACGAACTGCCACAGGCGATCCGTCCGCTCCTTTCAAAGATGTAACCCTGCGTGGTGGCCCCCAGCGATTCGTCCGGGCGGACCAGCAACTTGCCCATGCGGTTGGTCTCGATCTCAACGTCGCCATCCGAGGTCGGAATGGCGCTCAGTGCCTGCCGAGAGGCTCGGCTCACGTAGACATGAACCTTCGGCACCTTTCCCCCCACCTCGTGGCCGACGGCCTGCACCGATAGGCCGGCAAAGCCCCCCTCAGCGAACGTCTCGTCCAGGTCGAGTTCCCGGGCGGCGGCAGGCAGGAAACCATCCGCGGCGCTGCCTCTCAGGGAAGGAGCGGACACATACCTGCCTTGGGCCAGAAACCAGGAGGCTAGATTGCGGGCCACCTTCTCGGCAGGGGTCATTTTCGCTGCCATCGCGTGCCACTCCCTGCGCAACCGGATCGAAGATCGAGGACAAGTAAGAGACCGTCAGTGCTGCCAGGCTTACCTCATCAACTGGCCGAAGTAGATGTTATCCGCGTCTGGCTTCACGGTGACGGGGCTGGCCGCGTCGTCCAGCATTTCCGCGGTTTCGCCGGTCGCCGCCAGTGGGCTGAAGTCCGTCCAGAGTATGAATTTCCGCTGGATCTTACACAGGCCGAACAGCGGCACCACTCCCTTGGCAGAAACTGTCTGGTAGCCGACGTTGGTGGAATTCTTGAATGACAGCCCGATGCTGGCGTCGGCGAGGTCGATCTGTTTCACCTCGCCTTTCGCCTCCAGCACGATGGAGGCGTTATTCGCTGCGGAGACGATAATCGTCGTCGCCCCGGCTTTGATGACGTCGGTGATGATGGCCCATTCCCTTTTCCACTCGCCGGCAACGTACAATTTCATGATCTCCTTTCCCAGGGCCACCTTGTCGGCGATCGAGTGGAAGATGCAGCCAGCCGCGTTGAAGAAGACGGCGTCTTGACTTGAGAAGCCGATTTCTAGCGTGGCCTTGGCATTGACGGTGCCCCCGACAGGGGCGGACCCTTGGGCGTGGAATGTGACTTTCGTCTCGCCTCTGGACGAGAAAGTCTTGTGAGCTGGGTTAGGATTGACGTTCTCGTTTAGCAGGTTCTTGTCATTGATCTTGCTGTTGATGTTCGCGAGAGGGATGAAAAGCCGGCCGCGAAGGATACCATACGTCCCCAGGTCCACCGGCCGATCAGGATCCCAGTTGGCGTACAGCGGGCGGAAGTTGTTGTACAACGCGGTCGTGTAAATGCGCGGGAGATCGGACATTAGGCTTCTCCAGTCGGTTAGAGGAACGAGGCGCGGGTGCAGATGACCGTGAGGCCATTGGGCCAGGCCGTTTGTCCCCGGCCTGCTAGGGCCCGATCCTGACCTGCGTGCAAGTCAAGATCGCGGGTTCCCGGGGGGCGATCAAGAGTATATTCACGATAATTACTGTAACCAGAAATCTTCCTCGACCAACTCTACCAGCCGCGGATTGGCCAGGACTGAACCGTTGCGGAGGACCTGCACCGCGCCGGCAGGCAGCCCTTCTTCCCCGACATCGACGGCCCCCGGGTCGAAGTATTCAAATGGGGTGTCAAACTCTCCCCCGGTCAACTCGATAGTGGGCGGAGTTCTCATGCACTGGCGAAGCATTTTGGCGTCCTGACCTATGAACACGCCGTTCCCCTGACCTTGCAGCAGCGACAGAATGAACGAGCGCACTCGCGACCCGGTCCATCCGGCCGACAACTCTCCGATAACGTTCACATCTATGCGAGCCTGATTCGCGGTCGCCTTCCTGCTCTCGATGTGGATGTGAGCATGCATCGCGCCACGAAAGTAAGCGTCTACCCTGAGATCGATATCGCCGACCGGGAAGCTGGACAGCAGTGGATTATGCGAGATAGCTATCAACTCGCCGTTCAGCCCCCACGCTGCAAATCTCCCCACATAACGCCGGTCGGAAAACCGCGAATGAAGGATTCGAAATACGGGAGGCACATAATTCGACCCTTCCGGCCGGACCCCGCTCAGGACCATAGGTGCTAACCCACCCAGTCCAAGCTTGCGACACTGTCGGGCCAGGTGCTCGCGGATAATCGGCGCGGCTGAGTCCGGCAACGGTGCCTCCTCCGGGCCAACGCGTGGATCCAACACAAGAAGGGTGCTAGAGGGGTGCCGAGCCGGCTTGTCACGGCAGCGATAGTTGAAGGCTAGGATCCATGATTTGAGCGCTAATGCCTTGTCACCGGCGGACCTGACGGAGATGTTCGTGGACTGCTCCTGCCAGTCCTGAAAGCGACTGTCTTCAAAATCGATGGAGGCGCCCGTCCCCTTGAATTCGAGTGGGTAGAAGGCTCCCATTGCGCCGACGGCCTTCTCACGCGGATTGAATGGCGCCGCGAGGTAGTCCGGCCATGACTTGCCCGATTCTCCACGAGTCACGGTGAGTTTTGTACTCGGGCTATCAAGGACCAAGCGGCCTTTGCTGGGCAGCGGGCAGAACCACGTAGTCTCGGCATACTCGGCCATGAAGCCGATCCCGATGAGCGTGCCAAACTTGTTTGAGAGGCCGTTTGCCATCGCTACGTCATTGGACAGAGTCTTCCCGAGGAATTGATGCGTAGGAGCAGCGAGGTCGGTAAGACTCAGGAAGTCAAGAAGTGCGCCGAAGGAGACCGCCCCTGCCTCGACCAACGTGTAGAAATAGTGAATGCCTAGCGCCAAATTGACCCTTACCGATTTCGATTTCCGGAGTTTGGCGACAGCTGGCGGCGGATCAAATCCCGGGTGGTGACTCCATCGAGCTTCCTGGCGGAATATGGAAGGCTTGGGCAATCTAGGCAGCCGGTTTTCATGCAAAATCGGGCTATTTGTAGCTCAGGAAGCTCGATGGAGTCACAACCAAATCCCGCGTCAGTCCGGAGGCGGAAAGCGAACTCGAAACACCCATCTGTGCCGAATTGCTTCTGTAAATTCGCCTCGTCAATCTTCAGTGCGGTCATCACTGTTTTCTCCTGGCCGTCTATACCAGACGGACGCTCACTGGGGCCTCGGCATTGACTCCAGAGACTGAGGTTACCTCCTCGAACGACCGATTGCAAAGCTTTTTCCGCCCTGGACGCGGAAGGATCAAAGGGGACGGGCACGTTTTCTATTGAAGGATCAAAGGGGACGGGCACGTTTTCTATTGAACAAATCACCAAAACGAAGTAAAAAACCGTGCCCGTCCCCTTTTGATTCGCCCGTAGCCACAAGCGGCCCGCTTGTGGATGACCGTCTCCCACAAGCGGGCCGCTTGTGGCTACGGGCGTTTGTGTCACATTGGACCGCGGGCAGTTTAGCAAGGTGCCAATTTCACGACCCGATGCTTTTCACCAGTAAATCGTTGATCCGGCGTGCGAAGGCCAGCGGGTCCTTGATTTTCGACCCCTCCGCGATCACGGCTTGGTCGTAGAGCAGACGGCCGTAATCCTCGATGCGCGCGTCCTCCGGCGATTTGTCGAAGAGTTGTTGCATCGCGACCACCACCGGATGCTCGCCGTTTAGTTCCAACACGCGCTTGGTCGCCGGCATTTCCTCGGACCGGCCCATACGCTGCATGAGCCGTTCGAGGTGCGCCGACATCGCGCCTTCGTCCGCGACCAGGCACGACGCACTTTCCTTCAAGCGGCTCGACAGGCGCACGTCGGCCACCTCCGGCAGGCGGCCCTTGAGGTACGCGAACAATTTCTGAAAGCGCTCGCTGGTCTCCGGTTTCTTTTGGTCGCTGGCGCCGTCCTTGAGGTCGCCGCGGTCGGCGGCGTGGAGCTTCTTGCCCTTGTATTCCGGCAGCGACGGCAAAATAAACTCATCGACCGGGTCGGTCAACAACAGCACGTCCTGACCCTTCGCACGGAACGTCTCCAAATACGGCGAGTGTTCCAGCAGCTCGCGGCTTTCACCGATCAAGTAGTGAATCTCCGACTGGTCCGCCGGCATCGCGGCAGCGTACTGTTCCAGCGTGAGGAACTTGCCGGCCTCGGTTTTCATCGACTCGAACAGCAGTAGATCGGCGAGCTTCTGCCGGTTCGTCCAGTCGCGGCCGACGCCCTCCTTCAGGATGGATCCCAACTCCTTGAAGAACGCAACGTACTTGTCGTACTCGGTCGCTTTCATGTCCTCAAGGGCGGCGAGGATGCTTTTCACGATGTTCTTCTGGATGCGTTCCAGGAGCGGGTTTTGTTGGAGCAGTTCGCGCGAGATGTTGAGCGGCAGGTCCGACGAATCGACGACGCCGCGCACGAAGCGCAGATAAGACGGCAACAGTTCCTCGCAATGTTCCATGATGAGGACGCGCTGCACGTAGAGCCGCAGGCCGGCCTTGTAATCGCCCCATTGCATGTCGAGCGCCTTGTGCGCGGGGATGAACAGCAGGACGCGAAATTCGTTGGTCCCTTCCGCCGTGTAGTGAATGACGCGGGCCGGGTCGTCCGCGTCCATGCCCAGTTGCTTGTAGAAGGCGTTGTACTCGTCCGGCGTCACTTCCGACTTGCCGCGCAACCAGATCGCCTTCCGCGAATTCAACGCCTCCTCGACCACCGTTTTGTTCTTGTTGTCGTCCTCCTTTTCCACGTCCATCACGACGGGGTGCTCGATGAAGTCGGAGAACTTCTTGATGATCTGCCGAAGGGTGTACGGTTGCAGGAACTCCTTTTCTTCCTCCTTCAGGTGCAAGATCACGTCGGTGCCGCGCTCGGCTTTTTCGGCCGTTTCGACGGTGAATTCGCCCTGGCCGTCCGACTCCCAGCGGACACCCTGTTTGGGGTCGCCGGCGGGCCGCGACAGGACCGTCACCCGATCCGCGACCATGAACGCCGAATAGAAGCCGACGCCGAACTGGCCGATCAATTCCGGCCGCTCCGGCGACGCGGTACTCTTGAGGCTTTCAAGGAAGGCACGCGTACCCGACTTGGCGATGGTGCCGAGGTTTTCGACCGCACTTTCGCGCGACAGGCCGATGCCGTTGTCCGACACGGTGAGCGTGCGGTTGGCCTCGTCCACCGCGACCTTGATTTTCCAGTCCTTGTTGCCTTCGAGCAGCTCCTCGTGTTGCAGCGAGTTGAATTTGATCTTGTTGATCGCGTCGCTGGCGTTGCTAATCAACTCGCGCAGGAAGATTTCCTTGTTGGAGTACAGCGAGTGCGTGATGAGGTGCAGCAGTTGCTTGAGTTCGGTCTTAAATTCGAGCTTCTCACCCGGGGGCGTGGCCGTCGTCATCGCGTTTCCCTTTCCGTCAAAGACCCGACTTTGCAAGGGCGATCCTTGTCATTCTACAAGGGCCGCGGCACACTGCCGCTTGCGGCTTTGCATTCTCCTTGCAAAGCCGCTCGCGGCACATTTCATACATCTATCCCAGACCAAAGACTCGCCGCCGCGGCGCGCTCCATTCCCACGACGAAACACGGCCATGACATCCGACCTCGAGCAGACACTTGCCGCGATGCAGTTGGAGGAAGAAAGCATCAAGCTCGGCGGCGGCATCGCGGCCATCGAACGGCAGCACGCCCGCGGCCGCCTTGCCGTCCGCGAGCGCGTCGGCCGTCTGCTCGACACGGACGCGCCGTTCTTCGAGTTGGGATTGTGGGCCGCGTGGGGCATGTACCAGGAGTGGGGCGGCGCGCCCTCGGCCGGCGTCGTCACCGGCATCGGCACCGTGGCCGGGCGGCGCGTCATGGTGATTGCCAACGACGCCACCGTCAAGGCCGGCGCGTTCTTTCCCCTGACTTGCAAGAAAGTGTTACGCGCCCAACGCATCGCGCTGGAGAACCGACTGCCCCTCGTTTACCTCGTGGACAGCGCCGGCGTCTTCCTGCCGTTGCAGGACGAGGTCTTTCCCGATGAGGACGATTTCGGCCGCATCTTCCGCAACAACGCGGTGCTGTCCGCGGCGGGTGTGCCCCAATTCGCGGCGATCCTCGGCAACTGCGTGGCCGGCGGCGGCTACTTGCCGGTGTTGTGCGACAAGCTCCTGATGACCGAAGGCAGCGGCCTGTACCTGGCAGGGCCGGCATTGGTCAAGGCGGCCATCGGTCAAACCGTTAGCCACGAAGACCTCGGCGGCGCGGCCATGCACGCGGCGGTTTCCGGCACCATCGATTTTCGCGAACCCGATGACGCGAGTTGCCTTGCTCGGTTGCGCCGCCTGGTGGACATGCTGCCGCCGGATTACAGCCCGGTGTCCCGGTCCGCGGCGCCGGGTAGACCGGCCGAAGACCTGGTGAACCTGTTCGTGCCGCAGCCGCGCCAGGAATACGACATTCGCGACCTGTTACCGTGCCTACTGGATGCCGGGCCGTTCGACGAGTACAAGGCGGCATACGGCCAAACCCTCGTGTGCGGCTACGGCCGGCTCGGCGGCGTGGCGGTCGGCGTCGTCGCCAACCAGCACAAGCGCTGTCGGCCGCCGAACGGACCGGTCGAGTACGGCGGCGTCATCTACGTGGACAGCGCCAACAAGGCCGCACGCTTTATCATGGACTGCAACCAGACGCGGCTGCCGCTCCTGTTCCTCCAGGACGTGAACGGCTTCATGGTCGGTCGCGATTCCGAACAGGCGGGGATCATCAAGGCCGGGGCGAAGCTCGTCAACGTCATCGCCAACAGCGTCGTGCCGAAGATCACGCTCATCCTGGGCGGGTCGTTCGGCGCCGGCAACTACGCGTTGTGCGGCAAGGCGTTCGACCCGCGCTTCATCTTCGCCTGGCCAACGGCGCGCTACGCCGTCATGGGCGGCGAACAGGCGGCAAGCACTTTGCTCGACATCACCGTCAAGGCGTTGCGGCGCGACAAGCAGGAAATCGACGCAGAAGAGTTGGACCAATTGCGCAAGAAGGTTGAGGCCAGTTACGAGGCGCAGACCGACATCCGCTACGGGGCGGCCCGGCTGTGGGTCGATGCGATCCTGTCGCCGGTCCAGAGTCGGGACGCCCTGCTGACGGCACTCGAAGTTGCCACACGGTTCGACGACCACCGGGAGTTTCGCACGGGGGTTCTGCAAGTCTAATTAGCCCCTTAACCGATCCGTTCTGTCGATTGTTCTCCGGAGTATGAGCCGTGCAGCGGTATCCCGCGGTCCTGCTGGGCGTTTTTGCCGTGACGCTGTTCGTCAGCGCCACTCTGCTCTTTCTCGTCCAGCCGATGATCGGCAAGATGATCGCGCCGTTGCTCGGCGGCACGCCGGCGGTGTGGAACACCTGCATGGTCTTTTTCCAGGCCGTGTTGCTCGCCGGCTATGCGTACGCCCACGGGACGACCGCCTGGCTCGGCGTCCGGCGGCAGGCGTTGCTGCACCTCGGCATTTTGGTCTTGCCTTTCCTCTTCTTCCCGCTGACCGTCAACGCGGAATTGATTCGCGGTACTGATGCCTACCCGGTGCCGTCCCTATTGCTCCTGCTGTTTCTGTCGGTCGGCGTGCCTTTCTTTGTGGTCAGCACCAGCGCTCCGCTCTTGCAGAAATGGTTCGCGAGTACGCTCCATCCGGCAGCCCGCGACCCGTATTTCCTTTATGGGAGCAGTAACCTCGGCAGTATGTTGGCCCTCGTCGGCTACCCGTTCGCCTACGAATACTTCGTCCCCCTTTCTGGCCAGCGCACGATCTGGATTGCCGGCTACGTCGTACTCGTCCTTCTGGTCGGTGCCTGTGCGGCAGCGCTGTGGCTGTCACCCATTCCCACAAAAGGCGAAGAACCGAAAACCGACGCGGACGGCAAATGTCTCCCAGATACATTGCAAGCTGCGGCAGGTCCGGAGCAGAACGGAAGCCGACAGCGCACCGGAGGTCGCCGAAAAGCCGGACGCGCGGAGGCCAGTAACGCTGCCAGCCAGACCAAACCAGGCCAGCCAGTTGCCGCGCCGGTTCTGCAAGAAATCACCTGGGCGCGGCGGCTCCGCTGGGTTCTGCTCGCCGCGGTGCCGTCGAGCCTGATGCTCGGCGTCACGACTTATATGACGACGGACATCGCCGCCATCCCCTTGCTGTGGCTGCCGCCGCTGGCGTTGTACCTGCTCACGTTCATCATCGTTTTCGCACGCGTGCCGCCGCTCGTGCATCGGCTCATGGTCCTTCTCCTGCCGTTACTGGTGTTGCTGCTCGCATTCATGATGTTGTCGGAGTTTAGACCCTCCGGCATCGAGTACACGATTGCGCTACACCTGATAACGATGTTTGTCGTGGCGATGGTCTGCCACGGCGAGTTGGCACGCGACCGGCCCGCCCCGCGGTCGTTGACGGAGTTCTTCCTGTGGATGTCGGTCGGCGGCGTGGCGGGCGGCCTGTTCAACGGTCTGCTCGCCCCGGTCCTGTTCATCGGCAACGTCGAATACGCGCTGGCACTGGTCGCGGGCTGCTTGCTCATGCCGTCGCTCGGCTGGGACCGCGATTACGGCAAGTGGGGCAACTATGCAGATGTCGGCATGACCGGGTTTTGCGGCGTGGTAGGCTTGACGCTTATTACCTTGCGACTCTACGACAACGACCTGTTTCTCAACCGCAACCTGGCGCGCTCGGCGGCGCCCTGGGTCGGGGTGGCGTTCGTTCTCGCCATCGGCTTGGCGGTTTTCAACCTACTCAAGGCTCCAGTCCGGCGGCCCGCCTATGCCTTCGACCTTGTGTTGCCGTTCGCCCTCCTGCTCCTGGTCGTCGGGCTGGTCTGGGGCTTGTCGGCCGAGACTGTCAAAGGTCCGTTCGTGCGCCTGGCGCGATTTATTGAAATCGAGCCAACCAAGGTGCGGCAAATCCTTACTTTCGGAGTGCCCGCCGTGCTTTGTTACACCTTCGTCGAGCGCTCCCCGCGCTTCGGCCTCGGCGTCGGTGCGCTTATGCTGGCCGGGGCGATCTGTGGGCTGGCCAGTTCGCCGCTCCTGTACGACACCGATACGATTCCCTTGTACCAGACCCGCAGCTTTTTCGGCGTGCTGCGCGTCGATTATGACAAGCGCTTCATCTGCCTCGTCCACGGCACCACGCTCCACGGCAAACAGTACCGCCCCGACCTGCCGGAAAACGAGTTGCTCTTCGACGAGCCGTTGACGTACTACGCTCGCAGCGGCCCGGTGGGACACCTTTTCGACGCCTACAACGTGCCCAACGCTGCCGGCGTTCGGCCCAACCTTGGCGTCATCGGCCTCGGCACCGGGACCATGGCGTGCTACGCCGAAAAGGGTCAACACCTGACGTTCTTTGAAATCGATCCGGCGGTGCGCGACATCAGTTTCACGGACAACGGCTACTTCAGCTTTGTGCGCGACGCCCGCGCGCGCGGCGTGGTCGTCGAAGACCTGGTTCTCGGCGACGCACGGCTGACGATGCAGCGCCGGCAGCTGGCGGCGGCGGACAAGTATGGCATTCTGATCGTGGACGCTTTCAGCTCCGACGCCATCCCGATCCACCTTATTACGCAGAACGCCCTGCGCATCTTTTTCGACAAGGTGGTCGATGACGGCGTTATCGCGTTCCACATTTCCAACCGCCATATCAACCTGCTGCCGGTCCTGGCAAACATCGCGGAGGCGGAAGACGTCGTCGGCCTGTACGAGCAAGACCTGGAGGACGCGTCGATCGGCAAGGCATCGACAACGTGGGTGGTCCTGGCGCGCAAGGCCGAACACCTGGAACGGTTGCCGAACGACGTGTCGTGGGACAAACAGGTTGGCGTTGCCGACTGGCCGAAGGTCCAGGCGGTGTTGCGGTCGGCGTGCGTGCCGGGCTGTGAAGTGGAACCCCAGTGGCGCGACTTGCGCAGCCAGCGCGCCCCGAGGGTCGGCGTTTGGACCGACGACTACTCTAACCTGCTGAGCGTCTTTCGTTGGTGAAAGGTAACCGTTCACCGGCATCAACTGATCCCCCCCTTGCGAAGGGGGGTAGGGGGGGTATGAACTATTAAAGTACTCGGTCATGGCACTCTCTTCACCCCCCTACCCCCCCTTCGTAAGGGGGGGATTGAACGGTTACGTGAAAGGAAATCGGCGGCACTACTACCAGTCGGTGAGAAGTTTGCCGACCCCTTCCGCGCGGGCCTTGGCGTACAACCGCGCACCGAGAGCCACATCCTCAATGGCGATGCCGAGCGATTTGAAAAGCGTCACGTCCTGGGGGTGCTTGCGCACGGCGTAGCGGCCCAGGATAACCTGCCCTAATTCGCGAACGTTGCTCCAATGGAGCGAGCCGTCTTCGAGCGGTTGCTGGAAATCGCCGGCTTCCAGGCGGGCCTGATCCTTGCTATCGACCACGATGGTGGCGCAGCGACGAATGGTAACAACGTCTACTTCCGCCTTGCCCAGGAAGTTCGAGCCGATGGCGTTGACGTGCGCGCCCTCGGCGAGCCAGTTGCCCATCAGCACCGGCTCGCGGCTCGTCGTGGCCGTGATGACGATGTCCTTCTTTTCCGCCGCCATTTCGGGGTGCGAAACCGGCACGACCTCGGTTTGACAGACCTCGCTCATTTCGCGCGCGAAATTCCGCCGGCGCTCTTCGTTGGGGCTGTAGACGTGGACCTGCCGGACCTTGCGGACCTTGCACACGGCCTGGATTTGTGTGCGCGCCTGCTTGCCGCTGCCGAACAGCCCCACCTCCGTAGCGTCGGGCCGGGCCATGTACTGGGTCGCGACGCCGGTGGCCGCCCCGGTGCGCATCTGGCCGAGGTAGTCCGCCTGCATGAGACAGAGCAGTGCCCCGGTTTTGCCGTCAAACAGGACGAAGTGAAAGTGCGCGCCGTTGCGTCGGCTCGTGGCGTACACCTTCGCCCCCATGACGCCCAGTCCTTTGACCGCCGCCGACATGCTATGCAACATGGCGTGGTCGGTCTGGACGCGGGCGCGCGAGACGTTTTGCGCCTCGTCGAGGGCCATCTTGCGCAAGCCCGCCTCGACCGCTTCCAGCGCCATCTCCATCGTCAATAGCTCGCGGACCTCGCCCTCATTGAGCAACAGAACGCCGCCCGCATCGCCGGAAAATGCTGTGGCTGGTGACACCATCGGTCGCTCCTTGCCTGTTGTCCGTTGTCCGTTGTCCGTCGTCAGTCGTCAGTCGTCAGTAATTAAAGCTGAAAACTGACAACGGACAACGGACAACGGACAACGGACAACGGACTTATTCCCGCAACCATTGTTCCAAACAATCCATGCCGCCTTGTAATTGTTCGCGGCTCGTGGCGTAGGACAACCGAACGTACCCTTCCGCACCGAAGGCCGAGCCGGGTACCACGTTGACGTGCGCGGTCTCCAGCGCCGCCGTACAGAAACTCGCCGAATCCGTAACCTTGCGCCCGCCCAGCGTACGGCCGAAATGCGCCGACACGTCAAAGAAAGCGTAGAACGCCCCTTCCGGCGTGCGGCACTTGACGCCCGGCATCGCGGTCAGTCGGGCGACGACGAGGTCGCGCCGGGCCTGAAACTCACGCCGCATTCGCTCGACGCAATCCTGTTCGCCTTCGAGCGCCGCCAGGGCCGCGTACTGACTGATGCTGCACGGGTTGCCGGTCTGTTGGCTTTGCACGTTGCCCATCGCCTTGATGAGCGCACCCGGCCCCAGTGCCCAGCCCATGCGCCAGCCGGTCATGGCGTAGGTTTTGCTGGCCCCGCTGATGGTGATGGTGCGCTCGGCCAGTTGCGGGCGGAGCGTCGCGAAACAGGTCGGCTTCGCGTCGCCGAAAACCAGCTTTTCGTAAATCTCGTCACTGAGGACGGCGAGTTTGGTGTCAAGCACCACGTCGGCCAGTGCTTCGAGTTCCTGGCGCGTGTAGACGGTGCCGGTGGGGTTGCCCGGGGAGTTGAGCATCAACAGCCGGCTCCGCGGCGTGACGGCGGCGCGCAACTGCGCCGGCGTCATCTTGAAGCCGCTTTCCAGGGTCGTCTGTACCAAAACGTACTTCGCGCCGGTCATCTCGACCATGTCGCTGTAGCTGACCCAGTAGGGCGTCGGAATAATGACCTCGTCGCCCGGCCCGACCGTGGCGATCAGGGCGTTGTGGATCGAATGTTTCGCGCCGTTGGAGACGACCACCTGCTCCGGCGTGTAGCGAATGCCGTACGTTTTCTCGTACCAGCGTGAGATCGATTTGCGCAATTCGGGAATGCCGGCCGCGGGGGTGTAGCGCGTGTGGCCGTCCTTCATAGCCTTGACGGCGGCGGCGCATATGTGCTCCGGCGTCGGGAAGTCCGGTTCGCCCAGGCTGAAGTCGAAGACGTTCAAGCCCTCGGCCTTCATCTGTTTGGCTTTCGCGCCGGCGGCCAGCGTGGCGGAAGGTTGCACGGCGGCGGCCAGCTTCGAGATCGCTATCATGACGTTGCTTCCCGGGTGGTGTACGGCGCGCGCCTAATCGGAGAATATCACTCTTTTGTTCGTCTATTAAAGGCCAAGCCCGCGTCCCGGTGCATTGTACGCAAATTGCGGCGCACAAGGGAGCGCGGAAACCGGAGGGAATGGCGGCATGCGCGTGGCCCACTTCGTGCAACGCTACCCGCCTGCCCTGGGTGGCTCCGAGGCGTACTTCGCACGCCTTAGCAGCTACCTGGCCGCACGCGGGCACGAGGTCACGGTCTTCACGACCACGGCCGTCGATCTCGTGGCATTTTGGTCCAAGCGCGGGGCGTGTTTGCCGCCCGGGGTAAGCCGCGAGGACGGCGTGACTGTGCGCCGGTACGGCCTGTGCCGAATTCCTGGACAGACCCGCGTGCTCAAAGCCTTATCTTTTGTTCCGTACCGGCCCTGGCAGTGCTGGACGCTGTCGTACAACCCGGTCGCCTGGGGCATGTGGCGCGATTCCCTGCGCACTGGTGAGCGCTTCGACGTGGTTCACGCGACCGCCTTCCCCTACGGCTGGCAACTGGCAGCGGCGCGGCGGCTGGCGAAAAGGTTCCTGACACCTTTTTTCCTGACGCCGTTTCTGCACCTCGGCGATCCCGACGACCCGCGCGACCGGACGCGCGCGGCCTACACCCATCCTGCCCTGCTCGCCCTGGCGCGCGACGCCGCACGCTTGTTCGTGCAAACCGAAGGCGAACGGCAACTGTTGCTCGACCGGGGAATTCCGCCGGAGCGCGTAATCTTGCAGGGCATGGGTCTCGATGCGGAATCCTGTACGGGCGGCGACCGCGGCGCGGCGCGGGCAGCGTGGGGAATCAAAACGGACGCAGTCGTCGTCGGCCACCTGGCGAACTTGAGCCACGAAAAGGGGACCATCGATCTATTGCAGGCGGCCCAACGTGCGTGGGCCGATGGCGGCCAATTCAGTGTCGTCCTGGCCGGTCCGGAGATGCCGAACTTTCAACGCTTTTGGAACACTTATCCCGGTCAGGATCGGGTGGTGAAACTCGGCGTCCTGGACGCCCGGCAGAAAAAAGACTTCTTCGCCGGCATCGACGTATTTGCGCTGCCGAGCCGGTCGGACTCGTTCGGCCTCGTGTTGCCGGAAGCCATGGCAAACGGCGTCCCCAACATAGGCTATCGCGCCGGCGGCGTCGCCTGGGTGATCCACGACGAGCAAGACGGTTTGCTCGTGCGCTGCGGCGACGTGCCGGCACTGGCAGACGCCCTGGTCCGACTAACCACTGACGCGGCCTTACGGTGGCGGTTGGGAGAAGCCGGCCGGGAGCGGACGCGAACGGAATTTCACTGGGAAGAAAAGTTGGCGCTGGTGGAGCGCGCCTATCGGGAGGTGGTGGGTGGAAAATAAAGGGATGGCCGCTTGCGGCTGAGCGCTCCGCCGCAAGCGGCCATCCCTTACTTCGGCAGTTCCTCAATCGTCACGTCCACGGTGCGCGCTTTGCCGTCGCGCACATAGGTAACGGCAACTGGCTTGCCCGGCGGCAGCCCGACCACGATACTCTGCAACTCGTTCGTGTCTTTGATGCCCCGACCGGCCAGGCTGATAATCACGTCGCCTTTTGCCAGGTCCGCCCGCGCCGCCGGGCCGTCGTCGTACAGGCGCGTAATCTGCACGCCCTGGGCGTTCTTCAAGCCGAGCCGTTGGGCCATCTCGTCGGTATCCACGTCCTTGACCTTTACGCCCAGGTAGCCGCGGTGGACGACGCCGTCCTTGAGCAACTGTTTTACAACGTCGGCGACGAGGTTGGAGGAGATTGCCAGGCCGACCCCTTCAAAGCCGCCGTTGCGGCTCTTGATCGCAGAGGTTATGCCGATCACCTTGCCATCCAGACTCACGAGCGGACCGCCGCTGTTGCCGGGGTTGATCGCCGCGTCCGTCTGTAGAAAATCCTCAAAGGCGTTGACGTGGATGTTGCGCTGTTTGGCGCTAATGATGCCGGCGGACACCGATCCGGTCAGACCGAAAGGGGCACCGACCGCAAGCACCCGGTCTCCGATTTCCATGTCGCTGCTGTTGCCGAGTTGAAGCGTAGGCAGTTTGCCGTTGACCTGAATGCGGACGATGGCGAGGTCGGTTTTTGGGTCGCTTACAAAGTCCTTCGACGTGAATTTCCGGCCGTCATAAAGCGTCACTTCGAGCAGATCAGCGTCTTCGACGACGTGGAAGTTCGTCAGGATCACGCCCGTGGGATCGACGATGAAGCCGCAGCCGGAGCCGAGTGACTCCTCGTCCCGGTCGGCGACGCGGTGCAGGTCCTCAGTTAACGCGGCCTTGTGGGGCTGAGGCTTTGCCCGCGACGGCTTGATTTTGGCCTCAATGCTTACGACGGCGGGCAGCACTTTCTTGACCACGTCGCGGTACGAGGTCATTTCCTTGGGGACGGCGGGAGCGGCAGCCGGTTGGCCGTGCAGCAGCGTGCCCGTGACCGAAGTGCCGACCACGCCGCCTAGCACCAGAGCAACGCCGGTCATCAGCCAGGTGCGCATAAAGGAAACCTCCTTCGAGGACTTGCTTGCTACCGGGAAACTCTCCCATTATTATTATAACGCCGACGCGGCAGGTCGGTCGCGGTCGCAGCCCCTCACGGCCGCACGCCTCATTCCGGGCCGATTATCGCGGATCGGGGCCGGTTGTGCCAGTTGAAAGCGGGCCGCCGGCCGCGCGCAGAAGGTGAAGCCTTGGGGGCCGAGCGTTGACAACCGCGCGCGGCTTATGGTACGTTCGATAAACAGGCCCACGGATTCCCACGAAATCACTTATGCCGCACGCCGTGACCATGAGCCGCGAAGCCGAAATTCTGGAAGAGTGCCAGACCGCCATCGGCTACCAGTTCCGCCAACCGGACCTCCTGCGCGGTGCCTTGACGCACACCTCCAGCGCCAACACCCGTCAGGCCTCCAACGAGCGCATGGAGTTTCTGGGCGACTCCGTCCTCGGTCTCATCACCTGCGAACAGCTGTACCTGCGGTTTCCGGAATACCAGGAAGGCGATTTGACGAAGATTAAATCCGCCGTCGTCAGCCGCCGCACCTGCGCCCGCTTCAGCCGCGACCTGGACCTGGGTTCGTTCCTCTTTCTCGGCAAGGGCATGAACCACGCCCACTCGGTGGTGCCGGCTAACCTGCTGGCCGACGTGTACGAATCGCTGGTCGCGGCGATCTACCTCGACGGGGGTCTGGAACCGGCCCGGACCTTCATCATGCGGCACCTGGGACCAGAAATCGAACAGATCGCCGAGGGGCAGCACAGCGGCAACTTCAAGTCGGTGCTGCAACAGGTCGCCCAGCGCGAGTTCGGCGAAACACCCCTGTACATCCAGCTGGACGAGAACGGTCCCGACCACAGCAAGTGCTTTAAAATTGCCGCCCGGATCGGCGGCCGCACCTACGCCGGCGCCTGGGGCAGCAACAAGAAGGAAGCCGAGCAGCGGGCCGCGATGAACGCGCTCGCCCAAATCAGCGGCGAGCCGGTGCCGTTTGAATTCGATTAACCCGGCGGGTACCCGCCATGCCGATGCCCCCCTACCCCGTCCCGTGCTACCACCCCGGTTGCCCGAACCTTGCCGTTTACAAGATCGCAGCCTCGTGGAGCGACGGCCTCACGCAGGAATTGAAGACGTACGCCTTGTGCTGTGCCGCATGCTTGAAGGAGTTGTACCAGCTCAGTTGTCGCAAACAAGCCGCGTGCCGCCTCGCCCCCAACGAGAAGCTGGCACGCCCCGGCATCTTTGAGGTCGTTCGCGGCCAGCGCGACCAACAATTGGCGCGGGTGTCCGACCTCGAAAAACAACACTACTCTGACCGGTAGGTGGAAACCACGCCTGTTTGCCGCTTGCGGCGTTGCGGGAAGTCCGCAAAAGCCGCAAGCGGCAACCCAGGAAGGATTAGCAATGGCAAATGGTGTGACGACGGACGGGCCTTACTCCCCGGTCGCCCACGGCGTCATCCCCGGCGCGCGCATCGCCCTCCTACTCCTCGTCTCCATCAACATCTTCAACTTCGTGGATCGGCAGGTCCTCGCCGCCGTCGAGCCAGAGATTCGGCGCGATTTCTTTCCTGACGGAGACGCCGAGAACCAGGAAACCAAGTACGTCAAGACGATGATGGGGCTGCTGTCGTACGCCTTTCTGATCGCGTACATGGCCACCGCGCCGGTGTTTGCCTGGCTGTCCGCGCGGATGTCGCGCTGGCTGCTCATCGGCATCGGCGTCGGCATTTGGAGCATCGCCAGCGGTGCGTCCGGCCTCGCGTCAACCTACTGGGTTATGCTCCTGACGCGCTGTTTCGTCGGCGTCGGGGAAGGCGTGTACGGCCCCATCGCTCCGGACGTGATCTCCGACCTGTATCCGGTCAGCCGTCGCGGCCAAATCCTCGCCTGGTTTTACGCCGCCATTCCGGTCGGCGGTGCCCTCGGTTACGCGCTGGGCGGTCAGGTCATTGCAACGCACCACGAATGGCGCTGGGCGTTTTACCTCGTCGTGCCGCCCGGCCTGTTACTAGCCGGGCTGTGCCTGTTTATGAAGGAACCGCCGCGCGGTCGCACAGCTGGCATTGCCGAGATCAAGCGCTCCCCGAAGCTGGCCGACTATCTCGTCCTGCTGCGCACGCCTTCTTACGTCCTGAATTGCCTCGGCATGACGGCGATGAGTTTTGCCATCGGCGGGTTGGCCTTTTGGGCGCCGGGATTCATCGAAGAGAAACAGGCACAGCCCGTGTTCGGCTTTTTGGAGCCGAAGACCGCGTTCGGCGCTTTCACCGTACTTTCGGGCTTGCTGGCGACCCTGAGCGGCGGTTGGCTGGCGGATCGCCTGAAGCCGCGCTACCCGGGTTCCTACTTCCTCGTCTCGGGCATCGCGCTCATCCTGGCGGTGCCAGCCGTCGTACTGATGGTTGTGATGCCTTTCCCTTACGCCTGGATACCGTTGGTGCTGACCGTCTTCTGCCTCTTCTTCAACACGGGACCGACGAACACGATCCTCGCCAACGTCACTCACCCCAAGGTGCGGGCCGCGGGGTTCGCGCTGAACATCTTCGTCATCCACTTTTTCGGCGACGGGCCGTCGCCGATCATCATGGGCGCGATCAGCGACCTTTCGCCCGGCGGTACGTTAACGTACGCCTTCCTGGCCGTGTCTGTAACGGCGCTAATCGGCGGCGTTTTGTGGCTTTTTGGCGTGCAGTACCTGGAGCGGGATACGAAACTGGCACCCTATCGATTGGCTGATGTTGTCGAAAGGAAGGCTGACTAATGCCGCTTGCGGCTTTGCAAATGTGCAAAGCCGCAAGCGGCAGGGGAACGGGATTACCGGCTGGCGACACCGGAAGTTTCCGCGATCATCGAGACCCGGGTTTCCTCACCGGCCCGGACGACGATCTTCTTCATCACGACCACCGGAGCGCCGTCGCGGACGAACTCCGCGGTCAGCGTGTAGGTGTAGTCCGTCCCGACCTCAAGCGCGGGGGACACGAACACCCGGCGAGCCGCCGTGGAGCTGGTCACGACGTCGTCGATCATCAGCTTCGCGTCAACCGGCAGCGTGACCACGAACGTGGCCGGAGCGGTGACGGTGCCGACTTTCTTCTCGTCTTTCTTCTCTTCCTTTTTCTCTTCCTTCTTTTCCTTCTTCTCTTCGTGCTTCATTTCGTCGGCCGGAATGACCGGGCCGACGGGGACCACGACGCCGCCCGTGCAACCACCCCAGGTGGCGCCGGTGCAGCCGTAGCCGGTGCCACCGCCGTAGTAGGAACCGGTGCAGCCGCCCGTGTAGCCCCCACCCGTGCAGCCCCCGCCCGTGCAGCTCCCACCCGTGCAACTGTGGCCGTGCCTCTTGAACAGGCCGCCGAGGATGCCGTGGTGGCCGCCGTGGCAAGAACCCGTGCAACCGGAGCCGCTGTAGCCGTAGCCGGTGCAGCCCGAACCGCTTTGGTCGTAGCCAGTGCAGCCCGAACCGCTATAGCCGTAACCCGTGCAGCCGGAGTAGCCCGAGCAGCTGTAGCCGACGCCGACCGCGCCGTGGCAGCCGTGGCCGCCGCTGCAACCGTGGCCGCTGAAAATCCCCGCGGGAACGTCGCCCCCGCCCGTCATCGCCATCATCAACACAACGCTGTACATGCTCACAATCCTCCGTAAATTTGGAACACGCCCCTCGTGTTACAACCAGACCCCGCCGAGTCTGAACCCCTTGTAACAAGGTCGAGGATGCCGCTCTTGCGGCTACCCGTCTCACCACCGCCACCCCGACGGCACCTGCAAGCGCACCCCGGACGCGAATCAGGCAAGATCAGCAGAGGACCGTTGCAATCGAAGCAGCCTCTTCCCGATTCCGACCGACGCTACCGACACCCGCAGAGGATATGAGAAGGTAGGTGTTCCTGGATTCATGGTAAAAATGAGTTAGTTGATAGTCAAGCATAGAATGGATAAATTAGGCTGTTTGGGTAACAACATTGCCGGATATAGGGACTTTGCCAACTCCATGCCAACCCGCGCTTGCAGTAGAAGCGCTAACCGTTGCCCAAACCAACCTTTGCTCCCAATCCATATAACAAACGCCGCCCCCATCTTCGGACCTTCTTTGACCCGGGAGGATGTCATGGCGTTCCTGCTCCCGCTGCTGCTCTACACGGTGTTGCCGGCGTTCGACGCCGACGTGGAAGCCGATTACGTCCTGCGGGGCGCCACCGTTTATGACGGCAGCGGTGCGCCGGGCGTTGTCGCCGACCTCGCCATTCGAGGCGAGCGCATCGTGGCCGTCGGCAAGTTTGGTGTGGCGGGCAAGCCGCGCGTGATCGACGCCAAGGGCTTGATTGTCGCGCCGGGCTTCATCGACCTGCACACGCACAGCGACGAGCCTTTGACGCAAGCCAAGACGAATGCCAACCTGGCTTACCTTTCCCAGGGTGTCACCACGGTCGTGACCGGCAACTGCGGCTTCGGGCCGTCCGACGTGGCGGCGTACTTCAAAAAGTTGGAGAAGGGCACCACGGGCACGAACGTCATCCACCAGGTGCCGCACAACGCCGTGCGCGAGGCGGTGATGAAGAACGCAAACCGGCCGCCGACTGCCGACGAGTTGAAGCAGATGGAAGCAGTCGTCGATCGGGGGATGCAAGACGGTGCTTGGGGGCTGTCCACGGGTCTGATTTACAACCCCGGCACTTACTCCAAAACCGACGAAATCGTTGCACTGGCCAAAGTGGCGGCCCGGCACGGCGGCTTCTACGCATCGCACATTCGCGACGAGGGCACCGGCGTTTTGGTCGCGACCGCGGAGGCGATTGCCATTGGCCGCGACGCGGGGTTGCCGGTCCACATTTCGCACATGAAGGCGTCCGGGCCGAAAGTGTGGGGCAAAGCCGGCGACCAGATCGCCCTGGTCGAAAAGGCGCGGAAGGCAGGCCAGGTCGTCACGGCGGACCAGTACCCCTACACGGCGAGCAGTACGTCCCTGGCGGCGATGGTCGTCCCGGCCCAGTACCGCGAGGGCGAGCGCAAGGATTTCATCGAACGGCTCGACGACCCGGAACAGGGGCCGAAAATTCGCACGGCCATTGACGAAAAGATCGACGGTCGCGAGGGGGCCAAGCGGTTGCGCGTGGCCCGGTACAAGCCCAAGCCGGAATGGCAGGGCAAGGACCTCGACGCCATCGCGGCGGCGGAAAAAAGGACGCCGCTCGAAATCGTACTGGAAATCGAGCGTAACGGCGGCGCGCAGATGGTGAATTTCGGCATGAGTGAGGAGGACGTGCGGCTCATCATGAAGCAGCCGTTCGTCGCGACGGCGAGTGACGGCAGTTCGCAGTCGCCGACGGCCAACACGGTGCCGCACCCGCGCAGTTACGGCTGCTTCGCCCGCAAGATCGGACACTATTCCCTGGTCGAGAAGGTGATTCCGCTCGAACAGGCGATCCGCAGTGCGAGCGGTTTGCCGGCTGACATCCTGAAATTGCCGGAACGCGGCTACCTGAAGGTGGACTACTTCGCAGACGTGGTCGTGTTCGATCCGGAGACTTACCGCGACGTGGCCACGTTCGACAAGCCGCACCAGTACGCGGCGGGCGTGCGGTATCTTTTCGTGAACGGGAATCTGGCAATCGACGAAGGCAAGTTTACCGAGGTGCTGGCCGGCAAGGTGTTGCGCCACAAGAGCACGGTGAAAACCGACCGTTAGAGCCTCTGCCTTCTTCTCCTCGTTCCCAAACTCCTGTTTGGGAACGAGGGAAAGGCGTCGTAGCTCATGCCAGCCACAAATGCTTGCGCTTTCAAGGCCGCGGCGCGGATGTCTTCCAAAAAGTCGGCATGGTTCAAGGTCCGCCAGCACGAGGCAACCAGTGGAATTCGTTTCATTCACCGACCCACACACCCCCCTGAACGAATTCCTCAAGGTGGAACTTCTGGCTGGGCAAAGACTTAAAGCATTCGTTCCAGGTGGCGCCCCAGCACCACGTCTTTGCACAAAGGTTGCTTCCTTTGCCACCCGCGTTTGAACCATGCCAAAAAGTCGCGGAAGGATCGCGGCACGGTCATACCGGCACCACCTTGGGTAGCACCCGCTCACCAATGCTGGGCTTTAGGGCTTCGCGCAACACCAGGTCCACTTTCACGCCGAGCAGGTCGCTGAGGTAGTTCTCCAATTCGATGAAGCGCAGGAGGCTCGGCACCGCCGAGAAACTTACGAGGACATCCAGGTCGCTGTCGGGCCGCTGGGTGCCGCGCAGGTACGAGCCGAAAAGTCCAAGGGATGCCACGTGGTAGCGCGCGGCCAGGAATGGGAGTTCCTCGTGAAGCTGGTGCTGGAAGCGGTCGATGTCCCGGTTCATGGGTCACCTACCTACTTTGGCGTCTTTGGCGGCCGGTGGCGAGAGAATTTGGCGACCGCTTTTCCGTTGTTTTTCTCTCGCATCGGCCAGAATGCGGTCGATGTCGAAGTCAAAGGCCTGCGCTAGTTGCTCTTTGATCTCTCTGACTTCTCGCACCACTTCGTCGGTAGTGGTGGATTCTTCGATTGTCGCCATGACGGTTAGTCTCCGAGCAGTTCTTCGGGAGTACAAATGACAGGGATTTCGTAGCCGCAGCCGGCAACAATTGCCGTGAGTTCCTTCATGATCGCGGCGTTGGCAATGTGCTTGCAATTCCACGTCAGAAGAAGATCGACACCGTGAACTGCGGAGACGGCGATATGGATCGCATCACGTGCCGCGCGCGGCGGCAGCAATCCGGATTCCATGATCTTTTTCGCGACATCGTTGACGGCGTCCGTGAGATCCAGCAGCGGCAGATTCTCGATCAAAACAAGCCGTCGCGCGGCGGCATCTGTGGCACCGGCGGCAGCCTCATCCAGTACGGTTTGTGAGACACAGAGATCGTAATTCAACCGTTCGTTGTTCCACCAGTCATGGGTAAGTTGCTGCCGTGCAGCTTGAATGATGTCACGGCTGGGCCTTGCAGCAAAGTAGCTGGGAATCGTCGTCTCGATGTAAACACGCTTTGCCACGTTCAACGACCCATATTGTGATGTCGCATCGGATTTTGGCGCCGAATACCAAAGCTCACCTAGCCGGCCCAGCGTGGCGGCCCAGGAAAAATTAGTGTGGTTTCAGTTATCAGTGAAGTTCAAAACTGAACCGACACCAATTTTCTCCCAATTCTCTATCTTTCTTTTCGGAGGTCGCTCAAGACATCGACGACGACAACCCACCGACCCTCCGCAAGTTCTGCCATACCGAATCCAATTCGAGTCAATGCCGGATCAATGATCGGAATCCGATGATAAAAGCAAGCCATATGCTTGTCGATCATTCCCTTAGGTTGGGAAATATATAATGAAATAATGGATGATCGGCCGGCGCGCTGACCTTCGGGGGTGAAACCTGGCAGGGTCCGATCCTCTTCGTGAATCTTTAGCCCATCTATCTGGGGCTTGCCGATGTTTTTCGCGACATACCCGGCATGGCATTCGCACCCCTTTGACAGTTCCTCATCAAGTACCACATCGTTTAGTTGCAAGAGGCACCGATGCCTGTTGATAGATGCGACGATCGTCTTGGCCACAACCTCATCCGGCTTTTCGAGAGGCCGGCCATCTCGCCTAGCCTCACCATCGTTCGCAAGCTGCGGTACAGTCCCGAGCTTTTCAGACGGCTCATGCAACGGGATCGGTCCTGCCGTCGTAAAGCGCCATTTAGCATGCCACTTTACGCCGTCGATTTCAGCGGAGACTTCAACGGTGTATTTCGCGGCAATAACCAACGGTTCTTTTGCAATTATTGCGATGCTGGTTTCCTGAGACGACGCGTAGTCGGGATTCGCGGGTGACTCAGGAGAAGACAACCAAACATAGACAGTGTGGCCCTCGCTGTCGAAGAGCTTACCCTCACAGTGCGAAATCTTCGTTCCAGTTGGAAAGGTAACAGTAATCGGATAGCCAGCACGGTCTTCCTTCGCAAAGGGAATTGGGTTTGGAAACTCTCTGCCAGCAAATGCGCATGGAACATCGTGTTGCCGGTCAACAGGGTAAAAGACGAACGACGGCGAACTTGGATTTTCCCGACGACCCTTCGCCAATCCTAGCCAAACCCGCGCGTCTTTGTTAGCGCCTGGAAATCCTATCCTAGTTACCGATTGCAATGTCGGTCCTTCCTTGGCGTTCGCGCGGGAAACAGGCTGTTCAGCCGATTCATTTACCGGCGGCACCAGGGGATTGGGGACTACCAAAATCAGTGTATCATCCCTTGCGATTTGAAGGTAAAACGGATCGACGGGGCCGGTCCACGATACAAGAACATGAGGCGACTTTTTGAGGCGCTCTGGCAAGATTTTCCAATCAAGCTTATTCCCTTTGATATCGAAAAGCTCTATCTTCGTTGCGTGGACGTGTTTCACGCCCTCGTGCATTACGAGGGCAAACTTCGTCGCTTGCTCTTTTCCATCCTTCTTAGTATTCCCTTCCTGGATCTCGTAATTGAAAAGTGGATATCGAATTGTGACTTCACCATCATCGCCAATGCTCGCAAAAGCAGCCGTGGGCGGGAATGTGGCCGGTATTTGGGTGGTGACTCCATCGAGCTTCCTGGCGGAATATGGAAGGCTTGGGCAATCTAGGCAGCCGGTTTTCATGCAAAATCGGGCTTTTTGTCGCTCAGGATGCTCGATGGAGTCACCACCGGTATTTGCCGCTCTTGAGCAGCGTTTTTCTCCACTTTCTTGGTCGATTCGTCATTCCCGCCTGTAATCCCAAAGCAGGTTGCCGCAAAGAGTAAGCAAGCGCAAAAAAACTGGTAGGATCTCACGTTATTCTCATTTCAAAAACCGCTCGCCATGCCACCGAACTGATGATTAACCACTCCGGCACCGAGTCGCTATGGCTTTCGCCTGTATAGCTATGCACCGGTGACTTGTTGCTATGCACCGGCGACTTGTCGCTACGCACCGGGTGCCGAACCGCTAGGGCGCGCGCCGTTGTCGCTATGCACTTTTCCGACTCAGTTGACCGGCTTTGCACATTTATTCGTCTGGCGGTCGAACGCGGCCACCTCGCGGCGACCCGACCCGACGGCCAGTTGGTCCAACTCGAGGAGGATTCGCTCCCAGGTCGGCCGCCGGATGCCTACGAACGAGTAGTGGTCGAACCGCGGCTCGTGGCGCGCGATGATCGGCTCGACCAGCCCGAACACGTCCTCCGCCATGAACACCGACCCCTCGTTCCAGCACTCGTCGCGGTACGGACCGGGCAGGAACTCGAAGTAGCAGGTGCCGGACAGCTCGGCCGTGTCGCGGATCAGGCGGATCGGACACATCTCACGCCCTCTGCGGCTCGGGGCTTCTACGCCGAACGCCCAAGCTCAGCAGCCGGGCCGGCCGATTGACCATAATGTCTCGAAAGACCGTGATGCCGGCCCGGTCTGCTGCAGCGGATTGTTAGGCCACTGCGCTCGGGAACTCATACACCGGCGTCTGGATGACGCG
>JBBRLG010000031.1:0-24697 GCA_038231495.1 Gemmatales bacterium | reverse complement strand
TCACTGAAACTCACTCCGGTCGCTTACGCTCCCGGCTCGCCAATCCGCTTGACCAATTGTTTTCGCGGGGGAGTGCCGTGTACAAGTCCATCCGATTCAGCGGCGGCTTTGTCCTGGCAGGAGTGCTGCTAACGCTTGCGGCCTGCGACGGCCCGCCGCCCAAGCCGGTCCAGTTCAACGACCGCATCGCCAAGAACAACGAGCGGTGGTACAACGCCATTCAAGCCTTCAAAAAGAAGGCGACCGAGCCGCTGTCCAAGGGCACCAACGTCTCGGCCAAGGACGCCCAGGGCGCCTACGACGAACTCAACACCGAGTTCAAGGCGGTCAAGCGGGCGAGTCATCACATGCCGACGCCGGTTAGTTCTCCGACCAGCGGCGAATTCCGGTCAAAGTATCAGGAGTACATGGACGGCCAGGAACAGCTGCTGCAGAACGAGGTGAAACAGATCGTGGCGACGGCCGGCAACGAGGGCATGCCACCTGCCGCTCGGGCAAATGCAATCGCCGGCATTAGTGCGGAAGTCGATCGCAAGGAGAAGTCGGCGCGCGACGGGCTGTTGGGGGCGCAGCGGGCTTTCGCCAGCGCTCACAGCTTGTCGGTGCCCAACAGCGGCGGCGGCGGTGGCGGCCCTTCCATGGGTCCGTCGGGCATGGGCGGCCGTTGAGAGGATTGCTCATTCCCTGTGAGGGCCGTCCGCGCCTTAAACTCCGGACCGAATTGCTATGTCTATCCTCGTCAAGGTCTTGCGCACCGTGGCCCGTCTCGCTCTCACCCTCTTCGTCTTGGGCCAACTCGTCTTCCTGGTTAGCAGCAATTTCCTCGGCGTCGAGAAGCCGCTACGAACCGAGCTTAAAAACTTCGTCTGGGGCGACCCGCCGCCGGAGGACGTGGACACGGTCTGGACCGGGTTCAAGCGCAGCGTCCAACAGTCCGTGAAAGATAGCCCCGCGCCGGAGTATTTCGAGGGCACTGGCCCGATTCACGAAACGTATTACGACAAAACAACTACCTACACCAAGCATTGGTCGCAGCTGACCGGGCAGCCGCAAAACTGGAGTCTTTTCGCGCCGTACATCGTCGAGGTCGTGCCCTTTCCCGCCGTGGAATTGCGCTGGGACGACCAGGACTGGCCGGACTGGGCTGAGCGACCGCTGCCGGCGAATCCCCGGCCCGCGCCGCTGGTAATCCTTTCCGACAACGAACCGACCGACCGCCGGGCCTTCGCCCATTACCAGGGCTTCCGCTTTCGCAAGTACGAGGGCAACCTGACGCCCTACGCTTCGGCGGAGGACGGCCGTTTCGACCCGGAAACGAGCGCCTGGCGCAAGAAAATTAGGGATCGCGTGGACGACGAGCCGGTCTGCATGCACAACTATTTGCGCTGGCGGCTGAAGGTCTATGCGGAGGCCAACCCCGGCCTGCCGCGGCCGACTCAAGTGATCCTGCTGGTGCGCACCTTCAAAATCCCCAAGCCGCCGGGACCGCCCCCCTGGAACGCGACGGGCCTGGCACTGGGTCCGGCGCGGGTCGCGGACGCCCCGAAACCACCGGGGCCGGAGGCGTGGTACTGGTACGATTTGGGCGAAGACCGTGTTGCCCGCTGGTTGCCAGGAGCGCCTCTCGATACCAAGGATTACGAGCCGGTCGAACGCTACGACCCGGTGGCACACCATTTCGAGCGCGTGGGGAAGTAAGGCGTCATGGAGAACCCCCGAGTTGTCGGCCTGACACTGCTGCTGCTTAGCATCTGGAAGCGGCTGCTGTCCAGCCAGCGCGAGAACCCCAGAGTTGTTGGCCTGACACTGCTGCTGCCGTGGCCCCTGACCCGGTGGCGCTGGTTGGCGCGGCCCGTGCGCGCGGAGCGCCTGGCGGCCTTGCGCATCGGCATCGCGCTCTGGCTGCTGCTCGACGTGTTGACTACCTACCTGCCCAACGGCAACCTGTTTTTCGGCCCCGACGGTTTCGCGGAAGGCGGGGCGTTTGATTACAACATCAAACCGCTCCCGCACTGGCCCGCGCGGTTACGCGAAGTGCCGGACAGCGCCCCGGGACTCGTCGAGGATTGGAAGAAGCCGACGACGAGGTGGTATTGGTCCCTGCTTTATCAAAAGGAACACCCCTACGACTCGCAGATCATCTACCTGGCGATGGCCGTTTGGGTCGTGGCCCTGGCCGGCCTGGTGTGCGGGTTCTGCACGCGGCTCAACGCCGTGGTGGTGTGGATGCTTTCGACCTCGTTCGCCAACATCAACCCCAACATCGACAACGCCGGCGACCTGGTGCGCGGCATCATCCTGTTCTACCTGATGCTGTGTCCCTGCGGCGCGGCATGGTCGGTAGACGCCTGGCTGCGCAAACGGCCGGGGCCGGTGGTGGTGTCGCCGTGGGTGTTACGGCTGTTGTTCGTGCAGATGGTGTGCATCTACTGGTGCAACGGACTGCACAAGATCACCGGCGAGGACTGGCAAACCGGCCGGGCACTCTATTTCGTCCTGGGCGACCTTACGTTGGCGCGGTTCTCCTACGCGAGTTTTCCGGGGCCGCCGTGGCTGGTTTACGAATTGACGCGCCTGCCGACGTGGTTCGTTCTGACCTGGGAGGCAACGCTGCCGTTGCTGCTGATCTGGCGGCCGGTGCGCAACGTGGCGCTGGTCTTCGGCGCGCTGTTTCACGTCGGAATATGGGCGACGATGGAGTTGGGTTTCTTCCCGCCGTACATGCTGTGCCTGTACTTGCCGCTGTTGCCGTGGGAGAAATGGGCCGACCGGTGGACGGCCGGCAAGCCGAATGCGTAAGTGCGTTCGGAAAAAATGAGATCGCGAAGGCGGCGCGTCCGCAGCGCGAAGCCAGGACGAGCGCGCAATGCCGGGAACCGTGCCGCTCGTCCTTGCTTCACGCTGCGGACTCGCAGGCCCGACTGAAGCGCGTCTCATTCTTTCCGGACTCTCTTATCAGTCGGCTTGCCGGCCGCTCGGTCCTACCGGCGCGACGACATCAAGATGCGCAGCACATAGTAGAACATCGTCGCCACCGAGGAGAACAACGCCAACGCCGCCGCGACGTGCTGATCGGTGCGGTAGTGCAGCATGATGTTGGAAGTCTGGTACAAGATGTAGCCGGACATCAACGCGACCATGCCGAACGAGAACCACATCCCAAGGTTTAGCCCCTGGAACAGGCACGCGACCAGGATCAAGCCGAGGACGAGGAAACTGGCAACCGTCAGAAACGGCGCCAGGAACGAGTAGTCCTTGCGCGTGATGAATACCGCCGCCGTCAGGCCGCCGAACACGCACAGCGTCAGGATGCCAGCGGTCCCAATCAGTTGGGGAGCATCGAGGCGTTCGGTCGCGAAGTAGAGGAGTGGGACGAAGATCACCGCCTCGATCCCGACGTACAGGGCCAGGCCCAGGTACTGAATCAATCGCGACGTTTCGGACCGCGCCCAGGACTGCGCCAACCAACTGGCGCCCATGAAGGCGACCATGAGCAGCAGCAGGCTATAAGGCGAATGGCCGAACAGGCCGAGAACCATGTCCGGCGACAGGACTTGTAGCAGGACGTATTCGAGGCCGACGAACGCGAGGATCGCGCCGGCAAGGTGGGCGTAGGTGCGGCGGATGAAGGCGGCCCGCTCACTCGCCTCCGCCTGAATGGCGACGTGCGGGTACTGCATTTCCGATTGGTAACTCATCACTCGCTCCCGTTTCGATGGCATGTTTGACGTGGTTGCCTACTGAATTCTACCATAGCGGAGGGGTTTTGCAAAGCCGCAAGCGGCGTCAGACCGTCAGCACGACCTTGCCCGTAAGCGTGCCGGCCTTGTTGAGGGTGTTCTCTTCGAGGAACCGATGGGCCGCTGCTGCCTCGCTCAAGGGGAACAGCTTGCCGATCGGCGTGTGCAGCTTGCCCTCCTTGAGCCAGGCGTTAATGTCCTCCGCGCACCGCCGCTGCTCCTCCGCGGTCGCGTTGAACATCGCGAAGCCGTGGAGCGACAGCCCCTTGATGTAGAACGGCCCGACCGGTAACAGCGGCTGGGCTTGCCGGCCCGCGATGACGACGATGCGGCCGCGCGGTGCCATCAACGGCACCGTTTTGAGGAAGTCCGGCTCGCGCTGCGTCTCGAACCAGACGTTGACGCCCTGGCCGCCGGTGCATTCTTGGACCTTGGCCACTACGTCGTCAGTCTTGTAGTCCAGCACGCAGTCGGCGCCCCAGTGCCGGCACAGGTCAGCCTTCTCCGCCGAGCCGACGGTCGTGATGACCTTGCCGCCGATCGCCTTGGTCATTTGCACGACCATCGAGCCGACGCCGCCGGTGCCGCCGTTGACGAACACCGTGTCGTTGGGCTGGAGCTTGGCGTCGCGGAACAAACCCAGGTGGGCCGTGATGCCGACCAGGGCGGTCGCCGCCGCCCGCGCGTCCTCGACGCCGACCGGCGTCGGGTAGAGCCAGTTTTCCTGCACCGCGGCGTATTCGGCGAACGTGCCTTGCCGGCCGAGCAAGCCCTGGTTCGATCCCCAAACGCGGTCGCCCTTCTTGAAGCGCACCGCCCCCGGCCCGACCTCCTCGACGGTGCCGGCCAGGTCGCAGCCGATGACGAACGGCCTGGGCAACGGCATCGGTGCCGTGCCGGCGCGGATGAAAGTGTCGATGGGGATGACGGCGACGGCACCGACGCGTACCAACACATCACCGGCCTGCGGGACCGGGCGGGGCAGGTCGCCGTACTGAATCACGTCGGGGCTTCCGGTCGTCTCGATGAAGGCGGCTTTCATGGCGGTGAGGGTCTCGTCCTGTTGTATTGCCGCTTGCGGCGTTGCGAGAAACACCGCAACGCCGCAAGCGGCAGAAGGCTTATCGGATATAATAGCAAGTAGTCCACCCGGCCGACTTGAGAGGCAATCGTCATGAAAGAAGCCAACACCCTGGTTGAATACGGCGTGCCCATCGACGCCCAGGCGATGGTGACGCCCACGGACATAACCGAACTCGATCTGGAACCGGGCCATCCCGGCCTGGGCGACGAGGGTTATGTCCAACGGCGCAAGGAACTGTTCGCGCTGTGCCGGGCGCACCGCCTGGATCGACTTGGACCGCCGCTCATCGACTACACGCCGGAGGAAACCCGCATCTGGCGCGAGGTCACGCCGCAACTGGACGAGTTACACCTCAAGCACGCGAGCCAACTCTACCTCGCCGCCAAGCGCGCGTTGGTTATCACGCGCGACGAAATCCCCCAACTCCGGCACCTGAGCGACCGGCTGCGGCCCGAAACCGCCATGCACTTGGTCCCCGCCGAGGGCGCGTTGCCGTACCGCACGTTTTACGAATACATCGGCGACCGCGGCTTCCCCGTGACGCAATTCATCCGTCACGGCTCGCACCCGGAGTTTACGCCCGAACCGGACATGATTCACGACTGCCTCGGCCATGTGCCGCCGCTGATGAACCGCGACTACGCCGAGGTACTCGTCCTCATCGGCAAGGCGGTCGCGACCACGACTCACGGCGACCAGGTACTGGCGCTGAAACGGTTCAGCTGGTTCAGCATCGAGTTCGGCCTGGTCGAGGAGGCGGGCGAAACGAAGGTATTCGGTGCCGGCATCCTGTCATCGACCGGCGAAATCCCTTATTCGCTCTTCTCGCCCGCTGTGACCCGACAACCGTTCGTTACGGACGTGGTCATCAACACGGACTACGACCCGTCGCACATGCAAAACAAGCTGTTTATCGCCCCGTCGCTGCCGTTCTTGCGGCGCGAGCTGGAGGGGCTGGTCCGGCGGTTTGGGATTCCGGTGGTGTAAAATGCGCGTCACGGGGATGGGATGTCAGGCAACCTTGCCACGGCTGGAGGACACGATGGCGGGAGTCAATCCGGTTGTCCGGCATATGCTGCTCTGCGACGATATTCGGCCAAACCCAAGCAACCCGAACAAAATGGATGTCTTGGGTCTGGTAAGCACGATACACGCTGTCGCAGAGTCAGACTATCCACTGCACGTTCCAATGCTGTGCGTCTACCTGGAAATCGCAGGCGGACGTGGGATTGGGCAGGCTCGGATTGATTGCCGACAGGCCGATTCGGGCCTGGTCATGTTTTCAAGCCCGACCCACGAGCTGAATTTCCCGCCTGACCCGCGGGCCGTCCGGGGTCTGGCTTTCCGCCTGGTGGATTGCATGTTCCCACAATCTGGACTCTATTGGGTTCAGTTTTGTTACAATCAACAAATTCTCGCCGAACAGCCTGTTGTAGTGAGGTAAACGTGCTATGAGTGATCGCACCGAGAATCCGCAAACTCCGATCTACACTTCGGAGGTCGATGATGTCGTGGAGTTCACCGATAAAGTAATTCTGTCGCCAGCGTTTGCTCAAACGGGGGCGAAAAGCCTGTCCAAGGGTGGCGACGCGCTGCCGCTGCGCCGCATCGACCACGTCCGCTTCTTCGTCGGCAACGCCCGGCAGTCGGCGTACTTCTACCGCAACGCCTTCGGGTTCGACGTGGTGGCCTACGCCGGCCTGGAAACGAAGTCGCGCCACGAGGCCGGCTACGTCCTCAAACAAGGCGACATCACGTTCGTGCTGGCGTCGCCGCTCGGCCCCAACCATCCCGAAAGCCAGCGCATCATTCAACACGGCGACGGTGTACAGGACATCGCGCTGGAAGTCGATGACGTGCGCACGGCCTACGAAATCGCGACGCAGCGCGGCGCGATCGGCGTCACCGGCCCGACCTTGCTAGAGGACGAGTGGGGCGTCTACGAGTTCGCCACCATCCGCGCCTACGGCGACACGACGCACACGTTCGTCAACCGCGACCGTTACCGCGGCGTTTTCGCCCCCGGTTACAAGGCGCTCGACGCCGACCGTTACAGCCCGCGCACCGCGCACCCGGCCGGTTTGAAGTTCATCGACCATATCGTCGGCAACGTCGAAGAAGGCAAGATGGACGAGTGGGTCGCGTTCTACGAGAACGTGATGGGCTTCGCGCAGCTGGTGAGCTTCGACGACAAGGACATTAGCACGGAATATTCGGCGCTGATGTCGAAGGTGGTACAGGGCGGCGGCGGCCGGATCAAGTTCCCCATCAACGAGCCGGCCAAGGCCAAACGGCGGTCGCAGATCGAGGAGTATTTGAACTTCTACCACGGTCCCGGCGTGCAGCACATCGCGTTGGCGACCGAAAACATCGTCGAGACGGTGCGGGCGCTTCGGCACAACGACGTCTCGTTCCTGAAGGTGCCGAAGGCGTACTATGACCTACTGCCAGATCGCATTGGCAAGATCGACGAGGACATGGCCGAACTGGCGGACCTCGGCATCCTGGTGGACCGCGACGACGAGGGGTACATGCTGCAAATCTTCACCAAGCCGGTAGAAGATCGGCCGACGTTGTTCTTCGAGGTCATCGAACGGCACGGCTCGCGCAGTTTCGGCAAAGGGAACTTCAAGGCATTGTTTGAAGCCATTGAGCGCGAACAAGCGCGGCGCGGGACGTTATAATGAGGTGACGACAGAATGCCCTTGGTTTTTCGGTCCATGTATGTCGGAGACGACGGTCCCAAGGTTGGCGCGACACGGTGCTGTCTCGGTGTTCGTCCGGACATAGACGTGAAACCCGACGACAACGGCAACGTGCATCCCCAGCGCGGCAAGGGGTTGTCCGTTTGTCCCTCAATCGTCGATCTTCCAGCGGTGCTGATTCCCAAGCGCCTCAAGGCGCAATATCCCAAAGCGGTAGGAGATGACCGGCTGGTGCTGTGGAAACTCGGTACGGGGCCTTTTGTTGAGGAACCGATTCTGCCGGAGCTGCCGACATTGGTGCTACGGCCGGACAAGCCCGGCCATGGCACGATCAGCCCCCATGAGGTAATGGCCCTGGCCGCGTTTCAATTGACTCTGGCGGCGACGCGCCCCTTTTGGCAGTCAGCGGAAGCGGAGGTTGTGAGGCATGAAGACACCGCTGTTTCTTGACAATCCGGACCATCGCGACTCGGCGCGTTTTATCCTTGAGGCCCATGCGAAACTGGCGCGTGGCGAAAGCTCCCTTCCCGAAACCGACGCAGAATACGACCGCATGGAGGAAGCCTGGTTTAACCTCAATCCAGCTGAGAAAGTGCGTTTGGACGGGCTGTCGGCCGATCTGCACATGCTGCAAGGCGAGGAAGTCCTCCAGCGACTCGATCCCCTGGAGCGCTCGGCGGATCGCCTCGGCAAACGGTTGCAGACGGCACTGGAGTCCAACAACTGGGAAGAAGTTCTTGTCTTACTGCGTTACGGGCCGCCGTTCCTGAGTCGCGATCAGATCGCCTTGTTACGCGGCCGCGCCTGGCAAGAATTGGGCCACGACGATGTGGCGTTGCTGTTTTTTGACTATGCCGGGAAGGCAAAACCCGACAATGCCAAGGCGCAGCTTTTCGGCCTCCATACGCTATTGAAACTCGGCCGGATCGAAGAAGCGCTTAGGCGCTCGGAGAAATACGCCGAGGCGGAATCGACAAACCCATCCTCCTTACTTCCGTTCGTCACCACGACGACCTGAGCCGCGGTCCTGTTGCTGGAGTCACATCATGCCGGTCTACCGCAAGCTAGGCACTCTCCCGCGGAAGCGCCACATCGCGTTCCCCAACGAACCCGGTTATCGCAACGAGGGCATCCACTACGAAGAGGTCGTCACCACCGCCGGCTTCGGCCGGGCGTATAGCATCGCCTACCACCTGCGGCCGCCGACGCGCGTCCGCAAGGTCGAGGCGGCCGGCTCAGTGCCATTGCAAGCCGTCGAGGAATCGGTGCTCCGGCACTATCATTTCAAGTCCGGCCAGATGAAACCCGCTGGCGACCCCGTCACCGGGCGCGTGCCGCTGATGTTCAATCAGGACGTGGTGATGTCACGCTGCCGGCCCGCTCAGCCGCAAGCGGAACTCTATCGCAACGCCACCGCCGACGAGGTGATCTTTGTCCACAAAGGTCACGGCGTCCTGTCGAGCATGTTCGGCGTGCTAGTGGTCAAGCCGTTCGACTACGTCGTTGTGCCGCACTGCACGACCTACCGCCTCGACTTTGAGCCGGAGACGCAACCGGACCTGCTTGTCATCGAGTCGTCGAACAATATCACCCTGCCGCCGCGCTACCTCAATACCGACGGCCAGATTCGCCTCGGCGCGCCTTATTACGAGCGCGACTTCCACGGGCCGCGCGAACCGCTCGTGCTGGACGTGGAAGAAGACACGACGGTACTCATCAAGGACGGCACCCGGCTGACACGCTACACGCTGGCGCACCACCCGTTCGACGTGGCCGGCTGGGACGGCTTCGTTTACCCGTATACGTTTAACGCCGACGACTTCGAGCCGATCACCGGCACGACCCACCAGCCGCCGCCGGTGCAGCAGACTTTCGAGGCAACCGGCTTCGTGATCTGCACGTTTGCGCCGCGGTTGCTGGACACGCACCCGGAGGCGATCAAGGTGCCGTACGCGCATTCCAACGTGCAGGCCGACGAGGTGTTGTACTACGTCCGCGGCAAGTTCGGCAGTCGCCGCGGCGTCGAGGAGGCGTCGTTCACGCTGCACCCGCGCGGCATCCCGCACGGCCCACACCCCGGCACCATCGTCGCCAGCCGGCCGCTGACGCGCACCGACGAGTTGGCCGTCATGGTCGATACGATGGCGCCGTTACGCTTGACGAAGGCGGCGATGGAAATGGACGATCCGAATTATCCGTATAGCTGGTTGGAGTGAAGTTGCTTGTTTCGAGCGGCGCAGCCTCGGCCTGAAACTACATGCGTGCTACCCGAGTGATGGCGGGTCTTGGCCTGCGTCCGGCTGCTGCCGCACCCAAATGCGGAAGTCGCGGACTACCGGGTTCTGGTCGCCCGCCTGGCGCGCCTGGGCGATAAACGACAATAAGTCCACCGGCGTAATCAACGGGAACGAACGGCTGCGCTCCGCCGTCGTATAGGCACGGTCTTCGTTGAGGACGTAAAATAGCAGCGCATCGCCGTCCAGTCGCCACACTTCGGGAACGCCCAGCACGGCGTAGATCGACAAGCGGTCGAGCGAACTACGGCTAACGTCCACCTCAACCGCCAGGTCGGGCGGGGGATCGGTGCGTAAGTCCAGCCGGCGTCGGCCCTGCATTCGCGGCGCGTTGGCGATCCAGAAACTTTCGTCCGCCTCGATACCACGGCGGCGCAACTGCCGGCGCAGCGTCGTCGATCCGGCGGCTTTCAAGGGCAGTCCGAATTCCTCCGTTAGAGCCGTCACCAGGCGGCCCAGGAAACGGGCGTCGTCCTCGTGTTCCGGGAGCGGCGACATGATCTCCAAACTCCCCCGATCATAGGTCAACCGGACGCCGTGACTTCCGGCAAAGACGCGCAGCAAACGGCTGTAGGTGCGCCAGTCGATGCCGGGCAATACCAGGCTGCCGGCTGACGACGGAACATACTTCGACGCCACGCGACTCATGGCCGCCTCCGAAGAGGAATGTACGAATGAAGACCTCACGCAGAGGCGCGGAGGAAATGCAAAGGCATTTTCTCCGCGCCTCTGCGTGAGGTCTTCTTTACCTACCTCAGCGAACGATACTCACCGACACGTCCGTTTTCTTCTGGCCCTCTTGCACCTGCACGATCGTCTCACCCTTGGTGCTGTCGCCGGTCTTGCTGGCGAATACGCGGTAGGTGCCCGGCAGCACTTCCTTGAAGAGAAAGCCGCCCTTGTCGTCGGTCATCGTCGTGTCCTTCACGCCGCCGGCAGCGTCGCGCAACAGGACCGGAAGGTTCGGCTGCGGGCGGTCGCCCTGCACCACCTTGCCTTCGATGCTGGCCTTGCCGGCCGGTGCCGCGCCGCCGGCGGCCCCCTTGGCGGGAATCAGTTCGATCTGCACCGTCTCGGTCGCGACCAGGCCGGCACCGTTGGTTACTTGCGCCGTCACATCAACCTTGCCCTTCGCGTCCGTCGGCGCGTCCAGCCGCGCTTCAAACAGGCCCGTCTTCGCGTCGAGCGCCTTGTCGTCCACCCGCAAGCCGCGAACCTTCACGGCGTCGGGCGGTGCCTTGCCGTCCGGACTCGGCTTGCCGAGGAAAAACACCACCTCCTTGATGCCGGACTCCGGCACGGGCGTCAACGCCTTGACCGGCAGCGGCGCGCCGCGCTCCAACTGCTTCGGGAAGCCAACGAACTTCAGCTTGGCCGGTGCGCCGTCGAAGATTACTTCGGCGAGGATTTCGTTGGCGCCCCTCTTGTCCTTGGCGATGTCCAGGAACGTGGCCAGGTTGCCCGCCTCGTCGCCGGGGGCCGGCGTCAGACTCTTCAGCAGGCGGAAGCGCAACAGTCGTTTGCCGAAGGTGTCGGCCACGTCCAACACCGTGTTCCAGTCGGCGACGATAGTCTTCAGCTGGAGTGCGTGGCCCGGAAAAGCCGGGTTGACCAGGATCTGCTGCTTGCGGTCACCGCTGCCCACGACGGTGATCTCGCTGGCTTTGGTGCTAAACGTGCCCTCGCCGGAGCGGTCAAGGCCGATCTCGGTGACCGACTTATCCGGCGTGTTGTCGAGTTCGAGAGCCACCGGGAACGGCTTCGCGTTATCGCCAAACACGGGCGCTTTGAGGCGGACGATGGTCTGGGTGTCGGGAACCTCTTGTAGCGTGGCCTCGATGCCTGCCTTACGGGGGAAACTGCTGTTGAAGATGACGGCGCGCTCGTAACCGTCGATGGTCAGGTACACGAGGCCGTTGGTCGAGGCGTCGGGCTTGGCACCCGTGTCGTCGAACTTCAGGTTGTCCGCCCGCAGGGTCAACACGTCGCCGGGGTTTTGGAGGAACCCGCCCCAGTTGCCCTCCCGCGGCCCTTCGACGAGGCCGGGGATGCGGTTGGGGTCGAGGACCAATTCCACCCGACACTTGGTGCCGCCCGGAAAATTGGAGCCGGCTTTAATCTTGAATTCGAGCCGGTTCTTGATGTCGGCGTTCACGTCCAGCTTGTACGACTTTGCGGAGATCTCCACGTACTTGCTCGGCTTGGCGACGGCGACGTTCGTCACTTCTTCGAGGTCAACCGGTTTGCCGTCCTTGTCCTTGCCGCGCAGGGTGAACTTCAACGCGCCGGTCAGGGGCGCCAGTTCCGGCGGCGGGGGCGGCGGTGCGCCAGGGGCCGGCGGCGCCAGGGGCTTCTCCCCCGCAGGTGCCGCCTTGCCCAGCCGGACGAGGGTGAAACCCTTCGCCGCCACGAACGTGACGGTGCCGCCCTCGATCGGCTTGTCACCAGCCAGGACCTCCACGGTCACTTCTTCGTCCGCGGTCGCGGTGCTTTTTACGAAGAGATACAGATCCTGGGTCTGGTTGGGCCGTAGGAGCGTAAAATCCTTCGCATCGGCGGAGTTTGACGTCAGGCTGAACCAGAGTTTGAATTGCCCCTTTTCGGCGGCACGGGCCGGGGCCGCGCACAGGATCGGCAGTAACAGTAGTGGCAACGCGAATCGGTAAAGACCGCGGGCGTGGGTTGGCATCATGGGGTCTCCAATCTTCGGTGTAGGTTCTTATATGCAACTCAGACGGACACGACGCCGCGTAGCCGCCTTCGCCAGAATGCAAGCTCTCGGACACGGGGCAGACCCGCATTCTGGCGAAGGCGGCTACGCCCCGTAGCCACAAGCGGCGCGCTTGTGGGCGGCGGCAAGCCCACAAGCGAGCCGCTTGTGGCTACGGCGACCATTGTGCCACAGGCTGCCACCCTGAGTATATTTACGAGTTCAATTCGCTCCGCTCCGGGACCGGTCCGCGTCGGCCTGTTTCCACGCCTGCCGCAGTGCCCGGCCAAGCGACTGCCAGGCGGCTTCCTCGGCGGCGCGGTCGGTCCCCGCGCGCGCCCGTTGCAACTTCTGCAATTCCGCTTCCACCTGCCCGGCTTCCGCCGACCGGGCCAACTTCAATAAGGCCGTCGAGGTCCGCGCCCGCACCAGCGCCCGTTCGCGCTCCCGGCTGACGGCTCCTTCGTTGGACACCAGGGCCACGGACGACTTGCCGTCGTCGCTCAGTCCCTGCGCCACCCGTGCCCCGGCGGCGCGGTAGTTGGCCCACAGGGTCAGGCGCTCCGGCAACGTCCAGCTAGGCAGTTGCAAGAGGGCACTCATCTTCATCAAATCGGCACCGCCGACGGGCTTACTTGGGTCAATCGGCCGCGTCACCCACGTCGCGTCGGGCGACTGCCGCAATTTCTTGAGATTATTACGCAGGACCGTCACCAGCTCGTTCAGCCGCAGCAGCGTCGCCGGCGGCACGGACCCACCCTCCGCCGGCCGCCCCAGCAAGTCGTCCAGCTCGCGCGTCGCCCCCACCGCTTCTTCCCAAACCTTGGCGTTGGCGTCGTCCACTTCCAGGTAGGACGCGTACCCCGACAGGAACACCAACCCCTCGTCGCGCAGCCGTCGACCGTCGTTCAAGACCGTCAGCCGTTCGTGCAATTCGCGGTACCGGCCCGCCGCGTCGTCCAGCGCCTTCAGCGCGTCGCCCCGTTTCGCGGGCGGCGCGTTAAAGAACAACTCCTCCGCCGCCCGCCGGTCCTGCACCGCCTGGGCGTAAGCCTCCTTGAGCCACGGCTGCGTGTCCGGACTGCCGGCCTCGACCTTTTCCGCCCAGTCGGTCAGTTCCAGCCCCTTGCCGACAGCCGCCGCCGGCCAGTCCGCCGGCTTTTCAACCTTCAGTTCGAGCAGCCGCTTGAGAAAGCGCAACTCGGCGTACACCGGCGGCGGTTTGCCCTCCTCCGCCAGCAGGCCGTACCAGCAGCGCAACTGTTCCGGCTGCGGCGTCCGCTCGGCGACGGCGACCGTCCAGACCGTCCAGGCCAGGTCGAAAGGCGTCGTCCCGTACTTCTTGCGCACCGCCTCCGTCTCCTTGCCCAGGCGGGCGGTGTCCTTTTCGTTGGGATTGGGCTTGGCGGCCGTCGGACTGGCCAGCGCGTACACCGTGGCCAGTTCGCGCAGGTCGCGCGGCGCGTCGTCGAGCGGCACGGTCGCCACTTGTCCCCTGGCGCTGGCCTGGGCCTGGGCCAGGGACAGGGGTTCCGCGGCTTCGGGACCGATCTTCTGTTCGCGCCGGCGCGAGGCGAAGCGGTCCACGCGCGGGTCCAGGAATGCCTTGAGGTCGGCCTCGCCCTCGCCGCCGCGCCAGCGGGCCTCGGCCCGCAGCGCCTCGTCCTGAAGGCTCCGGTACAGCGGCGGCGGCGTGCGGCTGACGCGGTCCTTCCACCAGCGATCGCGTTCCTTCCAGGGGCGTTGCAAGAAGTCCGGGTATTCGACCGCCGGTGGGGTCGGCGGGTCGTTCGGCGGCGACTCCACCGTCTTCAAGCCGTAGTCCGCGTCGGCGGGGTTGGCGAAGAATTGGGGCGTTTGCCGGCTGCCGCGGTTGTGCGCGGCCCAGCGATCTACCTGCGCCGTGACGTAGCTTTGCAACTCCTGCACGCCGACAAGGTGGTCCGGCGGCCGGCCGGGCAGGCAACCGTCCGCGTGCCCTTGCAGCCCCCTTGCCACATAGTAGGCAAACGCCGTGTGCCCCAACTCCTCCGACGACAGCGACACCTGACCCGCCGCACAGGACGTTAACACCTGCAACTTCGGGTGGTCCTGCACGGCCTTCTCCAGGAGTGGCTTCAACCGCTCGACCACGTCGTTGCGCAACAGGCCGTCGTGGGGCGCGGTGCAGGGTTGGGCCAGGTCCAGGAGCAATAGTAGGTGCGGTGCCGGGTTGGCGGTCACGGCGTCGAGGACCTCCGGCAGCGGCAGCCACGTCCGGGGGTCGTCGAGACGCGCCTTGGCCGGCAACACCGCGACGCCGCCGTCTTCGGTGCCGACCGCGTAGGCGCACAAATAGATGATGAGCGGCTGGTCCTTTTGCTTTTGCCCCAACGTCTTGAGGGCCGGCAACAGCAGGGCGCGATCCTGGCTGGTGAATACATCTTGCTCTTTACGGATGATCCCTTTGAGGGCACTGCGGTCGGTGTCGCCCCACGGACTGATGGGCAACCGGTCGTCGTCATACTGGTCCACGCGGGCGATGACGAGCAGTGCGTCCGGCACTTGCTGACGGTAGAAGAGCAGCGCGACCAGCGCTCCGCCCAGTGCCAGCATGGCGAACAGAATGGCGATCACCAGGGGTCGCCGCGACCGGCCTTTCGCCGGCCGGCCCGACGCCGCGCGCGCCTTGGGAGTCTGCCATTTGTGTGCCCCGTGCGGGGATGCGTTCGTCATGTGACTTGTTTTCTGTCGGGGTGCTTTTCGCTTGCCTTTCAAACTCACTACGGCTCAAAGCCTGGCGAGCGTCGGGGCGTAAGCCCGACGTGCATTTTACCCGCGCACGTCGGGCTTACGCCCCGACGCTCGCCAATGCGTCGATTCTTACCGCGCCCTACGGCTTCGGCGGCCGCTTGCTTTCATTCGGCACGCCGAGCGGCAACCCGCCGGGCAGCCGCCGCGCCTTCAACTTCATGTCCTCCACCGAGTAGATGGGCAAATGGTCCAGCGCCTTGAGCTTTTCCGGACTCACGTTAAAAAAGACGCCCGTGTACTTGCCCGCCTCCAGGTAGAACTTGTGCTCCGATCCCGTCGCCCCCAACTCGTCCGGCGGCAGCACGTAGAACGGCGTCGGCCGTTCCGGGTCCCAGCGCAGCCGCACCACCACGCAGTCCACGTCGGCAAGCGCGTCGCCCGGCTTCTTTTCAACCGCCCGGCGTTGGTGGACGATGCTCTCGACCACCACGCGCGTCGCCTCGTCCTTGTCGGTCGGCTGCACTTTCATCGGGCCGTACTGCTTGAGGTCCATCAACCGCTTGCCGGCCTCGTCGGCCGTGAGGATTTTGCGGACCGGCGGCAGGTCCTCGGTCCACCACGCCTGTAGCACCGGCTCCGTACCCCGCACCCACTCCGCCAGGTCCAGGCTGTACGCCGGCGCCGGGTAGTCCGGCAGCGGGTAGAAGCGCAACCCGCCCGGTGCCAGCTTGTCCGGCGCTTCCTTCGTGCCGACGTTGAACCACACGAAGCGCGGCCGCGCGACGCCCACCGCTTCCGCTTTATTGCCGGGCACATAGCGTTTCTCGATCGCCGTCATGAGGTGCAAGGGGTGGACTTTGCGGCCGTTCTCCTCCAGCTGGTTTTGCAGCACGGACAGCAGCCACGCGGGGTCCGTCGCCGCGCGGGTGAGGACGTTGTTCCGATTCTTGATGTCGTCCGACTCGCCGTACAACTCGCGGCGCAACACGAAATCCTTGGTGCTGTTCGGTACGGGCAACAGGCGCAGTACCAGGGCGTCGCCGCCCTCCAGCCGCACGCGCTGGTTGATCGCCTTCTTGCTCAGGCGGTGGGTTTGCATACTCACCATGAACGTGCCGGGTATCAAGCCGCGAATCCAGTGCTCGTCGTGGCCGCTGCGGGTCAGGTCCGCCCCGTCCTCCGGGATCTTCCCCGGTGGTACGGTGCCGCTCTCCTTGCCGCCCTCGCCGTCCACCCGGTAGCGGACCGGCATCAGGAACTTCTCGATCTTCGCCGTCAATGCCACACGGTCCTCCACCGGCACGAACTCACCTCCCAGAGCCTTGATCGCCGGCCGGTATTCGTCCAGCCCCTTTTTCTCCCTGCCGACGAGTGAATCCGTTTCGATGCCAATTGCGTTCACCTTGATGCCGGAGTTGAGGTACTGCTTGCTCAGGAATTGGCGCATGGAGCCGTATTTGTCGATGTAGCGCTGTCCGGTTTCGTCCGGCGGATTGGGGAATTCGCTATCACCGCCGTCCGTTATCACCAGGACGGTCTTGGCACCGTCGAAGCCCGGCGTGAAATAATCCTTGGCTTCCGCCGTCGCCCGCGCCAGGGGCGTTTCACCCGCCGGCGTCAGCAGGCGCAACTTGTCGATGCGTTCGGCCACGGCCTCGGACGACGGATCCCACTCGACTTGTTTCCATTGCGGGTTGATGCGGTTGCCGCCCCCTTCTTCACTAAAGGTCAACAGGGTGACGTGGACCCCCCGCGGCACCTGGGTCAGACATTTTTGCAGAGCCGCCAGCGCTTCGTATTTGCGGCTCCGTTCGGGGTTTTTGCCCGCGGTTTCCTTTGTCGGAAGCGTCATGCTGCCGGAGAAGTCGAGCACAATCACCAGCTCGCTGTTCGCCGCGGCGAAGCGGTCGTAGTCGCGCGGGTCGGCCCGGATCAGGAGGCTCGCCTCGGGCGGGAACTCCGGCAGGTACGACGTGATTTCCGGCCGGTGGTGCAGCACCACCTTCGTGTGCAACTTTTCGACGCGGCCCCGGAAGAAGCCGTAGAAATCGTAATCGCTGTCCTCCTTGGCGGCCCCCGTCCCCGGTACGGCCTCCGGTTTAAGAACGTACTCGATCTCGACCGGGGTGTCCGGCCGGGCCTTGTCCCGCGGCACCGCTCGGCGTTCGAGGTCATTGGGGTCCGCCGGCTTCAGCCCCTTGCCCACTTCGGTCCAGACGGCCGGGATGCCGTCCGGCGCTTTTTTCTCCTTTTTCAAGGTGAAGCTGCGTGACACGAGGTCTTCGTCGGTGACGTGCAGCTTCGCCGGCCCCGGCCGAATTTCGCGGCCGTCGAACCAGCCCACTGTCAGCCCGTCCGGCTCCCCGAGCAGTTCGGTCAATTCCGCGAACTCGGTCAGGCGCGGCTTCTGCACCTCGTCGGGCATGCCGTCGCCGGTGACCAGCGCTTTCGCCGCCGACAGGTAGACCTGCCCGGCCAGACGGTAGTAAGGCTGCTTCGGGTCGGTCCCGCCGGCCCAGTAATCGTTGAACGTCCGCCGCGTCTGGTAGGCGAGCAGGTCGTGCAACCCCACGCGGCGGTTCTCGCCGACGGGGTCGAGTCCGGTCCACTTCTGCGGCGCCGCCCCGGGAAGTAGCCGGGCCTCCAACGCCCCCGTGCGCAACTTGTCGCGCGCCTCCTTCAGCGGCGCGGTGCGGCCCTCCTCCGTGCGCCGGTACACGTCCTGCGCCAAATCGCGGTACGCCTTGGCGACGCGCTCGCCCGCCTCCGCCAGCGACTTGCCCCACATCTCGCCCGGCTTGTTCACCGCACCGTCCAACTCCTTCGATCCATAGTCCTTGCCCAGCTGCGCCAACGCCAGCCGGCCGCGCCGCTGCGAACCGGCCTTCTCGTCGAGCTGGTTTTTCTCTTTGGACAGACCGTCTAACGGGCTAGGCTCGGCGTTCAGCCGGTGGCCGGCGACCCGCAACTGGTTCAACAACTCCATGCGCTGGTCGGCGTCCAGGAACGGCACCAGCAGCGCGTTGTCGGCGTCTTTCCAGGCCTGTTGCGTTATCGCCTTGCCGGCGGGCACGGCACGGTTGAATTTGGCGGCCAAGGCGTCCAACCCCGCCCGCACTTCGCGCGTCGGCTTCTCCAGTTCGTCAATTTTGCCGAACGCCGGCCGGTCCAAAAGCGCGCACAAGGCGTGGACCTTTTCCCACAGCCCGACGCAAGGCGCCTCGTCGTCGCGCTCCTCGATCACCGGCAGCGTGGCCAGCCAGGCGGTGTAGTACGGCAACTCGGCCAGCGCGTGGTCGCGCGCGTCCAGCGCCTCGCGCACGGTCGTGGCTTTCTTTTGCAGCAGTGCGTAATCGTTCGCCGCCTTGCCGGTGTCGGCGACGCCGGCCGCCTTGCCCGGCGAGGCAAATAAAAGGTCTTCGCCGACCGTCCGGTAATAGTCGCCGCGCTCGACGCTCTCTCGGTCGTCGGCGAACTTGGCCGCCCCCGAGCTGATCCACGGCAGCACTTGCTCGCTGTAGGCCGGCAGTTTGTCGTCGCCCTTAAAGTTGAGGCCCAGGGCGGCTTCCTCGGCTTGCAGACGGACTGCCAGCACCTTCTGCACCGCGGGCCAGTCGCGACCCTTCACCGGCAAATAGCGGTTAAGCATCAGCGCGAAATACGCTTCCGCCGGGTACGACGGTGCGCCGGCGTCGCGCACGGCCGGGTGAGCCAGGACGAGGCAAACCGTGCCGAAATTGGCCTCCGACTCCTGTGCCTTGGCCAACAGGAGCGCTTCGAGCCGCAGCCGCAGCAGCCGCCGTTGGCGTTGATCCTCCGTTTTTGTCTGCCACTCCTGGAGCAGCCGGGCGACGTCCTCCGGCATCTTCATCGCCAGCCACCGCGCGTCGAACTCCTTTTTCGTGCTAGCCATTGCCGCCGGGTCGAGCGACCAGCCGAACGCCGCCGGCATGGCCAGGCTGTTGCCCAAGGCGTCGAACGGGATGCCCTGCGCTTCCCGCATACGAGTGGCCAGGGTGCCCAGGTCGCCGGCCAACGTCGCCGCCGCCGGGCTGTTCTTCCGCAGCAGGTCTTCGTAGCGCTTCAGCGTGTCCAGGTATTGTCGCCACAAGTGCGGCGTGTAGACGGCCGGCGACGGTTGCAGTGCCGCCAACTCCGCACGCTTCTTCCACGCCTCGCGCAGCCCCGCCGGCTCGGTAAACTTGGCCAGTTCCTTGGGGTCTGGCTGCTTGTACGCGCTAAATTCGATCAGCGCGAGGGCCGTGTCGTCGGCGACGTTTTGCGTGTCGAGCAGGATCGGCGTCTGGAGCGCGGCCCGGTTGTCACGCGCCCACGGCGTCACCTCCTTGGCCACGTAATCGGCCAGCGACTTCGTTGTCACCACGCCTTGCTTGCTGGCGGCCCCTTTCAAGCCTTCCAGGAAGAAGTGGCCGAAGATCGTCGTCCCCCACTCTTCCGAACCCCACGACCGCTGGTCTTCGTCGCTGGACAGCAGGACGGCCAGGTTGGGCACGCCCTGCAGCGCGGCCTGGTCCGCCTTGAGCGTGCGTACAAAGTCGCTGTGAATCAGGCCCAACGCCGCATCCGGTCCCGCCGCGGTGGCGTCCAGCACGAGCAGTTTTTTCGTCTTGGCCGGCAGCTTGTCCTTCAGCGCGGCGAGGACCGTGCTTAGCGGATAGGCCTTGAAGCCGCCGGTGCGCATGTTGGCGTCGTCGGGGACGAGAAATTCGCCTTGCCCTTCGGTGCCGCCGTGGACCGCGAAGTAGACGACGACGGTCGGCGACTTGCAATTCTTCAACGCTTCATCAAGGGGGTCTTCGGTGGTGACGAGTGTTTTGCGCTTCACCTCAATCGCGTTCTTGGCATTGCTGCCGCCGTTGTACTCTTCCGTCCACGCTTGCAGGTCGTCGAGGCCGCGGACGCCGAAGACGTTATCCGGCACGGCAAGGTTCGGCTCGTAACCCGCGCCGATGAGGACGAACCGCGGCGGGTCGCGTCGTTGCATGAGGAGGATGGCGACGACGATGCCGACGAGGCAGACCATCAAGCCGCCGACGGCGATGCCGATCTTGCCCCGGCGCGTCAGCAGCGGCCCCTTCGAGCCGTCGCCCGCGGCGGCCTGTTCCTTCTTCCAGCCGCGCTGCCCCGCGCCAGTGCGGGCGTCGGCCGGCTTGCTGTCCTTCCACGAACGCTTGGGCTGGAGCGGATTATTCGCTGGCATAGATCACCCACCGGAGTTGGTTGTGGAAGCGGGGCGTTTCGAGTCCCCTGCTCTGTTCTACTCCCCGGCCGCGGGAGATGCAAGGAAAGGAAGGCGGCCGACTCGTCCTGGATATGCGGAAACGCGGAAGTTGGCGGCCAGGTTATTTTCACCGGCTAAAGTCCGGCATCCGGCCCTCGCACACTTCTTTCTCCCACTCGTCGAGCAAGGGCCAGTCCTTCGCGCAGGTGCCGAAGTCCGCCATGTACTGGTACTGCGTCAGCCGGTCGATCGCCTTTTGCACGATCGTGTTGTCACGGCGGAAGACCGGGCCGTGGCTGGGCAGCAGAAACTCTGAATCGTCGCGGCTGATGCGTTTCAGTGACGCGATGAACTCCTCAATGTTCGAGCCGTGGTGCGCGTCGATGACGCCGACGCAACTGTCCCTGTAAATGTTGTCGCCGCTGAACAGAAGGTTGCCCATTTTGAAGCTTAGTTGGCCGTCCGTATGGCCGGGCGTGTGCCAAACCTTCAACTTCAAGTTGCCGACCGCGATGGTATCGCCCTCGTTGAGCAGCAAATCTACCTTGCACGGCGGCATCGGGATGTCGAGGTTTTGGGCCTTGATCGAGGCAAACGTCATGATCTTGTCGCCGGTCTCCAGCGGCTCGACGGTGAGCGGGTGGGCGGCGACCTTTGCCTTGAGCAGTTCCTTGGCGCGGGCGATGCCCTGAATGTGGTCGGCGTCGGCGTGCGTGGCGACGATCATCTTGCACGTCGAGAGGTTGAAGTCCATTTGCCGGATGAGTTCGACGATTTCGTCAATGTGGTCGAGGTAGCCGACGTCAATGAGGAGGAATTCGCTGCCACCGTCGATGAGGTAGACGTTGACGCCCAGCCGGCGGCCCGCCTGGTAGTTCATCTCGATCACGTTCGGAAAGAGATACTTCCGAGGCATCATGGCAAGACCCCTGGAATTCGGTGGTTCTCAGTCCATGATACGGTGGCTGCGTCCTACTGGGAAGATCGGGTTCGGTGGACGACGGCGGGCGTGCTGGTATAATACGGCGGGCGTATGGGGATACCTCCGGAGGAACTGCTTACCATTCAGGTGGTCAGGCAAACCCCCTGCGCTTTTCATGTTTGAAACTACTGGTACGCTCCCGGCTCGCCATTCCGTCAGGACCTTTTAGGAGTCCACCGATGCTTCCGGCCGTGTTTCGCCGTCTCGCAATTGCCGTCCTTGTCGTAACCTTGCTCCCGGCACTGACCTGGGCGGCCCCCGCCGCCCCGGAGGTCAAGGTCAAGGAAGGCAGCCCCGCCGAGAAGGTCAAAAACCAGCTCGACCAGCCGCTCTCGCTGGAAGTGACCGACCAGTCGCTCAACGCGGCGCTGAACCAGATTCGCGAGCTTACCAAGATCAACTTCGTCGTGGACCGTTTCACGATTCAGCAGCTGGGCCAGGACCCCGAACAAATGCTCGTCAGCGTCAAGCTGAAAGACGTCAAGGTCCGCACCTGCTTACGCGCGCTGCTGGCGCCGTACAACCTGGGCTTCGCGATCATCGGCGACACGGTACTTATCAGCACGGATGACATGGCCATGCACCGCCAACTCAAACAGCGTGTCAGCATCGATCTGGAAAAAGTGGACCTGGCCGCTGCGCTGAAACGGCTGTCGCGCGAGACGGCGACAAACCTCTTGCTGGACGCCCGCGTGCCGGCCAAGGAAGCCAAGACGGAGGTAACGTTGCAGATGGACGACGTGCCGCTGGAAACCGCCGTGCGTCTGCTCGCGGAGACGGCGGGATTGAAGCCGGTCAAGATCGGCAACGTCCTGCTACTCACGACCAAGGCTCTCGCCAACGAACTGCGCCAGGATCCCGACCTGAACCCCAACAATAACGTTCCGCAGCCGAACCTGCGGGCTGACGTTTTGCAGTGGCAGGGGATGAACGTCAATGGGGGGTTCAATGGGGGGTTTATCATGAATGGCAACGTCCAAATTCAGGCCTTCGGCCCCAACGGCGGTCTGGTCCCGCAACAGGGCACTGGGCCGGTGCCGCCGTTGGAAAAGCCGCCGGAGAAGAACGACCAGCCCGGCGACGACGAAAAGCCGGCCCCGCCGGAGAAAAAGCCCGAACCGTCGAAGCCAATCCCGAAGTGAACGGCGCTGGTCAGAGCCGCGACCGTCAGGGAGCGGTGAACCCCCCGCTCCCTGACGGTCGCGGCTCCGACTGGCACCTGTCCTTACTTGCCGTCCTGAAGGCTGGCGAGGGCTTTCGTAGCGTAAACGCGCAATTGCGGGTCGCGGTCTTTCTCCTTCATCTCGGTCAGCATCGGCACGGCCTCCTTGGCATCGGGGCCGAATTTCATCAGCGCGAAGATCGCCTCGCGGCGCACGCCGGCGTCGCGATCCTTCAGGGCGCCGAGAATCCCCGGCAATGCTTCGGGATCGGCGCGGCCCACGTTGCCCAGCTTACTCACGGCGTGTTTGCGCGTCGAGGCGTCCGCACTTTGCAGTGCTTCGACCCAGAAATGCACCGGCTTGCCGCCGGCCAGCGTCGGGGTCGCGCTGCCGCAACCGCAGCCGGCCACGGCGAGGAAGGCGAACAGCGCCAGCGCGATCGTCTGTCGGATGGTCATGGCGGTTCCTCGGTTAGTCCAGGCCCGACGCATTGTCGTTGTTCGCCCGCGTACCGAGTGCTTGCAAAATCCGGCTGTCCGGCGTGTATCCCGAAAGCGCGTCGCCGGGAACACTCCGCAGGAAATGGACCGAACCGTCGGCGTACAGGAAGTTCGAGCCGTTCGTGTGCCGGCTGGAAAAGTCGTCCAGGCCGCCGTCGGTGTCGGTCGTGGCGTTGTTGAGATGGCTGTGCGCCTGCACCAGCACGGCCGCCGGGTAGAACGCCGCGCCGCTGCCAGGGTTTGGGTTTTGCTTGCCGCGCAGGATGACGCCGTTGTTGATCGCGCCGGCCCAGACGCCGTTGGCGTTGCCCCACGACCGTTCGCCAATCAAGATCGTGCTGCTCGTGCCATCGGTGATGTCGGTCAAGCGCGTCCGGCTGTTGCGGTAGAAGACGCCCGCCCCCGTCGGCCCCGGCACCTCCGACTCGTCGCCGCCCACGCACGCGGCGTAGCTCGACGGGGCGGCCAGCGCGACCGGCTTACCGAAGGCGTCCGGCACCGCGAACGCGGCTGGCGGCGTTTGGTCCGACGGGCAGAGATAAACTTTCACGAGCGTGTTCACGGCGGCGGCGTTCTGGCCGTGTTCGACGGGCAGGTTGAAGCGGATCGAGTTGTAGAGCGGCTCCTGTTCGACATACGGCAACAGGAGCGCCGACCACGCCCAGCCCGGCGTCGTGTCGGTCGCGCCATCGACGTAGGGGTTCCGGGCCACGTAGCCGGGCGGCAGACCCTGGTTGTTGTCGTGGTAGTGGTGCAGGGCCAGGCCCATTTGCTTGAGGTTGTTTTGACAGTGGAGGCGAGCCGCCGCCTCGCGGATCTTCTGGACAGCCGGCAGCAGCAGGCTAACCAGGATGCCGATGATCGCGATGACGACCAACAACTCGATCAGCGTGAACGCCCGGCGTGGGAATCGACTCATGGGGAAGCCTCCGAAAACCGCAAGTTACGCGGTAGTCAAGCAAGACGAATTTAGCATGATACTGAGATTCAGTCTCAACAAGCGATACAGTATTGAGGTGGTACGGATTGGCAACCGCTGGGCGGCAGAAATGGACCAACAATGTCACAAGTTATTGTGGAAACAAGACTTGAAGCAGTTGTTTTTTGATGACATCGAGCGAAAAGGCGGGTAACACCTACGCCCATTAGCGGGAAAGGCCGTCCAGCATTTTGCTGTAAGGCCAGTACAGGGCAGTACCCCAGCAGCCGGAAAACAAGAGGATCAGCAACACGACCGCCGCGGCCCAGACATAACTCCAGCGGCGCGTCCGGGGCGAGCGGTGCAACAGAAAGAGAATGGCCCCGTCGATGAGCAAGCCCATGAAGAGAAACGGAGCCGGGGCATACCAGTAGTCATTCAGCCAGCGCGACGTGGCCAGGACGAACTTGGTGCTTTCGTCCAGTTGCAGGTTGAAGTCGCGAAACACCCTATCGTAACGCGGCCCAGTGACCATGGCGCCGACGAGGAAGCCGCCGAGCAGGAAGGTGTGCAGGATAACAACCAGGGCGGCGAAGAGGGCGGAACGGCCGCGCTTGCCCGCGTC
>JBBRLG010000030.1:0-24808 GCA_038231495.1 Gemmatales bacterium | reverse complement strand
GCAAACCGGCCACGCGAACACGGCGATTCGAGTCATTCTGTCAAGCCCGCATGAGCCAGATGCTGAACTCGATCGTTGGCGGATCGTTCATTTTCGCAATCCCCCAAAACACGTTCGCAACACCTCCACCAGTCGCCGCACGTGTTCCTCGGTGTGTCCCGCGATCAGGCTAATGCGCAAGCGCGCCGTCCCCTCCGGCACCGACGGCGGCCGGATTGCAGGGACGAGTAACCCTTCCGTCCGCAGCTTTTTGGCAAGCACCAATGCGGCTCGCGATTCTCCGATAAGGACGGGAACAATCTGACAGCGCGATCCGCCGACGCGAAAGCCCAGCCCTTGCAGCTCACCGCGCAACCAGGCGGCCCGTTCCAACACCCGGCGGCGCGGTTCGGGGTTCGCTTGTACCAGGCGAATCGCCCGCCGTGCCGCGGCGGCAGCGGGCGGCGCGAGCGCCGTGGAAAAGACGTACGGCCGGGCGAAATTGACAAGATAGTCGATCAGCGTGCGCGAACCGCAAACGAAGCCGCCTTGCGCACCGAGGGCCTTACTCAACGTCCCGACCTTGATGATCCTTTCACGGCTAACCGACGGCGGCAATAGGTCCGTGACGCCACGCCCGCCCGCGCCGAGCACGCCCGTGGCGTGGGCTTCGTCGAGCACCACCTGGGCATCAAATTGTTCCGCCAGGTCGAGCAGTTGGGCCAGTGGCGCAAAGTCACCGTCCATGCTGAAAACGCTGTCGGAGACGATGAAACGCCGGCGCGCGCCGGCCCCTTCGCTGCGGAGCAGTTCGGCAAGGTGGTCCACGTCGGCGTGGCGATAAACATGAGTGGTCGCGCGGGACAACCGGCAACCGTCGATCAGGCTGGCGTGGTTCCAGGCGTCGCTAAAGATCGCGTCCCCCGTTCCGGCCAGGGTGCTGACGACGGCCAGGTTCGCGGCGAAACCGCTGCTGAAAACGAGCGCGGCTTCGGTCCCTTCCCAGCGCGCCAGGTCGCGTTCCAGGGCGCGCAACGGCGGCAAATACCCGGACACCAGCGGCGAGGCGCCGGCACCGGCACCGTAACGCCTTGCGGCGCGCGCCGCGGCGGCCCCAAGCGCCGGGTGGCCCGCCAAGGCAAGGTAATCGTTGGATGAAAAGTTGAGATACTCGCGGCCGCCCCAGTGAACGTGGACGCCCTGGGCGGACTGGATGCGCCGCCGGACGCGGAATAACCCGCGCCGTCGGCGCTCGGCCAGGTCGTCGTCCATCCACGCGCTCATAACGGCTGCGGTCAGGAGAGGACCGGCAACGCCCAGCTGTTCGCCGGAGTTACATCGGGGATTGCGACGTTCGGGTCGAGATCGCCGACCCGGTCGTCGTGCCACTGAAGTTCCAGGTCTTCGATCATCTGCAAGTCTTCGCCGTTGGGCCGGCCTGCCGTGGCGAGGTAGTTGCCGATCAGGCCACTCGTGCCGCCGACGTAGAATATCCAGCTTTGCAGGTCGCGTAAGTTCTTTTCGCGGCCGCCGGCGATCTTCAAGTCTTGCCGCGGCAGGATCAGGCGCATGGCCGCGATGATCTTCAGGATTTCCATTGGCCGGAGCTTCGGCGCGTTTTCGAGAGGCGTGCCGGCGATCGGGAAGAGGAAGTTCAACGGCACGACGCTGGGGTTCAGTTCCTTGAGGCTGAACGCCAGGCTAACGCGGTCCGCGACCGTTTCACCCATGCCGAAGATGCAGCCGACGCACGTTTCCAGGCCGACCCGCTGGGCCAGGCGCACCGTATCGACGCGCTCCTGCCAGGCGTGGGTCGTCACGATCTCGGGATAGAATTCCTTCGACGTTTCCAGGTTGTGATTGATCCGCCGGATGCCCGCCGCCTTGAGGTCTTTCGCCTGGTCTTCCGAGAGGGTGCCGAGGGTGGCGCAATGGCAGATGCCGTCCACTTTTTTCATCGCGTACACGGCTTCCATGATCTTGGGCCATTCGCGCTTGGTCGGGCCGCGGCCGGCGTTGACGATGCCGAACGCGCTGGCCCCGTTATTCTTCGCGTCTTCGCAGGCGTGGGCCACCTCCGCGCCGTCCATCATCGCGTGCGGCTCGACGCCGGTGTCGAAGTGGGCGCTTTGGGCGCAAAACTTACAGTCTTCGCTACAGTTGCCGAACTTGGTCGGGAGGATGCTGCAAAACGTCACGCGGTTGCCGTGAAAGTGCCGGCGGACTTTGTGAGCGGCGTAGAACAGGTCGTATACGTCCTCGCCTTCCAGCCGAAAGAGTTGCTCCGCCTCGACGCGGGTGACATCGCCGCCGGCGATGACCCGGCGGCTGAGGGCGAGCAGGTCCGGCAATTCGCTGACCGACATGGGATGTCTCCTCGATGCTGTCGTAGCCTCAAGCGGCCCGCTTGCAGGCTGAACCCACGCAGAAGCCAGCAAGCGAGCCGCTTGCGGCTACGGACGATGGGGTCGGGGTCGCACGACCGGGAACCGCGTCTAGGCGGCCTTGCCCGATTTCTTCTTCTTTTTCTTGCCGCCGAAGGGCCACCACCCTTTTTTCGGCAGCGGTTCCTGCATGCGCAGGCGCAGTTCTTCCTCGGCTTGACGCCGTTGCTCCTCGACTTCGGCCGCCTCGGCTTGTTCCTTCTTCTTCTTCAAGTACTGGCGGTGCAGCACGAATTGGACGAGGATTCCAAGCACGATACCGGCGCCCAGCCCCCAGTTCCAGAGCGGCCCGTTGTTGGCGGCCAGCGCGACGGGGTTCACCTTCGCCAGGCTGCCCGCGAGCCATAGACTGGAATACGTGATGAGGAGGGTTCCGGCCACACTGGAAACGGTGGTGATCCACAAACGGAACAGGAAGACGCTGAACAAGCCGCCGATGAGGAAGCACAACAGCGGCTCGTCGGCGGCGGGGGCGATGAGCCGGGCGGTGAGGTAAAACGCCCAACCGCCGGTGACGAATGCCATGACGCGCATCAGTGCCAGGCCGAGCGTCCCCGCGGCGACGGCAAGGAGTAGGCCCCCGACGATCGGCTGCATGCCGTGTTCCGGCCCATAAAACAGGCCGTACACGCCGGCCCCAAGCGTGAGGATCAGGACGATCCAAAAGCGATGCGTCCAGGCGCCGCAGAACCAGAGAAACGCGCCGATGGCGAGGCCGACGGCGGGGAGGGCGGGCGACAGGTCGCGTCCGGCCTCCAGGATTTCGGGGTCGAGTAATACCATGTGCCGGCGGCTCCCTTCCTCGGAAGAGTGGCGATCCGTGCCAACGGGAGAGCGTACCGGTGCCCAAAAATTGTGTCAAGCTGGCTCGCGCGGCCCGGCGGCGGGCTGGGTGGAGTAGGTAAATCGCGCTGCCTTTGCCGCTTGCGGCTTTGCGATTGTACCTTCGGTTCCTTTTCAACAGCGGTCACGGGTTGTGCGCGTCGGGGTGTTCGCGGAGCCGGCGGATGAATTCGCCGTGTTCGGGGCTGGCCAAGCCTTGCTGGGCTACCTGGATCAAGATCGCTCCTTCACTGCGGACCAGGGCCAGTGGAGCGAGCCACAGACCGGGGAACACCTCACTCTTATACACGCCGCCGGCTTCGAGCGGCAGCCGTTCGTAACGCTCGCCGCGAAGGACATACCAATCGACGGCATCATCCGGCACTCGCCAGAGGATGTATTCGCGGACGCCGTTCCGCTGGTACAACGGCAGCTTCACGTTGAGGTCAATGGGGATGCTGCTCACCGCCACTTCCGCAACCAATTCCGGGGCGCCTTCGACGTAGCGGTCCGCCCCAACATGGCTCTGGCCGCCGTAAGCCGCCTCGATGCGCAAGTGGGCGTCCGGTTGCGGTTCACTGCCCAGGTCGAGCCGAACGGTCCCGTTGTCGCCGCCAACCACGCCGGGTGTAACAAGGCGGTAGAGGCCGAGCCAGGTCACCAGGTCGAAGTGCGGCCCACCGTGTTCCGCGGTTACGGGAGATGGCATGTATACGACTCCGTCGAGCAGTTCCGCCTTGTTGACGTGCGGCATGGCATGGTACCGGCGCTCGAACTCCGCGCGCGTCAGCCGGTCGCCGTGGCGCAGCGGGGGGATCGTCTCCGGCGGCAGGGCCGGCATTTCCGGTCGGGTCTGGGTGGTCATGGCAACTCCTCCGCGGCTCAAGGCGATCGTTCCCTTCGATTGTAAACCCCGGCTCGTGTACCCCACAACAGAGCTTGGGAACGCGGCAAAACTCCCCCTTCCCCTTCCGCCCGCTGTCCCGCATAATGGGATGCTCTTGGCCGGGAAGGGAAGGGCGGATGAGGTTTAGGTGGCGTTCCCGCGACTTAACGCGCGGGGCACCGCAGGACGCGCCGGGTGGGTAGCCAATTGCAAAGACCTTCGCAGGGGTGCCGAGTGGCCGTTTGCCAGTGCGTTCCGGCGTCCGCTCCAGTGGGGGAGGCCGCCGGTGGTTGATTTCAACGATCTGCGGCCGTATCTGCTCGCCTTCGGCATGAATGTGGCTTCGGGTTTCGGTGCGCCGTTTCCCGAAGAGCTAACGATGGTCGGCGCCGGCATCTGGACCGCCAGCGCGGCCGACAGCCACCACGCCTACCGCTGGCTCATGCTGCCGGTGGCCCTCTTCGGCGTCATCCTCGGCGACCTGGTGCTGTACACGATCGGCCACCGCTACGGCAGCCGACTGTTGCAATACCGCTGGGCGGCCCGCTTCTTTCCGGAGGCCAAGCGCCTGCGCATCGAGCGCAATTTCCACCGCTACGGCGTCAACATCCTCCTTTTCGGTCGGCTGCTGCCGACTATCCGCGCCCCCCTTTTCCTGACCGCGGGCATGATGCGCCTGCCGCTAGTGCGTTTCCTCATCGCGGACGGCATCGGCGCCATCATCGGCAACAGCATCCTGTTTTTCCTCGGCTTCTGGTTCGGCGACGCGATTCTCGATTTAATCCAGCCCCTCGAAAAAGAGGTGGAAAAGCTGCGGCCCATTCTGATCCTGGTCGCGCTGGTGGGGGTGACGCTTTACCTGGCCTACCACTTTTATCGCAGCCCCGTAACCACCGGCGACCCGAAGGAAATACCGATCATCGGCAACCAGGTCGCCGCCCGCATCGACAGCGAGTCGAAAAAGGTGCCCTTCCACGACCACCTGCCGCCAGCCGTGAAGGTGCCCGAACCCATTGAGGCCACGTCCAAAGGCGACAGCGTAACGGGCTGATGCGGTGACAACGCCTGGTCACGGCTTCAAGACACTGCCGTCGGGTTGCAAGCGGCGTAGGTATTGCTGAAAATCCTTCTCGAACTGCGGCAGCGGTACGCCGACGAGATCCTGGAAGGCGTCGAGCGGATCGGTGCCGCGCTGCAAGGCGCGGATGTAGTCGTCCAGCGCCTTCGTGCCCAGCACCTTGCGGTCGAAGGTCAGGTAAAACGCCAGCGCCCACGACGCGAGATAGTGCCGATCGGAAACCTGCTTGTCGGCCGCCTGCTCGACCTGGAACTGCTTGGGGCCGGAGCGCAACAGGTCCGTCAGGGACAGAAGGTCTTTCTTGTCGAGCGCCTGCTGGACGGCCCGGAGCCGAACCCGGTCGGCGTGGCCGACGCGCAATTCGCCCGCCTCGAAAATCGCCGTCTCAAAAATCTGGGCGAGTCCCTCGTTGAGCCAGCGCGGCACCTCGCCGTCGGCCCGCGGGTAGACCGCGGTCGTCAGGTAGGCGTGGAACGCTTCGTGGTAGAGCCGCTGGAACAAGCGCCGCTGGGCCTGGCGAAACGCCTCGTTGTTGCGTTCCTCCGCCACCTTGATCCGCACGCGGGCGTCGTCGAGCGGCCCTTTTAACTCGTTGGGAATAGTCCCTTTGTAGACCTGTTTTAGCTCATTTTCACGCTTGTTTAGTTCGTCGAACAACTCGGCGTGGTGCTTGTGCAAGTCTTCGAGTTGTTTGCTCAGCCGTTCGAGGTCGCTGCCGCAGACGATCTGGTTTTTCGCGTCGTCGTAGTACGCCGGGTTGACGAGGTTGTTGCCCCGGTCGCGGGCCAGCGCCTGGTAGTCCTCCACGGAGCGCGTCAACAGGATGGTGGTCGGTTGGAGCGTGGCGGCACGGGAAGGCAGTGCGCGGGCGTAGGCGGCATAGACCTGTTCGAGCTGGATGGCTGCGAGTTGGACAACATCCTCACGGGCGTTGGACACGAGCTTGAAGTGCGTGGACTGGTACTGAACCGCCTTGGCCTTGGGGTCGGCCGGCCAGTCCGCCGGTTGCAGATTTACCCTATCGACGGTGGTCTTGCCCCGCGACGTGGGGTCGAGCAGCTTCAACTGCGCGACGAGCAGTTCGCGGTCGCGGCGCAGAGACTCGACCCGCTGCTTGAGCAGGTCGCGGTCAGCGTCTTCGAGCGTTTCGACGCGGTCGATCTCCGGGCGGAGGACCAATTCCTCCATCACGACGGTGGGCGCGCCCGGCTTGCGCAGGATCGAAAGCAGCTTGACGTGGGCAGGCTTGTCTTCGATGATTAGCCCGTAAAAGGGTTTGCCCTTTTTACGATATACGATGTCATATTTCCAATCGTCGCCGCCGGGCGGCGGCGGGTCGGCGGCACCCACCGCTGCCGCGACGCAAAAGCACGCGGCCAGGAGAAGGCGAAAACATTTTTCGGACGCAACGCACGCCAACATGGAAACACCTCGCAATCGGGCGAGCGGGGGCGCGTTAACGCCCCGAGTTGTTCGGCTCATCGCACTCGGGGCGCTGACGCGACCGCGCTCGCCAGGAAGAGTGCTTGCCCTTATTGCACCAGTTCCAGTAATTCGCCCGCGCGTTGCAGTTTGTCCAAGCCCCAACACGCCGCGAGGATGCGGTCGGCCTTGGCTTTGCCGAAACGCGGTTCGACCGTCGCACGGAACTTCTGCTCGACTTCCGCGTCGGTCATCGGGTTGTGGGCGTGGCCGCGCGGGAACTCGACTTCCTTCACCAGCGTACGGCCGTCGGCCAGCGTCAGGGTCAGGCGGTTCGGGATGCCGTTGGGGTAGCGCGTGTTCAACGCTGCGTCGCGGTGGACCTGAATTTTGCCGACGAGTTCGAGCAGCACGGGATCGGTAAAGCGGCTTTCGTCAAACTGGGCGTCCGTGACTTCGCCGTCCACCAACGCCACTGCCGAGCAGTACGGCAAACTATGGTCGGCGGTCTCGCGCGTCCGCGGCCGCCACTTTTCCGGATCCTTGCCGATGATGTCCACGGCGGCGTTGAACGTGTGGATGTCGAGTTTGGCGATCCGCTTCACTACGTCCGCTGGCCAGCGCCCCGTCGCCGGGGAGATTTGCGCCCGCAGCTGGAACGCCGCGTCGATGGCGCTCTGCGAGTGGTACTCGGCGGGCCAAAACTTGATGTAGGTCTGGTTAATCATGTAGAGCCGGCCCTGTTCGCCGCCGAGCGGGCCGACCTCAAAGGGGCCGGTCAGGAGCTTCATGAAACCGAGGTCGCCCTCAAAAATCGGGGCCGGGCCGGTCATGCCGTCGGCGGCCAGGAGTGCGGCAAAGACGCCGTTGCGGGCGGCGTTGGCGAAGGCACAACCCTTCCACATGCTCAACTCGCCGGCCCGCGTCTGCCGCAGGGCCGTGTTGCAAACGCCGGCGATTCCGAGGGCGTGCGTGGTTCGTTGCGGATCGAGGCCGAGCAGTTTGCACGCCGCGGCCGCCGAGGAGAGGGCGCCGTAGGTGACGTGGTCGAAGCCGTTTTTGCGCAAGCTGGAGGCGTCGCACAGCCGGCATTGAATCTCGTAGGCCAGGACCGCCGCGACGATCAAGGCGGTGCCGGGGGCATCGACCATGTCGCCGACGGCCAGCACCACTGCGAGGTTATCGCTCGGATGCGCGGGTTCCAGCGAAAGATAAGTGTCGTTGAAATCGAGGTAGCGGATTAAGAGGCCGTTGACGAAGGTGGCCCATTCGACGCTGCTTTTGCCGCCGCCGAAGAGGCTGGCACCGGGCTGTCCCTGAAACCGCAATGCACACTTGCGGGCGATGGCGTAGGCCTCAGCGTCCATCGCGCCGGCGGCCGTCGCGATGGAGTCGATGAAGCGGCGCTTCACTTCGTGGACCGCCGCCGCCGGCAGGTTTTCAAAGCGGAGTTGGCAGCCATACTCGGCGAAGCGGTTGGCCAACGGTTGCGACGACATCCGCGGTCTCCTCGGCTGCTGCCCGAAAGGGTGTGGCTTGGGGTTCCACGCTATCTTTTACCGGGTTGTCGGGCAAAGTGCAACCAACGGGCCCGCTTGGCGCACCCTTGGCACCGGTACGCGAACCGAAAGGGTGTGGCAAATCTTTTGGGAGGGCTTTCTTCCGTAGGACGGGCTTCCAGCCCGTCGGTCTGCTCCGGACGGGCTGGAAGCCCGTCCTACAGCAGACCTCCCGAAAGTTTTGCCACACCCAACCGAAATTCGCCCAAGGAAATGATTGACGCCAACGCCCGCTGGGGTTTATAGTGACAGGTAAGGTTCGCCCGCCCACCCGCCTTGTGCTGCCGTGTGCTTCTCTCCGCGTTCCTCGCAGCCTCGAAACTCCTTCCTGAGGGTTCTAGCATGCTCGTGATTCCGGGTCGGTCAGGGAAAGATACGTGCGACGGCGTCACCCGCCGCGAAATCCTCCGCGTCGGCGGCTCGGCCATGCTCGGCTTGAGCCTGGGCAACTTCTTCTCGCTGCAAAAAGCCCAGGCCAAGGAAAGCACCGGCGGACCCGGCTTCGGCAAGGCCAAGAGCGTCATCCTGCTCTACCTCCAGGGCGGCCCCAGCCATCTCGACCTGTGGGATCCCAAGGACAACGTGCCGGACAACGTGAAAAGCGTTTTCAAGCCGATCGACACCAAGGTGCCCGGTTGCAAGTTCACCGAAATCCTGCCGAAGTTTGCGCAGGTCAACGATAAGGTGACACTTATCCGTTCGATGAGCTATACGCCGGTCGGCCTGTTCAACCACACCGCCGCCATTTACCAGATGCTCACCGGCTACACCGCCGACAAGGTCAGCCCGTCTGGCCAGTTGGAGCCGCCTAGCCCCAAGGACTTCCCCAACGTCGGCTGCAACATCGTCAAGTTCAAGCCGCCGGAAGTGCCGATGCTGCCGTACGTCATGCTGCCGCGGCCGCTGCAAGAGAGCAACGTCGTCGGCAAGGGCGGCACCGCGGGCTTTTTGGGCCGGGCGTACGACCCGTACTACCTGTACCCGCCCGGCGACGACATGGACATGAACAAGATGGACCGCATCACGACCGACGACCTCAAGCTGCGCGAAGAGGTGTCGGCCCTGCGGTTGGAACGCCGGGCCAAGTTGCGCGACGTGGTTAACGAGGGTATGCCGGAGCTGGAACGGGCCACGGCGAAGTACGACCTCGACGAATATTACGGCAAGGCACTCGGCCTGGTCATTTCCGGCCGCGCCCGCAAGGCGTTCGACCTGGGCCAGGAAAAGAAAGAGCTGCGCGAAAAGTACGGCATGAACGCGTTCGGCCAGAGTTGTCTGCTGGCCCGGCGGTTGATCGAGGCCGGCACACGCTTCGTCGAGGTCAACTGGCCCAAGGTGGCGAACTCCGACAATCACTCGTGGGACATGCACGTCGGCCTATCGACGCGCATGAAAACGCAGTCGGGGCCGATGTTGGACTCGGCGCTGTCGGCGCTGATTTCTGACCTGGACGAGCGTGGCCTGTTGGCCGAGACGCTGGTGGTGGCGGTCGGCGAGTTCGGCCGCAGCCCGCAGCGCGGCGTGAGCACGTCCGGCAACGACAATAACGACGACGGTCGGGATCACTGGCCCTACTGCTATACTGGTGTCATCGCCGGGGCGGGCGTCAAGCGCGGCCTGGTGTACGGCAAGTCGGACAAGACCGCATCGGCGCCGACGGAAACGCCGGTTCACCCGAAGGACCTGCTGGCGACGATTTATCATAGCGTCGGCATCAACCCGGGGACGATCGTGTACAACCACCTGAACCAGCCGCGCGAGCTGGTCCAGGGCGAAGTGGTCACGGGTATTTTGGGATAACACCGGGCAACGGGGTCGCTTGCTTTCCGCAAGCGGCCCCCGCATTCCCCCCTTCGTCGAGGCGTGACGGTGAGCGACCCCAACCCCACCGTGCGTTACCTGATCCTCTGCGAAGACGTTCAGACCGACCCTTCCAGTGTTCGCCGCGTCACCCTTGTCAACCTGGTCAGTTCGATTCGTTCCCTGGCCGAACCGCTCTATCCGGTAAAGCACGGGGAGTTGTGCGTTTTCGTGCAAATGACGGAATGCCGGGGTGTCGGTAATTGTCGGGTCGAAATCGCCAACGCCGACTCCGCCCGCGTCGTTTTTTGGACGCGCACGCGACACCTTACGTTCGGCAACGACCCACTCGAAATCTTTGGCCTGACGTTCCGAATCCGCAACTGCACCTTTCCCGAACCCGGATTGTACTTGGTGCAACTGTGGTACAATGAACACGTTCTGGCCCAACAACCGCTAGTGCTGAGGTGACCGAGCAATGGCTCACCACGACAGTGTCGTTGTCGAAGGCACGCCCCTGGGCGACTTCATCGACGATGGGGATATCGACGCCCTTGAATTCCAAACGCCGGCTCCCCGTCGGAGTGAAATCATCCTGCCCGCCGCGGTTTCTGATTTCTTCGATGACGCCGACCTTGCCGCCTCTTCGTCGCCGCTCACGACCTTCGTCGTGCTGTTTCAAAATGGCGAGCGGGCGCGGGTGCGCGGGCACGGTTTGAAGTTCCTTCCCAATCCAACGAACCCGACCGAACCGGCTGCGTATGGCGTCGTTCGCTACGAAGCTGGCAAGGAAGTCTTCGTGGCCCTTTGTCGGAGCGATGCGGTGAACGGCATCATTGAAGTAGGCGTGGAGGCGAAGGCTGGAGTTCCGGCAATGCCGTCTTCCGTCCCGGCTTGATTCAATCGGCCGCCGGCTTGCGGCGCGTCGTCTTCGCCGCCGCGCGGTGACGCTTCTCCGACAGCCGCCGTTCCTTCGATGCGCGCGTCGGCTTCCTCTTCTTCCGCACCTTCGGCACCACCGCCGCCTGTAACACATAGTCGCGCAGCTTTTCCAAACAGTCCTGTTTGTTGCGCTCCTGGTCGCGGTAACGCTGCGAAGTTAGGATGAGGTCGCCCTCGACCGTTATCTTCCGGCGCTGCTGGGCCTGCAAGCGGCCGCGCACGTCGTCGGGCAAGCTCGGACTTGTAGCCACGGTCCAGCGCAGCACCGCCTTGGACGCCACCTTGTTGACGTTTTGGCCGCCGGGACCACTTGAGCGGGCAAAGCTCCATTCAAACTCGTCCTCCGGAATGCGGATCGACTCGGTGATGTCCAACATGGCCGTCCCGTAGGTTGTAGTAGCGCGGAAACCGTGTCTGCGTAGTTTAACACGAACCAGTCCCGCTTGACCCGGTTTGCCAAAGCCTCTACCATCGGCCCATCATTGACGGATTCCCATTTCCTCGAACCTACGAGGTTGCTCATGGACGAGCAGCGTTCGCCCGCACCCGCCGCATTAACTCCGCCTACCGCGTTCGGGCGTACCGACCTCGGCCTGCTCCTCCTGCTAATCCTGGTGGCAGCCGGTTTGCGCTCCTGGCAGCTGGCGCATACGGAAGTCGCCGCCCGCGACAGCATCGGTTACGTCCGCATCGCTTGGCAACTGGAACACGACGGCGACTGGCCGCGCGTCGTCCGCACCGCCGCCCAGCATCCGGGATACCCGGCGGTCCTGCTGCTCGTTTCCGGACCGGTCCGCTATTTTTCCGGCGACGACTTGCCGATGACGATGCAACGGAGCGCGCAGCTTACCAGCATTTTTGCCGCGATCCTGCTCGTGGTGCCGATGTTTTTGCTGGGCCGCGGCCTGTTCGATCGCCGGGTCGGCTTCGTGGCGGCACTCCTGTTCCAGTGCCTACCTACGGGCGGCCGCCTGATGGCCGACGGCCTGTCGGAGCCGGTGTTTCTGTTGTGGACGAGCCTGGCGTTCCTGTGCGCGACCTACGGACTGCGCAAAGGTTCGCCGTGGTGGTTTGCGGGCGTCGGCCTGTGCGGCGGCCTGGCGTACCTGACGCGGCCCGAAGGCGCGCTCGTCGTGGCGGCGACGGGGTTGGTGCTGGTCGGCCTGCAAGCGTTCGCGCGCTGGCATCGCCCGTGGTTGAGCCTTGCCCAGAGCGCCGTCCTGCTGACGTGGGGCGCGCTGACGGTCGCCGGCCCGTTCGTGCTGATCGTCGGCCACCTGACGACCAAGAACACGGCGCTTCAGATAATGCAGAATAACGTGCCGCAGGTTCAGGTGAAGGGCTGGCAAGGTGAGGAACAGGAGGACCAGCCGCCGGTCGGCAAGGGCGCACCCAACGAGGCGCTTTCACCACCGACTTTGGCCCCGGCGGACGGCCCGGCGTGGGACGACAAGGACCACCCGCCGGCCCGCGTCTCGACTGGTTGGCTGCTCCTGACGACGTTCGCCAAGTGCTTCTTCTATGTAACATGGATCCCCGCGTTGCTCGGCGTGGTGCTCGGGCGCGACCGTTTCCGCCTGGCCCCGGTGTCGTGGGTAATGCTGGTCGTGTGCGCGGCCCTCGGCTTCGTCCTGTACCGCGTGCCCGTGGTCATGGGCTACTTGTCGGATCGTCACACCGTTTTAATCCTATTTTGCAGCGTCTTCTGGACGGCGGCGGGGACGCTGCGCCTGGGTGACGGCTGTGCGTGGCTCGTCACGCACGTCTGGGGGGCGCGGGCCGACGGCGCCTGGGGCCGGGGCACCACTTGGGCGGGCGTACTGCTGGTGCCGCTGTTGGGCGGGGCACTCGTGAAAACGTTGGAGCCGTTGCACACCGACCGGTTGCCGTTCCGCGAGGCCGGCCGCTGGCTGGCCCGGCACGCGCAACCGGGCGACAAGATTGACGACCCCTACTGCTGGGCGTCGTACTACGCGGGCCGGGTGTTTACGGAAAATACCCCGAACCTGCCGCACGCCGAGCCGCCGAAGGTTTACGTCGTGGTCGAATTGTCGGCGAACAAGCCGCCGCGATTGCACCCCAAGACCAGTGCGAAGGACGTGGCCGAGAAAGGCCGGCTCGTTGAGAAATGGCCGGTGAAGCGCGGTAAGGAGCTGGCGCTGGTCGTGATTTACGAAGTGCCGCAGTGAAAGATCGGGTGTCGGGTGTCGGGTGTCGGGTGTCGGAAGAAGAGGAGAATCAAAATAGCTGTCAGCTATTAGCTATCCGCCAATTCCGACACCCGACACCCGACACCCGATTCGATTTATGCAAGAATACCCTTCACCACCGTCCCCGATACGTCCGTCAGCCGGTAATCGCGGCCGGCGTGGCGGTACGTCAACTTCTCGTGGTCGATGCCCATTAGGTGCAAGATTGTCGCGTGCAGGTCGTGGACGTGGACCTTATTCTCGATGGCGTGCCAGCCGAATTCATCGGTCGCGCCGTAGGCCTGACCGCCCTTGATGCCGCCGCCCGCCAGCCACATCGTAAAGCCGAACGGGTGGTGTTCGCGACCGTCGGCGTTCTCGGCCGTCGGCGTCCGGCCGAACTCGCCACCCCACAATACCAAGGTGTCGTCGAGGAGGCCGCGCGCCTTCAGGTCGGTCAGCAGGCCGGCGATCGGGCCGTCGGTCGCGGCGCAATTGGCTGGCAATTCGGACTTCAAGCCGCCGTGCTGGTCCCACAGCTGGCAACTGCTGCGCTTCGCCGTTTGCGTGTGGTAGACCTGGACGCAGCGTACGCCGCGCTCCACCAACCGCCGGGCCATCAGGCACTGCTTGCCGAACACCTCCGTCGTCTTGGCATCCAGGCCGTAGAGGCGTTTGGTCGCCGCGGTTTCGGCACCCACGTCGAACGCCTCCGGTGCCTCGGCCTGCATCCGGAAGGCCAACTCGAACGACGCGATGCGGGCACTCAATTGGCTGTCTTCGGGGCGCTGGTCGCGGTGCATCTCGTTGAGCCGCCGTAACAGGTCGAGTTGGTCCCGCTGTCGCGCCGGGGCGGTCTCCGGGTTTTTCAGGTTCTCGACGGGATTGGCAAGGTTGGCGACAAGCGTGCCCTGGTAGGCGGCGGGCAGAAAACTCGAACTCCACAGCGGCGCGCCCTGGGCGGGTTGCGACGGGCTGATGACGACGAAGCCGGGCAGGTTTTGGTTCTCGCTGCCGAGGCCGTAGAGCAGCCAGGAGCCGAGGCTGGGCCGCGAAAACGCCTGCTCGCCCGTGTTCATTTGCAGGCAAGCGCCGTTGTGATTGATGTTGTCCGCCAGCAGCGACCGTACGACGCAAATGTCGTCGATGCGCCCGGCAACCTTGGGGAATAGTTCGCTGACCTCGATGCCGCTCTGGCCGTACTTCTTGAACTTGAACGGCGATTGGAGCAGGTTGCCGGTCTTGGTGCGGACGAGCTTGGGCTGTTCAAAGGGCAGCGGTTTGCCGTTGTCCTGGGCGAGCCGCGGCTTGGGGTCGAAGGTGTCAACGTGCGACGGCCCGCCGGACATGAACAGGAAGATGACGCGCTTGGCCCTGGCAGCGTACATCGCCGGCCGCACGGCGAGCGGGTTGACCGTATCGGCGCGGCCCTGCTCGTGCAAGAGCGACGCGAGGCCGAGCATACCGAAACCGTTGGCAAAGGTGCGCAACACTTGACGGCGGTTCACGGCGGGGAGGAGCATGGCGGGATACCTTGGCGGTAGGTTCACGGTACGGCAGGCTACTTCTATAGTAAATCGCTGGGTTTACAATCACAAGAGCGGGAATGCACTTGAAGGTATCATGGAGTAATGAATCCGTGGCGCTCGATACGGTCTTCCACGATCGAGGCAACGAGTCCAAGGCGAAAACTGCTCGCTCATGACGGCAACTCGGGGTCGCGCCGGGAACTGTGCCAAACGGTCAGGATTTCGACCAGTTTTGCTTCGTCCCGAACCCGGTAGAAAATCCGGTATTTTCCGGAAACGACAAAGCGATTCGGGCCTTGCGAATCGCGCGGATAAACCGCACCCATTAACGGCACGGTGCGCAACAATTCGACACGCTCCAGAATTGCATTGACCGTTCGGTCTGCCGCAGTTTCGCTATGTTGGGCGTGGAAAGCAAATAGCGCGTGGAGTCCATCCAGGGCCGGTGGCGTCCAAACTATTTCCCAGTCCATGAGGCCACCCGCCTTTTCACTTCTTCATGGGGGATGACGCGTCCCGCATCGGCGGCTTCCTCACCCCGCTTGATTGCCGCGAGGATCGAAATGTGGTCGATGATCTCTTCAAAAGTAACCTCGTCGGACAGTTCGCGGACCGCGTCGATCACGGCCTCTTTGTTTGACATCGCAGCAATTCCTTGAAAAAGAGATGAACACGCCGGGCTACTGCGCGGTGCGACGGAGCATTTCCGAGACGAAGTCCATGTTAAATGCCGTAGGCCGCGGTCACAAGAACAGAATTGGCTAATAGCTGACAGCTATTATTGTCAAACCCTCACTCACCCGGCTTTGCGCACAAACGTTCCCGCCCGACATTCGCCCGGTTGCAACGCCCGGTCGCGCAACTCCGCCCATTCCATGCTTAACCGCTCGCGCTCCGGCCCTGCTTCAAGAATACCGTCCAGCAGCGCGTCCGCGGTCGCTTCGTGCCAGTTGGCGTCGCGCTCCCGACGGCGCGCGATCATTTGTTCCATCGCGGCGGCGTAAGCGGCCGTCGCCAGGGCGGGAGCGTGCTGTTCCGCGATGTAACGCAATGCACCGTGCGCCAGGGCGGCGCGGCGGTCCGGATGCGCAAATAATGTTTCCAGCAAGGCGGTCAGGTCGGCGACTTCGTCGTGCGGCGAGCGCACCTTGGGGACGACGCGGTCGGGCAGTTCCGCCATCGGCCCCTGGTCGGACGCGATACAGGGCGTGCCCGCCGCCAGGGCGCGCAGGACGCTGGCGGAAGTCTCGCCGAACGTCGGGTAACGCAGTTGCACGCACACGTCCGCCGCACGAATGTACGCGGTGAAATCGTCGGCGCTTACCCAGCCCGTGGCGCGCACCTGGCCGCTCAAACCCAGGTCGCCGGCGAAGCGGGCCAGTTCGGTTCGGTCGTTCGCGTCCATCGGACCGACGAGGACGACCTGACATGCGGCGCGCATCGCTACCGGCAAGTCCGCCACGCCGCGCAGTAGCGACGGCAACCGTTTGACGTGGCCGTTGTGACCGAGTGACGCGATGACGAACGCCTGGATCGGCAAGCCAAGACGACGGCGCAACGTCTCCTGCGAGTCACTCTCTTTCGGCAAAGGCATCGGCATCGGCACACGCGCGACGGGCACGTCCACCAGGCGGCGCACGCGCTGCCACGACCACGCCGAGTGCACCACCACGGCATCGGCGAGACTCAGCAGCCGGCGGTTCTGCGCGGTCAACTGGCGGACGACGAAATCGTTGACGAAACCCTGCCGCTGCCAGTCCGCGAATTGGGTTTCGCCCTCGTATTCGAGTTCCTCGCCTGCCGTCGTCGGCCAGAGGCCGCGCGACCGACACGACGCAACCAAGCCGCCCATGAAGTAGTCGTGCAACCCCACCAGGCCGCGAAACCGCCGCATCAGGTCGAGCATGTAAGCGTGGTAGCCGCTGTTGCCCAGCTGGTAAACGAACAGGTCGTACGGCCGTACCGCATGGCGCTGCACGGCCTCGGCGGCGGTGAGCGTCCAGTGCCGGGCGGCAAGGTCGGGCGCGACGGTCTGCTGATTCGGGTCGATCACCAGGTCGATGTCGTACTGTTTCGCCAGCGACGGCAGCAGGTCCGCCGAGTAGTCGGCGATGCCCGACGGCGTTGGCGGCAACGGCGACACCCAGGCGATGCGTTTGGCCGCGCGCGGCACCGCGGGCAATGTAATCGCCGCCGCTTCGCAGACTGCTTCCGCCAAGTTATCCGATACGATGATGCACGCGGGCAACTCCGGCAAGAGTTCCCGCAGTTCGCGCTCGACGACCGGCGACGGGACGATCAGCGTGTCGGCTTCCAACAACAGCCGCAAGCGCGCGCAATACCACTGACGGGCCTGCGCATCTTGCCACGACGCCTCCATCCGACCTAACGCGGACAAATCCTGCACGACGCCGATGACGAGCGCGCGCGGCTCGGTAAAGCGCGGCACCACCGCTTCCGGGTCGAAGTAATTCAGAACGACAAGCGCGTTGAGGTGCTGCGCGGACAACCAGTCGCCGTAATAGCGCTCGTTGATCCGCCCGTCACGGCGGTCGAACGGCGTCACCGGGCGCGGCGGTTGAAACGTGAAACGTCGAACGTTTGCGGGCGGTTGGGCCGCAACGGGCGGCAGGTGGCCGGCTTCGACCAAGGCCCATTCCCAGCCGGGCCGATTGCGTCCCAAGGTGTGCAATAGGGAACCGGCGGCGTCCGCGGCGGCACCCGTTTGCAACGCCTGGCCATCGACGAGGACACGCATTTAATTCTTCTCCGCCGCGAGGAGCAGAATGCCCGTCACCGGCCCGCGCGCCTGCAACGACTCGACCACCGCCGCGTCGGTCGTGTAGGTCCAATGGTGACCGGCGCGTACGGCATAAGCTGTTTCGAGCAGGCGAAAACCATTCGGCGGGGACTGCCGCACCGGGTCGGCGAGCGGCACGGCCACCACGGCCCGACCGCCCGAACGCAAGACGTTGCGGAAGCCGTTAAACAACTTATGGCCGGCGCAAGACCGTGACAGACACACCACCGCAGCGAACGCGGCATCAACGTGGGCCGGTTTCGTTTCTTGCTCCAGTGTAGAGCCGTTATCGGTCACGACCTGGTAGCCGAGGGTCGCGAGGTTCAGGGCTTCGCCGGCTTCACCGCCGATCACGAGGACCTGCGCCGGCGGGCGCGGCAGCCACGTTTGCAGAAACACCTGCTCGACCGCGCGGGCCGAACCCGTGTCGCCGTCTTGGGGCGCGGTGCCGGGTAAGGAGCGCTCAACCGCCTGCACGGCGTGGCGGACCGCGAGGCGTTGCGCCTGCCGCAGCGTGTCGAGGCCGTGTTCGCACTGGCCGAGGCGGCCGTGCGTGTCGGCCTGCTGATTGAGCAACAGGGTTTGCTGGTGCCGAGCGTGGGCGGCGAGTTGTTCGAGATACTGCCGCGAAGACGCCTGGTCGTGCAGCAGCGTTTGCAGGACCGCCCGGTTGAAGCGCGTTTGCACGTCCAACCACGGCCCCATCACAAACTTGCAGAAGCCGCGCACCAGACGCAACGGCAGACCCCGAAGGCCCGCCGACTTGCTGCCAGGGTGCCCGAGCAAGTCGGCAAACGGTTCGAGGTTGAAACGCAAGTCCTGCGCGGCCGGCAGCGCCAGGAATTCCGACTCGACTTCAGGCGGCGGCGGCGCGGGCGGCGCGGCCCGGTAGGGCACGTCTTGCAAACCCCATTGCGCGGCCAGGGCGAGTTGTCGGACCAGCGCGGCGGCGCGTTCGGTAAACGGGGAATCGGTCACAGGCATGGACGATACCACCCTTTCGGGAAGCGGTGGAGGATACGAAAACCGGCCGAAGGCCTTTCGGGCTGCGCTCGAACCCCGGGTGCGAAGGAAAGGCTGAATGGATCAAGGTGACGCACCCAACCGACCGACGAAACAAGCGGCGCAGGCGATGAGGGCGAGCGCGGTTATAGCGGCGGCACGAGTAGCACGTCAAGACGGCCCACCGAGCGGATGGACAGCGCTGCCCGCCGTGGCCCCGGCAGAATAGGCAAGCCAGCAACCGTGGGCAAACGCCATAGGTCGCAATCGTCGGTTGGCCTTGACCCATTAAGCCGGAAGATTACCTTTAGCACGGCACCCGGCATGCTTGCGCTGTCGCAGAGAGGCGTCGTAAACGGAACGAGAACCTCCAACGGCCCGGTGGGACGCGAATGATCATTACTCAAACCCCCCTGCGAATCAGCTTCCTCGGGGGGGGGACGGACTACCCGGAATACTTCCTCAAGCACAGCGGTGCCGTGCTCGGCACCGCCGTCGATAAGTCGGCCGTCTTCTGCATGTCGCGCTTCTACAGCAAGCTGTTCGACTACTCGATCCGCATCGCCTACCGCCAGGTCGAGTGCGTCAATTCGATCGACGACATCAAGCACGCCCCGTTCCGCGAGTGCCTGCGCTGGGCCGGCATCGAGCAAGATTTCGAGGTCAACCACGCCGCCGAGCTGCCCGCGTTCACCGGCCTCGGCTCGTCGTCGTCGTTCGTCGTCGGCCTGCTCAATACGGTCTACGCCTTCCAGCGGCGCATGAAGCCGAACCTGGAGTTGGCCTACGAAGCCATCGACGTCGAGCGCACCATGCTCAAGGAGTCGGTCGGCTGCCAGGACCAGACGTTCGCGGCGGTCGGCGGCTTCAACCTGATCGAATTCCGCGGCATGCACGATTTCGTCGTCCACCGCATCCCCTTTACCTACAGCCGGCTCGAAGAGTTCGAGAATAACCTGCTCGTGTTCTTCACCGGCATCAAGCGCCGCGCCGAAGACCTGGCCGCCCGCCAGGTGAAGCGCGTTGGCCAGAACAAGAACCGCCTGGGCGAGATGCGTGCTTTGGTGGACGAGGGCTATCGCATCCTGGCTAGCGGCGGCAGCCTGGCGCCCTTCGGCGAAGTGCTGCACAAGGCCTGGCTCCTGAAGCGCGAGCTGGACGAGGCAATCAGCAACAGCACGGTGGACGACATTTACAACGCGGGCATAGAAGCCGGGGCGCTGGGCGGCAAGCTGCTCGGCGCGGGCGGCGGCGGCTTCGTCTTGTTCTTCGTGCCGCCGGAACGCAAGGAGGCGGTGCGCGAACGCTTAGGCCACCTGGCCGAGGTGCAGTTCCGCGTCAACGCGTCCGGCACGCACGTCGTCCACGCCGGCACCGACCGGCTGGTGGCTCCTGTTATCAAACGCCGTGAGGTGGCTTAAGCGCGATGCCAACGTCGGACAAACTCCTGAGCCGAACCCCGGTCGTGATCCTGGCCGGCGGCCTGGGCACGCGCCTGCGGTCGGTATTGCCCAACCTGCCCAAAGGCCTCGCGCCCATCGGCGACGAGCCGTTCTTGCAGATTCAGATGGAGTTGCTGCGCGACCAGGGCGCGCGCGATTTCGTGCTGTGCGTCGGCCACCTGGCAGCGCCCATTCAGGAGCAGTTCGGCGACGGCACGCAATGGGGCGTTCGCATCCGCTACTCCGTCGAGGGCGAACGCCTGCTCGGTACGGCGGGCGCGCTCAAGCACGCCGAACGTTTCTTCGAGCCGCGCGCCCTGGTGCTCAACGGCGACACCTATCTTGCGGTGGACTACGAACGCCTCTTACAGCATCATGTGCGGGCGCGGCACGAAGCCGACGTGCTGGCGACGCTGAGCCTGGCACGGGCGCCGGACGCCGGACGCTACGGCACGGTGCTGCTCGACAGCGGCGGGGACTACCTGACGGGCTTCAAGGAGAAGGAAGCCGGGACGCAGGACGCCGAGCGCTGGTTGAACGCCGGGGCTTACGTCATCGAACGTGCATTGCTTAAAACGATGCAACCCGACGCCGTGGCGTCGTTGGAGCGCGACGTTATGCCGAACGTCATTGCCGCGGGCCGCAAGGTCGCCGCCCGGAAATGCACGGAAGCGTTTTACGACATCGGCACGCCGCAGGATTTGGCGAGGTTTATTGACCACTACAAGGATGTAAAAAATGGTCGAAGGAAGCGCGCTGGTTGAAAAGGCGCTCGAGGAAAGCCAGCAGGTCAAGACCCGCATGGCGAAAGAGCAGATGGGCAACCTGCTCAAGATCGCCGCGCTCTTCAAGGACGTGCTCTGCAACCACGGCACGATCTACCTGTGCGGCAACGGCGGCAGCGCGGCCGACGCCCAGCACGTCGCCGCCGAGTTCGTCGGCCGCTTCCTGCGCGAACGCCGGCCCTTGCCCGCGGTTGCGCTAACGACCAACACCTCGATCCTGACCGCCATCGGCAACGATTACGATTTCAGCCAGGTGTTCGCCCGCCAGGTGCGCGCCCAGGTCACGAGCCGCGACGCGGTCGCCGGCATCAGCACCAGCGGCAAGTCGCCCAACGTCCTCGCCGCCCTCCAGGCGGCCCGCGACAACGGCGCGAAGACCGTCGGCTTCACCGGCGAACCGGGCGAACCGCTCGGCGCGGCCTGCGACGTGTGCTTGAAGGTGCCGACGAAGAGTACGCCGCGCATCCAGGAAGCGCACATCCTGGCCTGGCACGTCATTTGTGACATCGTGGAGAGGCACTTTGCGGATGCCCAGTAACCCAGCGGCGTTCCTCGACCGCGACGGCGTCCTGATCGAGGAAGTGAATTACCTGTGCGAGGTCGGGCAGGTTCGCTTGATCCCCGGCGCGGCCGAGGCGGTCGCGAACCTGAACCTGGCCGGCGTGCCGGTGGTCGTCGTGACGAACCAGGCCGGCGTCGCCCGCGGCTACTTCCCCGAAGGCCGCGTGGCCGAGGTCCACGCCTACCTCGACGAGCTGCTGGCGGAGCGGGGCGCGTGGGTGGATCGCTATTACTACTGCCCGCACCACCCGGACGCGGCGGTCGCGCAGTACCGGGTCGAGTGCGAGTGCCGTAAGCCGCGGCCGGGCCTGTTGACGCGGGCGGCACGGGAACTCGGCCTGGACCTGATTGCCTCGTTCCTGGTAGGCGACAAGGCCAGCGACCTGGCGGCGGGCGGCGCGGCGGGCAGCCGGACGGTGCTGGTCCGCACGGGCCACGGGGCCAAGGTGGACACGACCGCGGCGGAGGCGAGATGGAACCTCGTCCGCGTGGCGGTGGACCTGAACGAAGCGGTGCGGCACCTGTTGCCGGAGATGATTGGGACGCGGCGGAAGCTGAGTGCGTGAGGGCACCTGGCATTGCCGGCGAGCCGGGACAATGGAATCAGTGGTACGGAATCCAAGGAGGGATAGGTCATGGCAACTCGGATCCTCGTGACGGGCGGCGCAGGCTACATCGGCTCGGTCCTCGTACCCGCGCTTCTGAAAGAACACTACGAAGTCACGGTCCTCGACACGTTCCTCTTCGGCCAGGCGACGCTGCTCGACTCCTGCATCGACCCCAACTTGAAGGTCGTCCGCGGCGACTGTCGCGACAAGGCGACCCTGGAAAAACTGCTGCGCAACGCCGACGCCATTATCCCCCTTGCCGCCATCGTCGGCGCGCCGGCCTGTGCGCTGGACCAGGTCGCCGCCACCTCGATCAACCTCGACGCGATCAAGCTACTCTTGAGCCTGCGTTCCAGGCAGCAGCGCATTGTGTTGCCGAACACCAACAGCGGCTACGGCATCGGCGAAGCTGGCGTCGCCTGCACCGAAAAGAGTCCGCTGCGGCCAATTAGCCTCTACGGCAAGACGAAAGTGCAAGCCGAAGCCGCCGCGCTCGAAGCGGGCAACGCCGTGACGTTCCGCCTCGCCACCGTCTTCGGCCTGTCGCCGCGCATGCGCATCGACCTGCTCGTCAACGACTTCGTGCATCGCGCGGTCATGGACCGTGCCGTCACGATCTTTGAAGGCCACGCCAAGCGCAACTACATTCACGTTCGCGACGTGGCCCGTGCGTTCGTTCACGCCCTGGCCAACTTCGAGACGATGAAGAACGAGCCGTACAACGTCGGCCTAAGCGACGCCAACCTCTCCAAGATCGAGTTGTGCGAGCAGATCAAGAAGCATTTGCCGTACTTCGTTTACCTCGAAGCGCCGATTGGCGAAGACCCGGACAAGCGCAATTACATCGTCTCCAACGAGAAGATCGAAAAGACCGGCTTCCGCCCAAAATATGGCCTCAACGACGGCATTGTCGAGTTAATCAAGGGCTTCACGATTCTGCGGAATAGCAAGTACACGAACGTGTAAGGCAACCGTTCACTGGCATCAACCTCCCCCCCTTACGAAGGGGGGGTAGGGGGGGTGAACGCCAGGGACTGAGTACCTTGAACGGTCCTTAACCCCCCTACCCCCCTTCGTAAGGGGGGAGTGAACGGTTACCGTCTAAGAACGACGCACGAATCGCACCGAGTCCGCCGAAGAGGAAGGGAAGCGACCGCCGCGCGTCCGCCCGCAGGGACGCGCGAGGTGGGGGAAGCATGAAGCCAAAACTGCTCATTATCAATAACGGCTTGAAGGACCTGCGCGGCCACTATTTCGAGACGTCGATCTCCATCGCGGAGGCGGCGCACGAACTGGGCTACCGCCCCATCCTGGCCACGCACGCCACCTGCCAGCCGGGCATCATTCCCGCCTGGGTCGAGTTCCATCCGATCTTCTGCACCGACCACTGGATGCTGAACCCGCCGCCGCCGGCCCCCGATTTGCACGCCATCCGCGGCGACGCCGCGGCGCTGAACCGCGTAAACATTGACATGGTGTTGCGGGGAACGGCGACACTCAACGACTACCTCGTTTCTCGCTTCGAGCCGATGGGCTTTCCGCCGCTGCAATTGCCGACCCCCGTGCCGCCGCCGCCGCGCCGCAACCGGTTGCGCACGCTGCTGCGCCGGCTCAAGGCGGTGCTGCGCGACTTCGTGCCGCCGATCTTGTTGCCGGGCATCCGCAGCCTCTACCGGCAAAGCCGTTCGGTCCCGGCGGACATGAAGGGCGCCATCCGCGACAACCTGCCGCCCATCCTGTACGGCGGCCTGCGCGGCCTGTACCGGCGGCTCAAAGCGCCGGCCGACACGGACGATCAACCCTTCCCCACCGCCGATCAAACGGACGGCCCGATAGCGGGCCGCGACCCCCTGCGCCTGAACCTGCGCGCCATCGACTCCGAGAAGGAGTTCGACTACACCTGGGTCTTCCGGCGCGACCTGGAACGGCTGTTGTGCCTGACCGGCGCGACCCGGCACGATCACGTCTTCTTGCCGACCGCCCACGGCCGCGAGTTGCTCGCCGTGCAGTGGCTCATCAAGGCGCTCGGCGAGGACAACGCCCCCCTGTTCCATCTCGAATTCCGCCACGCGCTGGACATGACCGGTTGTTTCAGCGATCCGAACTTCATACACCCCTACACCACGCAGCACCGCGTGTTGTTCGACTACAGCCGCCGCGAGCCGCAGTCCCCGCGGATTCGCCTGTACACCGACACCAAGGAGTTGACCGAGGAGTACGAAAACTTCTCCGGCCTCGACTTCGGCGTGCTGCCCATCCCGTTCCGGGCCAACCTCATCAAGCAGTCGACCGGTAAGAAAAACGGCCTGTGCATCGCCTACTTCGGCGACGTGCGCGACGAGAAGGGTTTCTTCCACCTCCCCGCGATTGTCGAGGGGATGCTGGCCGACTACGTGGAACCCGGCAAAGTGCGCTTCCTGGTGCAGGCGTCGCTGACGCACCCGGAATGGAACCCCAAGAGCGCCGCGGCGGTCGCGCAACTGCAAACCTACCCGTCCCGGCAAGTGCAGTTGGTGGGGCTGGACGAGCCGCTGTCGCCGGAAGACTATTTCCGCCTCGTCTCCGAAGCGGACCTGCTTTTGTGCCCGTATAGCCCGCACGCCTACAAGCGGCGGAGTTCCGGCACGCTGACCGAGGCGATCGCCGCCGGCATCCCGACGGTGGTGCCCGAAGACACCTGGCTGGCCAAACAGCAACCCGCCGGCACCGGCGAACTGTTTTTCGACGAGGCGTCGCTCGTCGCCGCGGTGCGCACGATTTGCGACAACTACCCGCGTTATTTGCACCACGCCCGGCGGGCCAAGGACGAATGGCTTCTGGTCCACGCGCCGGAAGAACTGGTGAAACAACTCGTCGCCCACCCGGCCGGCGGCGCGATTCGGTCTCATGGCAAGGTGGCTTAAGAGCGTGTTTATTAAGCTCCCCTCTCCCCTTGGGGGAGAGGGGTTGGGGGTGAGGGG
>JBBRLG010000029.1:0-25000 GCA_038231495.1 Gemmatales bacterium | reverse complement strand
ATGCAGTTCGACCGCGGCTACCTGTCGCCGCACTTCGTCACCAACCTGGAGACGGTCACGACGGAGCTGGAAAACCCGTACATCCTCATCTTCGAGGAGAAGATCAGCTCCGCCAAGAACCTGATCCCATTGCTCGAAGCCATCTCGAAGAAGAAAGACCCGCTGCTCATCATCGCCGAGGATGTCGAAGGCGACGCCCTGGCGACGCTGGTGCTGAACAAGATCAAGGGCATCCTCCGCGTCTGTGCGGTCAAGGCCCCCGGTTACGGCGACCGCCGCAAGGCCATGCTCGAAGACATTGCCACGCTCACCAAGGGCAAGGCGATCTTCAAGGATTTGGGCCTTCAGCTGGAGAACATTCAGTTGAGCGACCTGGGCCGCGCCAAGAAGGTCAAGATCGACGCCGAGAACACGACGATCACCGAAGGCGCCGGCGACAAGAAGGCGCTGGAGGGCCGCGTCGAGATGATTCGCCGGGAGATCGGCGTGACCGATAGCGAATACGACCGCGAGAAGCTCCAGGAACGCCTGGCGAAGCTGGCGGGCGGCGTGGCACAGGTGAAGGTCGGTGCCGCGACCGAGACCGAAATGAAGGAACGCAAGGCGCTCTACGAAGACGCGCTGCACGCGACCCGCGCCGCGCTGGCCGAGGGCATCGTTCCCGGCGGCGGCGTCGCCCTGTTGCAGGCCCGCAAGGTTCTGGACAAGACGGTCGTCGATGGCGACGACGAGAAAGCCGGCTTGCAGGTGTTGCAGGCGGTCCTCGAGATGCCGTGCCGGATGATCGCGGAGAACGCGGGCCTGGACGGCTCGGTCGTCGTGAACACCCTCCGGCGGGCCAAAGACAAGAACCTGGGTTACAACGCCGAGACCGGCGAGTACTGTGACCTGCGCGCCGCCGGCATCGTCGATCCGGTGAAGGTGACGCGCACCGCACTTCAGAACGGTGCCAGCGTTGCCTGCCTGCTGCTGACCACCGAAACGATCGTCGCCGACCTCCCCGAAAAGGGCAAGAAGGACGATCACCACGACGACCACCACGGCATGGGTGGCGGCATGGGCGGCATGGGCGGCATGGGCGGCATGGGTGGCATGGGCGGCATGGGTGGCATGGGCGGCATGATGTAACTTGCAAAATCGCAAATCCGAAATCGCAAATCCGAAACTCGAAAGGCTTTCGGATTTGCGATTTCGGATTTCGGATTTTGAAATTCGAGGGATTGCAAACATGGCGAAAGACAAGGCACCGCAAGACGTGAGCATGAAGATCAACCCCCTGGACGACCGGGTGGTGGTGGAGCCGTTGGAGGCCGAGGAGAAGTCGGCGGGCGGCATCCTGCTGCCGGACACCGCCAAGCAGAAGCCGCAACGCGGCCGCGTGCTGGCGGTCGGCCCCGGCAAGATGAACGACAAGGGCGAGCGCACGGCCCTGTCGGTCGACAAGGGCGACGAGGTCATTTACGGCCGCTACAGCGGCAACGACATCGAAATGGACGGCCGGGAAATCAAGATCATGCGCGAGAGCGACATCCTCGCCAAGCTCGTGAAGTAAATCATTCAAACCACGGAAGACACGGAACACACGGGAAAAAGAACGGAATAAGAGGCATTGGTTTTCGGTCTTTTTTCCGTGTGTTCCGTGTCTTCCGTGGTGAAATTCTTATTCGGGAGACCACTGGAATGGCAAAGCAACTGCTCTACACCGACGAGGCCCGCAAGAAGCTGCTCGCCGGGGCCGACAAGCTGGCCCGCGCCGTGGGCATCACCCTCGGACCCACCGGCCGCAACGTCATCCTCGACAAGAGCTTCGGCGGGCCGACCGTCACCAAGGACGGCGTCACCGTCAGCAAGGAAATCGACCTACCCGATCCGTTCGAGAACATGGGCGCCAAGCTCGTCAACGCCGTCGCGCAGAAGACCAGCGACGTGGCCGGCGACGGCACCACCACTGCGACCATCCTGGCGCTGTCGATCTACCAGGAAGGCTTGCGCATCATCACTTCCGGCGCCAACCCGATGGCCGTCAAGCGCGGCATCGAAAAGGGCGTCGCCGCCGCGGTGGCCAAGCTCGAAAGCTTCACCAAGAAGCTGTCGAAAAAGGAAGAGATGAAGCAGGTCGCGTCGATCAGCGCCAACAACGACGAGACCATCGGCGGCCTGATGGCCGACGCCTTCGAGAAGGTCGGCAAGGACGGCGTCATCACCGTCGAGGAAGGCAAAACCTCTTCGACCACGCTCGAATTCGTCGAGGGTATGCAGTTCGACAAGGGCTATATTTCGCCGTACTTCGTCACCGACCCCAACGACATGAAGTGCGAGCTGGAAGACGCTTACATTCTCCTCCACGAGAAGAAGCTCTCCAACGTCCGCGACATGCTGCCGCTGTTGGAAAAGGTGGCCCAGGCGAACAAGCCGCTGCTCATCATCGCCGAGGACATCGAGAGCGAGGCGTTGGCCGCGCTCGTCATCAATAAGATTCGCGGCCTGTTGCAGGTGTGTGCGGTCAAGGCTCCCGGCTTCGGCGACCGGCGCAAGGCCATGCTCGGCGACATCGCGACGCTGACCGGCGGCGAGTTCATCAGCGAAGACCTGGGTCTGAAGCTGGAGAACGTCACGCTGGAGCAGCTCGGCCACGCCAAGACGATCCGCGTCGAGAAGGAAAACTGCACGATCATCGGCGGCGGCGGCGACAAGGCCGGCATCACGCGCCGCATCGACCAGATTCGCGCGCAGATGGGCCAGACCGAGAGCGAGTACGACAAGGAAAAGTTCAGCGAACGGCTGGCGAAGTTGACCGGCGGCGTGGCCATCGTCCGCGTCGGGGCGGCGACCGAGGCCGAGATGAAGCAGACCAAGGGCCGCGTGGAAGACGCGCTGCACGCGACGCGGGCCGCGGTGGCCGAGGGCATCGTGCCCGGCGGCGGCGTGGCGCTGATCCGCTGCATCTCCGCGGTCAAGGAGGCCGGCGACCGTCTGGAAGGCGACGAGAAGCTCGGCGCGCAGATCGTGGCCAAGGCGCTCGAAAAGCCGGTGCGCATCATCGCCCAGAATAGCGGCGAGGACGGCGCGGTCATCGCCGACGAGGTCAAGATCCGGGGCGAAAAGTCGCCGAATATCGGCTATGATGCCAACAGCGGCGACTACGTCGATATGTTCAAGGCGGGCATCGTCGATCCGACGCGGGTGACGCGCTCCGCCTTGCAAAACGCCGCCAGCATTGCCGGCCTGATGCTCACGACCGAGGTAATGATTACCAAGATCGACGAGGAAGACGGCGGCAACAAGGTACAGGGGTCGATTCGGTAATAGTTATACTGCCCGCGTTCGGATTTGACGCAATATCCCGTAGCCACAAGCGGCCCGCTTGTTGGCTGGGCGAAAGCCTACAAGCGGGCCGCTTGTGGCTACGGGGGGTTGTGTCAAATTGAGCCGCGGGCAGTATATTAACCCAACGGCGAGCGTCGGGGCGTGAGCACGTCGTGGAACCTTCCACAACGTGCTTACGCCCCGACGCTCGCCAAGGGTTGTGACTTTTTGGGATGAGTAAGCATCTATGGCCAGTAAGCGCTGTTATTACGAAGTCCTGGAGGTCGTGCGCGAGGCCGACGACGACACGATCAAGAGTTCCTACCGCCGCCTGGCCATGCAGTGGCATCCCGATCGCAACCCCGGCGACGGGGACGCGGAAATCAAGTTCAAAGAAGCGGCGGAAGCCTACGAGGTGTTGCGCGACCCCGAGAAGCGGGAACGCTACAACCGCTACGGCCACGCCGGTCTCGAAGGCATGAACCTGCCGAACTTCGGCAACGCCGACTCGGTCATGGACCTGTTCGGCGAACTGCTGGGAGGCGTGTTCGGCGGCGGCCGGGGCCGGCGCGGGCCGCAAGCCGGTCGCGATTTGCAAACGCCCGTCGAACTGGATTTGGTCGAGGCGTACAAGGGCGTGACCCGCAAGGTCACGATCCCGCGCGCCGAACCCTGTTCCGATTGCGGCGGCGACGGTTGCAAAAAGGGTACGCGGCCCGTAAGTTGCCGGCGCTGCAACGGCCAGGGCGTGGTCATTCAAGGGCAAGGCTTTTTCCGCATTCAGCAAACCTGTCCGGGCTGCGGCGGCCGCGGGGCGATCATCACCGACCCGTGCCAGGCGTGCCGGGGGGCGGGTCGGGTCGTGCGCGACCGCGAGGTGTCGGTGCCGATCCCGCAGGGGATCGAACACGGGCACGACATTCGCATCTCCGGCGAGGGCGAGGCCGGCGGGCCGGGCGCACCGCCCGGCGACCTGTACATCCGCGTGCGGGTCAAGAAGCACCCGTTGTTCGACCGCGACGGCCACAATTTGCATTGCGTGGTACCGGTGACGTTCAGCCAGGCGGCCCTCGGCGGGCCGATCGAGGTGCCGACGCTCGAAGGCAAGTACGTTTCTCACAATCTCAAGCGCGGCACCCAGGCCGGCGACGAGGTACGGCTGGCGGGCAAGGGCATGCCGACGTTGCCGCGCACGCACGGCGGCAGCGGTCGTCAGGGCGATTTGATTCTGCACGTCCGGTTGGTGACGCCGCGGAACCTGACCAAGCGGCAAGAGGAGTTGTTGCGCGAGTTGGGCGAGATCGAAGGCAAGCACGTTTCGCCGGAGCGTAAGAGTTTCCTGGACCGCGTCCGCGACTTTTTCACGCCGGAAACCTCGTCGGCCAATACTGCAAAGTGAATAGGCGTTGAGTAACCGTTCACTCCCCCCCTTGCGAAGGGGGGGTAGGGGGGGTTAGAACGGTTGATGTACTGGGTCATAGCGCTCACTCCACCCCCCTACCCCCCTTCGCAAGGGGGGGAGTGAACGGTTACCGTTATTTGTGCGCAGTGGTAAGCGGAGACAACGCGATGGCGGAACCGACGAAAGACACCGCGAACACTCCCGCCCCGGACAACGGAGACGCCGTGGCATCCATGCAGACGCGACTTACCGAGGCGGAACAGGCCCGCGACCAGTACCTCGACCTCGCCCAGCGGGCGCGCGCCGACTTCGAGAATTACCAGAAGCGGATGCTGCGCGACCAGGCCACGGAACGGCGGTATGCCCAGGCGCCCCTGGCGGCGGACTTGCTCGCACCGATGGACAACCTCGACCGGGCGACCGCGGCGGCGCAACAGGCGGGCGAGAAAGGCCCACTCGTGCAGGGCGTGGCCTTGGTCCAAAACCAATTGCTCGACATCCTCCGCCGGCACGGCATCACACGCATCGACACGCAGGGTAAGCCGTTCGACGCCAACCTGCACGAGGCCGTCATGCAGCAGCCGTCGAAGGACCACCCGCCGTTTACCGTCATGCAGGTACTCGAACAGGGTTACATGATCCACGAACGGGTGTTGCGCCCGGCGCGCGTCATCGTCTCCAGCGCCCCCGTCAACGACTAAGCTCACAGCAAGAGGCCATCCATGCCAACCTATGAATACGAATGCAACGCCTGCAAACACCGTCTCGAGGAGTTTCAATCGTTCAGCGAGGAACCGCTGAAGAAGTGCCCCGAGTGCGGCAAGAAAAAGCTCCGGCGACTGCTCGGCAGCGGGGCCGCGATCATCTTCAAGGGTTCGGGCTTCTACGAGACGGATTACCGCAGCGATTCGTACAAGACCGCGGCCAAGGCGGAGGCGGAGAGCAGTAAGCCGGCCGTCAAGGCGGACGCGGACAGTGCCAAGCCCGCCGCCGCAACCGATAAAACCGCTAAGCCCAGCACCGAAACGCCCGCGAATGGCGCCACCAAAGAGACAAAAGGCTCCAAAAAGAAGTGACGGCCGACCGATGATAAGGGTGCAATGCCCGATCTGCGACCAGGTGATGCAAGGGCAAAGCCAAAGCGAGTGGCCTCAGTTTCCGTTTTGCAGCCAACGTTGCAAGACGATTGACCTGGGCCGCTGGCTCGACCAGGCCTATCGAATCAAGGCAGAGGATGCAGAGGAGGAGCGAACGGATTCGGACGAAGACGACCTCCCCTAAGCCGGCCGACCCCTGGCCGTTCCCCATAGAGAAGAGGCGTGGCGATTTGCCACGCCTCTCTTTTTTTGCCGCTGGCGGCTAAGCGCTCAGCCGCGAGCGGCAATACCCTATTTCCCATCTACGGCTTGTTGGATTTTAGTCCAGGCCTTCTTGGCCTCGACGCGGTTGCCCGGGAAGTTGTCCGTCCGCGTACATTCGGCCAACGCCGGGATGGCGTCCTTGGCGTCGGCACCCATGGCGGCCAGGGTCCGGATCACCGCCATGCGCGCCCGGGCCTTCGGAAGGCCGGGACCGAAAAACCCCAGGGTCAGGGCTTTCCCCAGTTCGTCCACGGCCGGCTTGCCGACCTTCACCAGTGCCTCGTGGGCTTTCGTTTCCTTTTCCAACTGCTTCTTGTCGGTGTCGTCGTCCAGCAGTAACGAGCTGATGAGAAGTGAAATGGCCTTGGGGGGCGTTTTGTCGCTGCGGAGTTTGCACAGCGCGATTGCCGCCTCGAATCGCAGTACCGGGTCTTTCAAATTCATCAACTCGGCCAGTGCCGGCCCGGCATCCTTGGCCGCGTCGCCGAGTTCGCCAATCGCGGCAATAACCCGCAGCTGGGTGTTGCCGCTGGAATCCCGGAGCATGTCCCGGAGGGCCAGGCCAATGTCGTCGGCTTCGGGCTTGAGGGCAACGAGCTTGTCCATCAACTGGAGGCGTACTGCCTCGGACTTGTTCGCACGCAAGGCCGCAGCTACCGCCTTGGCGTTGGCCCGCTCGAACGCGGCTTGGGGCAGTTGGTCCTCCGCAATCTTGGCGACGGCGGCGTTGGCGTGGTTCAGCGCATCGAGGAACGCGGCGGTGGCGTCCGGTTCCGGTACCAGCGTCGCCAGGCTTTTAACAGCCTGCTTGGCCACTTCGGGGTCGTCGTCCTTCATCGCGCCGGTCAGGAGCCGGGTCCGTTCTTTCTTGTCCGTTTGGACCTTGAGAAGCGTCGCAAAGGCCAGGCGGCGCAACTCCGGGTCCGTAGATTTGACGGTGAACAGTTCCCCGATGCGCGGCAGGGAGGGTGCGGCCTCCGCTCCCATTTCACCCAGGGCGGTCAACGCGAAGCGCACCGTGGGTTTCGCATTTTGGCGGAGCAAGTCGTTCAGGGCCGGCCGGTCTTTGGCGGTCGGCTTGCCCAACTTGCCGAGGGACTCGGCGGCGCTTTTGGCCACGTCCGCATCGGCGTCACCCAACAGCCCCACGAGCACCGGGTACAAATCTTCATGGGCCGGTTCGCCGAGTTTGCCCGCGAGCTGCACGGCTTTGCGCTTGATTGCCAGGTCTTTGTCGGCGAGGGCTATCTTGAAAGTCGCTTTGGTGGGCGCGTAATTCGTGCCGAGGTTGGCCAGGCCGTCCAGGGCGTAGAGGCGGACCGCGGCAAACGAACTCTTGTCAAACAGCGGCGCGAGGGGCGCGGCGTTCGCCTCCGCCGGCGGGCCGAGCCGGGTCAGCACCTTTAATAGTACCGTGCAAAACTCCTCGTCGTCGCGCGCCAGAGCCTTCAACAACTCGGGCAACTTGGGCCGGACCACCGCCGGGGCGAAGCCGGCCAGCTGCCGGAGCGCCGCCAGGCGTGTGGCCCGGTCGGCGCTGTCGAGCTGGGTAAAAACTTCGTCCACTTCGGGCGGCAGGTCCCAGGCGAGCAGCTCCTTGCCTTCGCCGCCGCTCAGCGCGCGACGGCCGTCCGGGAAGAACGCGACGGCGCGCACGTCGCCTTTGTTGCCGGTGAATTGTGCGACCTCGTTTGCGACCGGCGTGTCACCTGCGACTTGCCACAGGCGCACCGTTTTATCGTGGCCGCCCGAAAGCAGGCGGCGGCCGTCGCGCGAGAACGCCAGGCAAAAGACCATCGACTTGTGGCCCTGGAACCGGCGTTCTTCCTGCCCGCTGGCCACGTTCCACAGCCGGATGTCGCAGTCCCCCTCCCCGGCTTGCCGCGGCCCGCCGGCCGAGACGATCTGCTTGTTGTCGGGCGAAAACGCGACCGCCCATACCTCGTCTTTGTGGCCGGAAAACAGCTTCTTTTCGGTCCCTTTCTTCACGTCCCACAGGCGCACCGTCTTGTCGGCGCTGCCCGACAGCGCGTACAACCCGTCCGGCGAGAACGCCACGCACGTCACGCCCTTCTGGTGGTTATTGTCGAATTGGCTGTGGTTTCCGGTGGCGCGGTCCCACAGGTGAATGCTGTTGTCATTCCAGCCCGACAGCACCTTGGTGCCGTCCGGCGAGAAGGCCAGGGACATGACCTTTCCCTTGGGCCCCTCGAAGGATCGCACTTCCGCGTCCTTCTGCAAATCCCAAAGGTGAAGGACGCTGTTGGCGGCAATCGACCACGCGCCGTCTTCCCACTTGCACTCGCCGGCGAGGACGGCGTAGTTGCCGTCCGGCGAAAAGGCGGCGGCGCGAATGCCATCGCGGAAGTTACGCGCCCGCAGTGTTTCCTGCCCGGTTAGCGCGTCCCATTCGCGTACCGTGTTGTCCGGCCAGGGCACCGGCTTGTCACCGGTCGCGTCGAAGCCGCCGGCGGCGGAAAGGGCGAAGGGTTTGGTTGCGGAGTCTGCAAAGGCAATCGCCACGACCGGCGCCAGGTGCCCGGCGAACCCCGTCTTGGCCGGCGGCAGTTCGGGCGGCGGCGGCACGTCGGAACGCGGCGGGACCGCCGGTCCGGTCCCCCGCGGCACGGTCGGCGTCGGGGCTGCCACGGTGGTCGGCACGGGTTGGGTCGGGAAAAGCGCGGCCAACCCGCCGTCGGACCCGACGACCGCCACGACGGCGACGCCGATGACCCCGCCGCCGCACACCAGGAAGATCACGACGATAAGGCCGAGCATAAGCCACCCGCCGCCGCCGCGCGGTGCCGGCGCGTCCGGCGGCAAAGGATAGCTTGGGCTGGGCGTGGGGTTGGTGAGATTCGTGGGGCTGCCGAATAACGCCGGCGTCGGGGTGGGCCGTGCGCCAACCGGCGGCGTGGCGGCCGGTCGGTCCGGCGTCGGGATGGTCAACATCTGCTGGCAGAAAGGGCACTGGACGCGCTGGCCGGCGAACTCTTCGCGGATCGCGTACGTCTGGCCGCAAGCGCAGGTAACGTCGATGGGCATGGCAACAACTCCCCAGGAAGGCGGTGGGTCGGCTCACTTGTTATAACCGTCCCCGCTTCGTTAATCAAACACCCCCTTGCTCCGGATCGTGACCTTGAGTGCCTGGCTCGCCCCCTTGTTGGTGCGCACCGTCAGCGGGTAGGTTCCTTCGGGGCCGGCGCGGATTTTCCAGGTCACCGGACTGGTCTGCCGGGCCGCGCCGGCCGGCGGCGGCGGCACGGCTTGTTCGGCTGCGCCCTCGATGAGGGCGAAACCGGCCGGCAGGTCCAGCGTCACCGTCTCGCCGCGCTCGGGGTTGGACACCAGGGCCGTCAGGGTCAGTTCGCCGTTGCGGACCAGCCGGCCGCCGAGCGACAACAGCAGCTTGCCGCCCGCGTCGGCGCTGGCCACGTTGCCCAGGCCGTAGGTGAAGCCGACCGCGCGCGTCTCGCCTGGCTTCAGCGCCTGCGGATCCCAATACACCACGACACACGAGTCGCGCGGCGCCAGGCTGCCGTCGGTCCGCTTCTTGCCGGAGTCGTGCAGACGGCTCATCGACACGAAGGGCACCTGCCAGAGGGTTTGTTCTTCGTCCGCTCCCTGAAAATTGAAGGGTGCCCTCTTGAGCGTCCGGTCGGGCCAGCCGCACAGCAGCACCCGCGTCGGGCTTTCGTAGCTCGTTCCCAGGCGGAACTGGAGCCTGGCCACCGTGCCCGGCTTCTTGAAATCCGGATATTCCAGTGCCTCAATGTAATCGGGAACCTCGGACGGCGAGTTGAAGCGGAGTTGGGTGTCGCACAAGTTCGGCTGTCCGGGAATGGTGAACGGTACGCCGTCTTCCGCGCCGATGAACGTGTCGAGCATGAAACGGACGCCGACGCTGTGAACCTGGCTGTCCTGGTTTTCGATCTTGTAGGCGATCAGGCAGGTGTCCAGGGCGCGCGACTGCTCCCCGGGGACGATCTCGACCGTCTGCGTCACCTGCAACTTCTTGGGAACCACCTGAAACTTCGAGCGCAACCCTTCGCGCGCGCGGCCGGTCGCGTCCTTGCCAAGCTTGCCTTCCCGCTCTACCCATTCGCACTTCGGCGAACCGGCCAGGGGCGCGCCGAAAATCAAGTCGTTGCCGTCGATCCGCAGGACGGTGTTATTCGTCCGGCCCCAGTCGTCGAAGGTCAGGCGTTTGAACTTGCTCGCGTCCTTGGGGTCGCGCTCGCGCGTCATGACCAGGCCGAAACGCATGCTCTGTTCGGGCATCGTCTTGTCGCCGGCCTTGAGGCCGTCGTGGAACTGGACGGCGATGTACGGGTTGGGGTCGATGGCCGCAACCGTTTGGCCGTTCTCAAGGACCTGCGGCGCGACGAGCAGGTCGTGGACGAGGGTACACAGCAGCGCAAACGTGAGCAGGCCAAGCGGGACGAGCGCGAGCAGGAGGGTGCCGAGGAACGACGCGCCGGTCGGTTCGACGGCAACCGGGTAGTCCACGGCCGCGGGGGCCTGCTGGAAAGGCCGCACGGGTTGGACCGGCGGCATTTCATCCACGATCTCGACGGCCGTCAACAGCGGGATGTGGTTGCCGACGTAGGCGGGGTCGGACAGTGCCGGGTTGCGCACCGGCGGGACCTCGCGCGCCCCGGAGTGCAATTCCAGCGGCGCGGCGGCCGCCAGCGCCAGGATGGGTGCCGCGGCCATCACATCCGCCAATTGGAGGACGGGAACGGCGGCGGCGTGCGGCGACCGGGCGCCGTCCACCGTCAACGCGACCTCGACCACGAAGCGCTGGTTGCCGTTGGCCGAGACGTGAATCTTCGCCTGCAACTGTTCGCCGGGCAGGGCGGGCACCGACGGGATGCGCAGCGGGATTTTGGCCTTCTGGCCGCCCAGGTGAATTTTGCCGATCTGCAACCAGGGCGTGGTCGTCGTGGCGTGGGCGAAGACGGGCCGCTTCTCCACCGCTTGCAAATGGAGCGTGTGTTCCAGGTACGCGCCGGGAGCGCCGCGGAGTTGGACGCGCGTCTCGCTAATTTCGACGCGCGGGGCCGAGGTCAGGCCCAGCGCTTCAAAGAACTGCTGCACCGCGCCCAAACCGCTTGCCGACGGCCCTTGCACCGGGTAAATCCAGCCGTTGCTTTCGTACCAGCGGGCGACGGCCCCGTGCTCGAACAGCGGCGCAGCTTCCTTGGGCGTCACCTTGGCTTTCTCGGCAATTTGCCGTGGCGTCAGCGCACCGGCGAGGACGCCGTCGGGGTAGGGCAACGGGGGCACCTCGACGCGCACGATCACGCTGGCCGAGCCGCCGTTGGACTCGATCGTGAGCCGGCCTTCCAGGGGCTTGGTGCCCGCGCGCAGGTTCTTGGCGACGAGGTTGATGGGCAGTGTCGCGTCGAGCCGGCACTGAAAAAGCTTCTGGGGCGAGGCGACCGAACCATCGCCGATGGTCAGCCAGTTGGTGTCGGGCGACAATACGGTGCCGTAGAGCAAGCCGCCGCCCTGGTTTTCGATGTGCAAGACAAAGCGATGGTCGCGGCCGCGCGACACCTGGCCGAGGTTGACTTCCAGCGGTTGCGCGAACAACTTCGCCCGCTCGCGGCGCGTGCAGGGCAACTTGTTGATGAACTCGTCCAGGGCGCGGTCGTGGTCGCCCGACCGCGCCGATTGCCGGGCGGCCATCGCCAGGTCGGCCCGGCCCATGCCGCGGAAGAAGCCCTCGAAAAAGTCGTGTTGCAGGAGGTTCTGGGCGATGCTCCATTCGGTGTCGCAAGCCTGGACCAGTTCGTCGAAATTGCGGCACGCCCGGCCGGAGGGGAAGACGAAGGGCGTCAAAAAGGGCTGGGCACCGACGGCAATGGGGCCGCCGTTGAGGGCGTGCCCGTCGAGGGCGGCGCCGTCGTGATAGCAGTAGAACGCTTCGGGGGGGTTGACCCGCGAGCAGGTGCGGCAGACGCGGCCCATAATGAAATCTCTGGAACGCCGAACCGGGTCGAGTCGATTTGTGTGATTGTACCCAATCGCGTCCGGAGTTGCACCGGGTCGGGGGTCAATTCTTCAGCGGCCGTTCGCCGAACCGGAGGACGCACTTCCCCAGGTGGATCAAGTCGCCGGACATGAGCAGGTGCGGACCGCTAATCCGGGCTTCGTTGACGTAGGTGCCGCTGGCGGTGCCGGCGTCCACCAGGACGTATTGGTTGTTTTGGTGCAGCAGCCGCGCGTGCAGTTTCTCGACCGCGGCGTCGCCGAACAGGCCAATGTCGCAGCCCTCGCCGCGGCCAATGGTGATCTCATCCTTGTTGACGATCAACTCGCGGCCCTTGCGGAACCCCGCCTCGACGCGCAGCCACGCCTCTTTCATGATGACCTGCGCCAGGCTGATGAGCAGGCCGATGCACAACCCCAGCGCCACGAAGCCCCAGGCGCTCGGACTCCACAGGAGGCTTGGCGGCTTGCTGACGAAGAAGCCGGCCCAGACCTTTTGCAGGACGACCGCCAGGACGCCGCCGAGTAAGCCGCCCAGGCCGCCCCCGACCACGCCGTTGACGATCTTCCGCCGCGCCCCGCGCGCGTCGTGCCCCCGGACGACGCTGGCAACCAGGTCGAACATGCCCAGAGACACGCCGATCAGGCAGCCGGTGACGGTCCAGCCGACGACTTTGAACGACTCCCAATCGGTGAAGTAATACAGGACGTGGCTGACCAGTCCGCCGAACAGGCCGCTCACGCCGCCGACCAAAACGGCGGTGCCGACGCGGCCGGCGATGGCCAGGAACTGGCGCAGCGAGAACACCCACAGCGCATCGACCAGGCTCAGGGCCAGGGCGACGAGCATGCCGAGTGCCATGCCCTTGAGGCCGGCGGCGACGGCGTCCTCGAGGCCCGCGGACATCGCGTCGTGGCTATCGACGAGCACGCGGGTCAGAATGCGTCCCGCCATCCAGCCGAGGAAGGCCCCGCCGCCGCCGCACAGCCCACAGTAATACATGAACAAGCGGAAGGACATGGTGTCGGACCCGGTGGCGTGCGGTGGTGACGGCGAACGGAGGGCGTCGCAAGCGTGCCGTCGAGAAGTGTACTGTAAGGGGCGGAAAGCGCGCGTGTCAAGGAGCAAATGACGCGCGGAAAAGGCGGGGTGTGGCAAATGTTTCGGGACCGGGTGGTGGTCGCCGGGGGGAGTCGTCCGCCCCGCACGGCGGGTAGACGTTGCCGCCAGCCCCCCTTCATCCAGAAGCCGCTGGCGGCTTTGCATTCCCTCCCGCGACCATTTGCCGCGCCCCCTTGCCCGGCCGATATAATAAGATAAGCAATCGAGGTCGTTCCCCGGATCGGGTCCGGCCCAGGCCCATAATCGTAAGAAAGGCGGAAGCACATGGCAGGCGCCAACGTGGTAGAACTGACGACGGCGAATTGGGAACAAGAGGTCGTGAAAAGCGACAAGCCCGTCCTGGTGGACTTCTGGGCGGTCTGGTGCGGTCCGTGCCGGATGCTGGCCCCGACCATCGACAAGCTGGCCACCCAGTACGCCGGCAAGGTCAAGGTGGGCAAGCTGAACACCGACGACAGCCCCGAAATTGCCGTCAAGTACGGCATCAGCTCGATTCCGCAGGTTTTGCTCTTCAAGGGCAGCGACAAGCCGGTTGACAAGACGGTCGGCGTCCAGAGCGAGGCCGTTTTCGTCAAAATGCTCAGCCGTATTCTGGAAGCGTAATTTGCCGGAATGCCGTTCCATGCCGGGCTGCGGGCAATCTGCGCAAGATTGCCCGCGACCCGTTCGTCATTACAACCGTTATTTCCGGTCAACTCAACTCCGCGCCTCCCGCGGTCGATAGAAGGAAGTGGGTCACTCGCCGACCCACACGGGAGGACTCCCTCGATGGAAGTGAACCAACCGCCCCCGGCCCCCGTGCCGGCAGCTGCCGCCCTTGTTGTCCAGAACGGACGCCTCAGCGGCACCCGCCGCGACCTGACGTTGCCGTTGACGCTGATCGGCCAGGCACCCGGCTGCGACGTGCGGCTCACCATCGACGGCATCAACCCGCTGCACTGTGCCATCGTGCAGGTGGCCGGCGGCCTGTTGCTGCGCGACCTCGGCAGCGACCGGGGCACCTACGTCAACCAGGAAAGGGTGACGACCTGGCCGCTGGCGACCGGCGACGTGATCGGCATCGGGCCGTTCCTCTTCCGCGTCGAGTTGCCGGCGTCCGAACCGGTCGCCGGGACGGGCGCGACCAGTGGTCTGGTGGCCGAGCGCGACGCGCTCCGCATCCAGGCCGCCGCCGTCGCCGCCCAACAGGCCCAACTGCACGACGACGAGGCCCGGATGAATCAACGCCACGACGCCCTGGAACAGCGCGAGCAACAGATCGCCGCACACCTCGAAGAACGCCAGCGCCGCTTGCTGGAGTTGCGCGACGAGATCAAACAGGAACGGGGCGCGCTGGAGGAAGACCGAGACGTTTTCGGTGCCAAGAAGGCGGCCCTGCAAAGCGAACTGGCCCGGGCGCGCAAGCTGGCCGACCGGGAACGGCGTCGGTTCACCGAGGCGCGCAAACGCTTCAAACAACGCTGGCTGCGCTACACCGCCGAGAAGCAGACCACGCTCCACCAGCGCGAACAGCAGCTGCTCGCCGGGCAGCAGAAATTGCAGAAGGAGGTCGAAGCCTATCAGCGCGAACGGCAGCAATTCACCGACCTGCGCCTGCGGCTCAACGGCGAAATAGAGTTGGGCCGGCGCGAGTTGAAGGAGTCGTGGCAAGAGTTGGGGTTGGCCCAGCAGCAGTGGGACGAGGCCCTGAACGTCGAGCACCGCGACCGCGCGCAACGGTTGCGGACGCTGGAAGCGCGCGAGGCCGCGGTCGCGGAAGGCGAGCGGTTGCTGACCGAGGAAAAGCGGCACTGGCAGGACGCCCGCGCCCGGTTGTTCAAAGAAGCCGAGGGTCTGGAAACCCGCGTCCGCAACCAACGCTACCAACTCCAGGAGTTGCAACACCCCCCAGCGCCCGTGACGGTTTACGTCCGTGCGCCGCTTCCCGCACCCCAAGTCTTGCCCTTTACCGGCTCGATCCACGAGCTGCCCGAACTGCCCGCCGCGGTGCAGCGGTTGGCCGGGCATCTTGCCGACCAGCGCTGGCTGCTGCTGGAACACTGGTCGCGGTTCCTGCACATCGAACAGTCGTGGCAAGCAGACCGGGCGGTCTTGGTCGCCGATGTGGAGGAGATGGACCGTCGGCAGGGCGAGCGCGAAAGGCAACTCGACGTGCGGGACTGCTCGTTGGACGAACTCGAAGCGGAATTGGGTCGCCGGCAGGAACGACTCGCCCGCACGCGCGTCGAGTTGGAAACCTGGCAGACGCGGCTGACCTTACGCGAGGCCAACGGGGACGGCGAGCGGACCGCGTACCGGAACGCCGTCGAAGCGCGCGAACAGGCCGCCGCGGATTTGACGCGGCAGCTGGAAGCCGTGCGCCAGCGACGGCAAGAGTGTCGCCGCCGTGAAATCCTGGACTTGCGCCAGGCGCGGGCGCAGTGTGACACAGTTCGGCACGAATACCTGGCCCTCATCCGCCGCTTCCAGGAACGGCAGGCGGAATTGGCCCAGGAACAGCGTGCGCTGGCCGCGCGAACGGCGTCCGTCGAACGATTCCGGCTGGAATTATTAAACCGCGCCCCGAACTCGCCTGCGGCCGAGAAACGGTTGGAGAAGTTGCGTCGCCGCAGCCACGCACGGATCGAGTTGGCCGAGCGCAAGCTAACGACCCACCGGCAAACGCTCCTGGCCGAAAGCCGCCGACTGGAAGAGCGTACCCGTCAGCTGCAACAACGCGAGGACGAACTGACGACGTTGCAAGAAGCGTTGGCCCGTCGTCAGACGGAATGGGAGCAAGAGCAAATCGCGCACGGCGAAGCCGAATTGCCGCGCCAGCGCGAGTTGCGTTTATTAAAGACCCAGCACGAACACGACGCCTGCCACATCGCCTCTCTGCGCGACGAGGTGGAGCGCGTCGCCCGGCTTCTGCTCGACGAACCGGATTCGCCGACGGTTTATCAAGCCGCCTGAATCGGGTGCCGGGGGTCGGAATTGGCTGACAGCTAAGAGCTGACAGCTAACAGCTATTTTGTTTCCCTCTTCTTCCGACCCCCGACACCCGACCCTCCCGATACAATGCCTCTTGGCACCACCAGGCTTCGAGGCCGTTCCGTGCTGACCCGACGACTGCTGTCCGGCACCTGCATTTTCTCGGCGCGGGCTTTCGAGAGTTTCGCGACCGCTGGCAGGGCCACACCGACGGCAAGCCGGCCACCGGCGCCGCCAGCGACAAGGAGTCCCGCCGCTTGCGGCTTAGCGCAAAGCCGCGAGCGGCAACGGAACCGAGCCACGGCCGGCACTTCGATGGCTACGAAAACAGATCCTTTGATCCCGCACCAGGGCGGATGGTTATCATGTACCGAACCTTGCAACTGTTCCTGCCGGTAGGCGTTGTCGGTTGCCTGCTGGTTTGCGCACCGACGGCGGAGGCGCGTCCGCCGTACAAGAAGGCCCTGGCCGACCTCTTCGGGCCGCTCTTGCCGGCGAAGCTCAACGACTGCCGGACTTGCCACCTGCCGGAGAAACCGGGCGACGAAAACGACGCGCTGGCCATCGGGGCGAAGCCGCACAACGCCTTCGGCAAGCGCCTCAAGACGATCGCGAAGGAACTGAAGGCGGCGGACAAGAAGTCCGACATCGCCTCGCGCATCCTCGCCATCGCCGACGAGGACAGCGACGGCGACGGCGTGCCGAATCTTATCGAGTTGTTGACCGGCCACTACCCCGGCGAGAAGGACGACAAGCCGAGCGACGCCGAAATTACGGAGGCCCGCAAGAAGCTGGTGCAGTTCCTCAAGCGGGCCAACGCCTACCCCTGGACGCCGTTCGAGAAGGTCACCCGCCCCGCCGTGCCGGCCATAAAGAATACCGCATGGGTGCGCAATCCCCTGGACGCCTTCATCGCCGCCGAGCACGAAGTGCATGGGTTGAAACCGCGGCCGGAAGCGACGCGGACGATCCTGTTGCGGCGCGCGTACCTCGACCTGATCGGCTTGCCGCCGACGCCGGAGGAACTGCACGCTTTCCTCGACGACAAGTCGCCGGACGCCTACGAGAAGGTGGTCGATCGTTTGCTGGCGTCGCCCCGCTACGGCGAGCGCTGGGGCCGGCACTGGATGGACGTGTGGCGGTACAGCGACTGGGCCGGTTGGGGCGCGCAGGTGCGCGACAGCCAGCCGCACGTCTGGCACTGGCGCGACTGGATAGTCGAAGCGCTCAACGAAGACAAGGGTTACGACCGCATGGTCGTCGAAATGCTCGCGGCGGACGAGTTGGCCCCGGAAGACACAAAGGCACTGCGGGCGACCGGCTACCTGGTGCGGAACTACAAGCTGCTCAGCCGCGAGAAGTGGATGCAGGACACGGTCGATCACACGTCGATGGCGTTCCTCGGCGTGACGCTCGGCTGCGCCCGTTGTCACGACCACCTGTTCGACCCGATCTTGCAGAAGGAGTATTACCAGGTCCGCGCCGTCTTCGAGCCGTACAACGTGTGCCTCGACCGCATCCCCGGCGAACCGGACCTGGCGAAGGACGGATTGCCGCGCGTCTACGACGCCACGCCCGCTGTGCCAACCTACCTGTTCATCCGCGGCGACGACCGCACGCCGGACAAGACTCCGTTGCAACCCGGCGTCCCCGACTTGCTCGGCGGCAAATTCGGCAAGGTCGAGCCGGTGACGCTGCCGCGCGCCGCCTACGCCCCGGATCGACGCGCGTTTGTACTCAAGGAAACCCTCGACCTCAGTGCGGCAAACGTGGTGAAGGCGCGCCAGGCACTCGCCGGTGCCCTGGTGCCGGCGCTTCAGGCAATCCCTTTCAGCCCTAGTAGAGCATTTTTACTACCCGTATTATCGCTTAAAACTTACAACAAGGCGATCGACGCCCTGGCCCTCGCCGACCTGGACGTGAGACTGGCGGAAGCGCGGGACGCGGCCTTGAAGTTGGTGCTGCGCCTGGAAGACTGTGAAGAGGCCGGCAAACAGGATTCACCGGAGTGGAAGCAGCTGGCAACGGCAGCCGTGCGCGCCCAACGGCAGGTGGCGTTGTTGGAGGCGCGGCGCAACCTGCTGGCAGCCCGCGATGCCACGAATGACGCGGCAAAGAAAGGGGCGGAGTTGGAAAAAGTCCTCGCCAAGGCGGAAGCCGATGCCCGACTGCCCGACACGACGGCCTACGTCAAACGGCCGTTGCCCGCGTACCCTCAAACAAGCACGGGCCGACGGCTGGCCTTCGCGCGCTGGATCGCCGACCGCGACAACCCGCTGACGGCGCGCGTGGCGATGAACCACGTTTGGCTGCGGCACTTCGGCCAGGCGCTGGAGCCGAGCGTTTTCGACTTCGGCCGCAACGGCCGGCCGCCGTCGCACCCCGCGCTACTGGACTGGCTCGCGGTCGAGTTCATGGAGCACGGGTGGAGCATGAAATACATGCACCGGTTGATCGTGACCAGCGCGACCTACCGGCTGGCCTCGACGCCGGACGACGCGGACTTGAAGCTGGACCACGACAACAAGTACCTGTGGCGGATGCCGACGCGGCGCCTGGAGGCGGAGGCGGTGCGCGACTCGGTGTTTTACGTCGCCGGCAAGCTCGACCTCACGACGGGCGGGCCGGACATCGACCAGACACAAGGGCTGACGGTGCCGCGCCGCAGCCTGTACTTCCGCCACGCCGCCGAGAAGCAGATGGAGTTTCTGAAGCTGTTCGACGCTGCGGCGGTGACGGAGTGCTACCAGCGCAAAGACAGCATCCTGCCGCAGCAGGCGCTGGCGTTGGCCAACAGCGAATTGACGCTGAAAAACAGCCGTATTCTGGCGCGGGCGCTGGCAGCGAAGTGTGGCGACGACGCCGGCGCGTTCGCGGTCGCGGCCTACGAGGGCGTGCTGTCCCGCCCGCCGACGCCGCAAGAAAAGGACGAGTGCGTAAACTTCCTGAAGGAGCAGACTGCACGCCACGCCGCGGCGAAGACTCCGGCCGCCGCACTCGACGCCGAGGGGAGAGTACCGGCGACCGACCCGGCACTGCACGCGCGCGAGAACCTGGTCCACGTGCTGTTGAACCACAACGATTTCGTGACGGTGCGGTAACAAATATTACGGAGGTAAGCTGTGTTGCAACAAAGGCGGCGGACTACCCAAAACGTCGAGGATTTTTGCGTACTCGTCAAAGACGAAAAGAAGGCGGATCTAATCGATGGCGTGATTTACTTGGCCTCACCCGAGAACACGGATGCGAACAAACTGTTCATGTGGCTCGGCGCACTGATGCATGCGTTTGTGCAGGCTAAAGAACTTGGGGACATGTTTGGTTCGCGGGTTGCCTTCTTCCTTAACGATAAAAACATTTCTGAGCCGGACCTCGCTTTCGTTCGGAAGGAGCGTCTGCACCTCGTGAAGCGCGGCCATGTGTATGGTGCGCCGGATGTAGCTGTGGAAATTGTCTCCCCGGAAACCGTTAATAGGGATTATGTGAACAAGCGTGCCCAATACGAGCGGGCCGGTGTCTCGGAATACTGGATCGTAGACGAGGTTAAAGAAAGAGTGACTTTGCTATGCTTGCATAATAAATGCTTCCAGCAAATACGGCTGCGCCGTGGCATACTTGTCAGTGAAGTGCTTCCCGGTTTTTCCCTCCGCCCCAAATGCTTGTGGCAGAAACCGTTGCCTAATGCGCTAGAATTGCTCAAGCAAATGCTCGAAGTAAGCGATTCCTGATCCGACCGAGGGCGTAACAAATGGCTTCGACGGGCGAGACTAAACCGGCCGAGATTGTATTCTACGGCGGCTACCAGGTCTATTCCGAAAGCGGCGTGGACCTGACGTTGCTACGCGCCAATCTGCAACGGTCCGTCGAGGTTCGCTGGGAAGGCAACCGCCGAGCCTTGTCCTTTTTTGCCGGGATGCGTACGCCGACCGCCGTGCAAAGGAGTGTTGCCATGTTTGACGCCGCCGCTCTGGTCCGGCAATTGACCGAGAACCGGGTCGAATACGTCCTCATCGGCGGCCTGGCGATGATTGTCCACGGCTCCGCGTATGTGACCAAGGACTTTGACGTTTGCTACAACCGGACGCCGGAGAACGTCGCGGCCCTCGCGGCGGCTTTGGTGCCGATCCACCCGTACCTCCGCGGCGCGCCGGCCGGGTTGCCTTTTCGGTTCGACGTGCCGACCATCCAAGGCGGATTGAATTTCACCCTGACGACCGATCTGGGCGACCTGGATTTGCTCGGCGAAGTCAGCGGTCTTGGCAATTACGAGCAAGTGCGCGCCCAATCCGCCGCGCAAGAAATGTACGGCTTGAACGTGCAAGTTCTGTCAGTCGCTGGCCTGATCGCCGCCAAGAAGGCCGCGGGGCGCACCAAGGATAAGCTGCACCTGCTCGAACTCGAAGAACTCAAAAAACTATTGGACGCCGCCCCGGACAAGGAGCAACCATGACCTCGCAACCCTATCGCTGTCCCGGCGTCACGCGCCGCTCGTTCCTCGCCGACACCGGCATGGGCTTCACCGGCCTGGCGCTTGGCGCCATGCTGTTCCGCGACGGCATAGCCCGTGCCGACGCCGACCCCCGGCCCGACGGCAAGCCGCACCACGCACCCAAGGCGAAATCCGTGATCTGGATTTTCCTCTGCGGCGGCGTCAGTCACGTCGAGAGCTTTGACGTGAAACCGGAGCTGACGAAATACAACGGCAAGACGATTGACGACACGCCCTACAAGGACGCCCTCAACCCGGAGCGGCTGAAAAACGTCGTGTCGCCCAACCCGGCGCACGGCGGCCGCAAGGTGCTGATGGGTTTGAACACCGGTTACAAGAAGTACGGCGACAGCGGCCTGCAAGTCGCGGACTGGTGGCAGCACACCGCCAGGCACGCCGACGACCTGGCCGTCATTCGCTCCCTGTGGACGACCGACAACGACCACGGCGCCCAGCTGCAATGGCACACCGGCCGCCACGTCCGCGAGGGGGCGTATCCGACCGTCGGCTCGTGGGTCGGTTACGGCCTGGGCACACTCAACCAAAACCTGCCGGAATACGTGGTCCTGGGCGAGCCGACCGGCGACTGCTGCGGCGGCGAGTGGACGCACGGCGCGGCTTACCTCGGCCCAGAGCACGCCGGCGTCCGGCTCAAGGTCGAGGGCAAAGACCCGCTACCGTTCGTGACGCCGGCGCTCGGCGCGAAGCGCGACGAGCAGGAGGCGGAACTGAGTTTGCTGGGAAAACTGAACCGCCTCTCCGGCATCGACTACCCCGACGACCCGGCGCTGCGGGCGCGCATCAAGGCCTACGAGCTGGCGTTCGGCATGCAGACCGCGGTGCCGGAAACGCTCGATTTGCAGAAGGAAACCGCGACGACGAAGAAGACCTACGGCCTGGACCAGGACGCGACACGACCGTTCGGCCACTTGTGCCTGGTCGCCCGCCGGCTGGTGGAGCGCGGCGTGCGCTTCGTGCAAATCTTCCACGGCGGCGGGGGCGGCGGCGCGTGGGACGCGCACTCCGGCATCAAGGGCAACCACGGCTCGCTGTCCGCCCAGGTCGATTTGCCGATCGCTGGCTTGTTAACCGACCTGAAACAGCGCGGCATGTTGCAAGACACGCTCGTCGTCTGGGGCACCGAGTTCGGGCGGTCGCCGGGCGCGCAGGGTGACGGCCGCGACCACCACCCGCAGGGCTTTTGCGCCTGGCTGGTCGGCGGCGGCATCAAGGGCGGCGTCGTCCACGGCGCGACCGACGAGATCGGCTTTCACGCCGTCGAGAATCGGCACTACGTCACCGACATTCACGCGACGGTATTGCACCAGCTGGGATTGGACGCCCATCGCCTCGAAGTGCCGGGCCGCAAGCGTCTCGAAATGGACTACGGCAAACCGATCGCGGAAATCATTGCGTGAAGCGGCTCCCCCGAGTGTTTTGTTACACCCGCACCAAGTGCGCCGGCCGATTATCCTTGCGATGTGACTGCATCTTTCCGTTATAATCAAAACAGTGAGCACACCCGGTCAGCCGGCCCGAAGGCGAGATGAGATCATGGCAACCACACCACGCAAACCCGGTCGCGTCGCCGTCCGTGCCGGCGTCGCTCTTCTCTTATTCGGGTCGCTGTTGTCGTTTACCTGGCTCACCCAGGTCGGCGCCCAGGACCCGGCGGGCAAGGGCGCCCCGGTCAAGGAACCCGGCGCCAAGAAGGACAAGGGCGGACTGTTCGACGACGCCGATATCGATGACGGGAAGGCCAAACCCAACCGCAACGCGCCGCCGCCCGTGGTCGATCTGAAACAGGCAGCCGGCGACGCCAAGCACGCCTACGTCAAGCAACTCTTCACCGACCTGGCCGTGCCGCACGACCTCATTACCTATCGCAAGTACGACGGGCCTCCCTTCCGGGCGTCGGGCTTCTCGAACGTCAAACCGCTGGAGAAGCTTTACACCGACAACAAGAAGTTGCCGGGCAAGTTGCCCATCGAGGAGTTCGGCAAGAACGGCGACTTGAAAAAGGATGACGTGCCGGCTTACGAAATCGTCACCGTCCAGCCCTACGAACAGGTCGCCCAGGCGGCGGTGGAAAAGTTCATGGCGCTGCCTCTCGCGACCTCGCCCGCCGCGCCACTGTCGCGCCTCAAACAGGCCGAGGCGGCGGAACAGGCCCTGTCCGCCGTCCTCACCTGGCACCAGTCCACTCGCAGTCGCGGCGGCCGGGTCGGGGCCGAGTGGGACGCCGTCCTCGCGGGGCTGCGCAAACAACTCCTGGCCGTCCTGCTCGAAGAATTGAAGGAAAATACCGAACTGGCCGATTGGGACGCGGCTTTCGCCCTGAGCCAGCGCCTCAGCGAGACCTACCCCGAAGAACCGGAAATCGCCAAGCCGCTCGCGAACCTGGTCAAGCAGTCGCTCAATTCGCCGGTGGACCCGACCCTGCGCCAGCGGACGCGCCACCGGCTCGAACTGCTCAAGGAGCGCTACCCCAACAACGCCGACATCACCGGCATCCTTGAAGACCTGAAAAAGGAAGCCCAACGCCTCTTCGATGAGGCCAAGAAGTTCGAGAAGAGTACCGACAAGGTAGAGTTGCAAACGGCCCAGGCACTATTGCAAAGGGCCGAGGACACCTGGCCGCAGCTGCCTGGATTGCGGGCCTACAGTAGCCAGATGCGGGGCAAGTACCCCGTCCTGCGCGTCGGCGTCCGCGAGTGGCCGCAGTACATGTCGCCGGGCCTGGCGTACACGGATTCCGAATTGCGGGTAGTCGAATTCCTCTTCGAGAGTTTGGTGAAATTCAGCCTGGACGAGACGGGGCTCGGCCGCTACCGGCCCGCGCTGGCGGAGGGACGGCCCGATGTCGTTTCAATGGGTCGGCAATTCCAGTTGCCGGCGAACGCCCTCTGGTCCAACGACGCGGAGTTAACCATCGACGACATCAAGCAGACGGTGCGGCAGCTGAAAAAAGCCAGCAACGGTCAGCCCGTGGGGCTGGGCGGCCTGTTCGCCGACACCCTGCCGGTGTCCCCCGCCGGCCCACTCCGCGTCAACGTCAAGCTCAACCAGGGCTACCTCGAACCGTTGTCGCTGATGACGTTCAAGATTCTGCCCAGGCCCTCCATCCTGCCGAGCGACATGAGACTGCCCGGCGGTTACGACGAGAAGCTGTTTGCGCAAAAGCCGGTCGGCAGCGGGCCGTTCAAGTTCGTGCCCGGCAACCACTCGGAAAACGGGCGGCCGTACCTGTCGTTCGTCGCCAACCCCAACTACGGCGACCGCACGAGCAAACGGGGACTGCCCCGCTTCAGTGAGGTGCGCCTGTTCGTCTACATCGACGCGGCGCAGGAACTGCAATTGAACAAGAATTTCCTGAACCTGCTGCTCGACCTGACGGCGGAGGAAGCCGACAAGCTGAAAACGGTCGGGCCGCCGCTGAAATTCCGGGTCAACGTGCCGGTGCCGAACACCGTGGTGCCCAACCGGCGCGTGTACTTCCTGGCCATCAACCACCGGAAGGCGGACTTGCAGCCCTTCGAGGTGCGCCGGGCGTTGAGCATGGCGATCAACCGCGAAAAGTTACTGGACGATTACTTCCGCGGCGGGTTCGGCGCGCAGTTGCACAAGGCGATCAACGGCCCCTTCCCCGCCGACTGCTGGGCCACCAGTCCGAGTGTTCGCAACGGCCCGGTGAACACCAAATCCGCGGACCCGTACAACCCCCTGGTGGCCGAGAGCGCTCTGAAGAACCTGATAACCGGCCAGCGCTACCGGCCGCCCACGCTGTCGCTGAAATACCCGTCGGGCGACGCCGTCCTGAAGCGGGCCATGACGGCCCTGGCGGAGCAAATCCAGACCACGCTGCCCGGCGTCAAGATCGCGCCCGAAGCGGTCGATCCCTGGGCCTTGCGCGACCAGGTGGAGAAGACGCACGACTTCGACCTGGTTTATTACCACTACGACTTCCCCGACACGACTTATTCCCTGTGGCCCCTGTTCGGCGGCGAGGAGAATTATCTCGGCTACAACAACGCCAACCTGACGGGACCGCTGCGGCAGTCGGTCCGTTATTGCGATTTTGACGAGGTCAGAAAGCAGCTGCAACAGCTTCACCAAGCGGTCGCGCTGGACGTGCCGTTCATCCCGCTCTGGCAACTCGATCCCCTGATGGCCATCCACGACGACGTGATAACGGTGCCGTTCGACCGGCAGTTGGTCTTTACCGACATCGAGTTGTGGCAGCTGAAAGAGAAGTAGGGGGCTGCGGATTTACGGTCTGAAAGGCGAGCCGGGAGCGTAAGCGACCGGAGTCTACCACCACTGATAGACTCCGGTCGCTTACGCTCCCGGCT
>JBBRLG010000028.1:0-25102 GCA_038231495.1 Gemmatales bacterium | reverse complement strand
TTGTGGGCCGCGTGCGCCTTTACTCCCCCTCTCAATCCTTCTCGCTACTCGCTCCTCTTGGACGCGCGCTCCCCCACCCCCCCCGCCCCCCCCTCCCCCCCAACACCCGATTCCCGGGTGGACGAATGAATCGCCAACCGTTCGCCAGGCCGCCGCGGTACTGGCCGCCGCGGCTTAGCCCGTGGTGGATTCGCGTCCTTCGCCCCCTCCGCAACCGCACCCTGCGCCGCGAACAGCACCTCACCCACATCGAAATCCAGGGACTGGGGCTACTCCAAAAGGCACTCGACGACGGTGCCGGCGTCCTCATTACGCCGAACCATTCGTTTCATTACGACGCCAACGTCCTGTACGAAGTCGCCGACCGGGCGCGACGGCCGTTCCATTTCCTGACCGCCTGGCAAGTGTTCGCGATGAGCAGCCGGTTCGAGCAGTGGTCGCTGCAACGGCACGGCTGTTTCAGCATCGACCGCGAGAACGCCGACTTGCAGGCGTTCAAGCTCTCCGTCGAAATCCTGCGCGACAGCCCCTACCCGCTCGTCATCTTTCCCGAAGGCGACATTTATCACACCCACGACCGCATAACGCCATTCCGCGAAGGTGCCGCCGCCGTCGCCCTGGCCGCGGCCAAACGCGCCGAGCGTCGCGTCGTCTGCTTCCCCTGCGCCCTGAAGTGGTGGTTCCTCGACGACCCCACGCCGAAATTGCTGGAACTCATGGACCGGCTGGAAGCACGCCTTTTGTGGCGGCCGCGCCCCGACCTGCCGCTCGCGGAACGCATCTACCGACTGGCCGGCGGCGTGCTGGCTCTGAAGGAACAGGAATACCTCGGTGCCGCCCAGCCCGGCACCGTCGCCGAACGGCGGGACGGTTTGATGAACGCGGTGCTGGGGCGTTTGGAGCAACGGCACGGCATTTTGAAGCCAGCGGACACGGTGCCCGAGCGCGTGAAGGCACTGCGGCGGCTGGTCATCGCCCGGCAAGAGCAAGCAGACCTGCCCGACGCGGAGCGCTTCGAGTTGGCCGGCGCGATGGAGGACTTGTTTACAGTCGTGCAGCTGTACAGCTACCCCGGCGATTACGTGGCGGAGCGGCCGAGCCTGGAGCGCGTCGCGGAGACGCTGGACAAGTTCGAGGAAGACCTGTTTCGAGTGACGTACCCCGGCATCCGTGGTCGGCGGCGCGTGCTGGTCCGGTTCGGCGACCCGGTCGAGGTGCCGCGCGAACGTTCCCGCAAGGACGCGGCGGCGGAGTTGACGTTAGTGCTGGAACGGCGTGTGCAGGGGTTGTTGGATGAGATGAACCGCGAGGAATCAGAGCCGCGACCGTAAGGGAGCGGAGGGGTCCACCGCTCCCTTACGGTCGCGGCTCTGACAGACGGTCGCGGCTTCGATTCTCAGCCGTACGAAAACCATCGCACCACCGCGGCGGCATCCTGCGTCGGGCCGTGCGCCAGGTACTCCGCGCCGGGCGAACGGCCGCGCTCCAACACTTCGAGCGCCGGGTCGAGGTAACGCCGTTCGTCGGGGTAGCCGCCGCGCTTGGCCTGGCGATGCAAACCAGCCGCGGCCAGGTCTACCAACTCCCGGCACCACGCCGCCAGCGACCGCCCCCGGTACTCCGCCGTGAGGCCCGACCGGTACGCCGACTCGAACAGGTCCGCCAACTCCTCCGGCCGGATTTGGTCCGCCAGGTCGCATGCCGCGTCGAGAGTCGTGTCGTCGTACAACAAGCCCTTCCACAGCGCCGGCACACTCAGCGCCAGCGGCCCGGCCACCGCGTCCGCGCCGCGCACTTCGAGGAACTTCTTGAGCCGCACTTCGGGAAACACCGCGGTCAATTGCAGCTCCCAGTCGGCCAGCGTCGGGAAGTAGCCGTCCTGGCCGTGGCGGAGAAAGTCGCGGAAAGTGCGGTTCCCGGCGGGTCGATAACGCCCGCCGATGTGCGTAAACATCATCGGCACGTCGAGCAGGTATTCCACCCAGCGCTCGAACGAGAAGCCGTCCGCCAGCACGTCAGCCAGCAGGCCGGAGCGGTCGGGGTCCATCTGTTGCCAAACGTAGCCGCGGTGCGAGACGTGGCCGGTGCGGCTGCCGTTGTACAGCGGCGCGTTGCCCCACAGGGCGTTGACGATCGGGCCAAGCTGCAGGGCCGCCGTGAACTTGCGGGCCGCGTCGGTCTCGTCGGCAAAGTCGAAGGTGCATTGCGTGCTGGCGGTCGCCTTCATCATGTGCAGCGCGGTCGGCGAGCGCTCCGGCAAGTAGCGGGCCATGATCTGGTGGCGGAGTCGCGGCATCAGCGGGATGGCTTCGACCGGGCAAAGCGGCGTCACGCCCGCGGCAAGCCAGCCGACGCGCGCGGGATCACTGACGACACGCAGCTCCCGAAGGTGTTCGTAAAACTCCGCCGCGATCTCGCCGACGTGGACGGCGGCCGCGGTGGACAACTCGACCTGGCCGCCGGGTTCGAGCGACACGGTCGCTCCGTCGCGCTGCAGCCCGGTCGGACGGCCCGCCTCGTTGAACTGCGGCAGCCAGTCGAAGCGGTCGGCGAGGTCGGTAAGGATGGCGCCGATGCCGCCCGCTTCGTCGTAGGAAAGCGAACGGCCGGTGGCCGGCTCGACAGCGAACTTCTCGAACTCGGCACCGACGCGGAAATCGTCGGGCGACTTGGCCGCTTCGTGAAAGTAAGCGTGAAGGTCCGCGACGACAACGGGTTGCGCCGCACCGGCTTCCTGCCTGTGAATGTCAACGCTCACGGCGAACTCCTACCAGAGATGGCGGCTCCGCGCCAAAACGTAAAGGATCGGATACGGCAAGCACAATCCGAATCGGTTGTCGGCTCGTCAAGTCTTCTTACTTGCCGGCACGTTCCTTGACGAGAGCCGTTCGTGTCGTTTTCACGCCGTCCAGAGTACCGAGGACGACGATCATTTTGAAGGGATAATCGCTCGGAACAGGTGGCTCATCGCCAATAACCGCTTAATTTACTTTACCATCGACTTTGCCATTGGTAGAATGTAGTGAATAAGTGTCTAATTGTTCAGATACGGAGTCCGGCAGAAAGGGCGAAGCGAAGAGTGAGCACGCATTTTCCCCTCAAAGTCGAAAAGGCAATTCAGGCCATCGGCGTTCTGTTTCGCGCGGACCGGGTGCGCCGCATGAACTACATGCGGGTACTCAAGTTGCTCTACATCGCAGACAGAGAGACTTTGAAGGAGACCGGCCGGCCAATTACCGGCGGTCCGGCGGTTGCAATGGAGCGGGGGCCGGTGCTGGAAGAGGTGTACGAACTGATTCGCGGCCAACACAGCCAGATGCCGTCGTGGGACGAATACTTCCAAAAAGATCGGTACAGCTTGACGCTAAGGAACGACCCCGATGTTCGCACGTTGTCTCGATACGAAATCAGAAAGCTTCAGGCGGTGGCAGAGCAGTACGCCGAATTGGACGAGTGGGAATTGAGTCGTCTGACTCACGAATTCGCGGAGTGGAAGAAGAACGCACCCGGCACCTCCTCACGGCCCATCCCGCTTTGGGACTTGCTGGAGGCCGTGGGACAAGGCGAGGCCGCCGCGGAAATCGTTGAAGAAGCCTGCGAGAAGTCTCGGATTGAAAGACTCTTCGGAAGATAAGCACGCATGGAAGCTGGCGATACTTTCATCCGGGGCGATGCCGACAAACATCTTTGGGTCGTCCTCTCGGACCCCAAGATTGACCGGGAGCGCGTGTTGGTTGTCAACCTGACCACGCTAGACGCGCGGAAGGAAAAAGCGTGCCTCCTCCGACGCGGTGAGCATTCCTGGATCAGCCACGACACGTGCGTGAACTACGGAGATGCGGTGGTGACGACCCTGGCGAGTCTTAACGCAGCCAAGGATGGAGGTGCAATTAAGATGAACACACCCCTATCACCAGTCGTCCTCAAAAAAATTCGCGATTGCGCACTTGAGTCCGAACGCATGTCGATCGAAAATGCCGACATCCTGGCCGACCAAGGCTTGGTGGACAATTAAGGTTCGGCAAGCGCGGGCGGAGGTTGTCGCTGAAACGCACTCCGGTCCCTACTAACACTCCCGGCTCGCCTGGACATTCATGTTCAGTCCGTTGGGCACCACCAAAATCGGAATCGACAACTGGTGCAGCACCGGCGACACCGTTTGACCGAGCACCAGGTCGCCCAGCAGCCGGTGGCCGTGCGTGCCCAGCACCAGCAGGTCCAAACTCTGTTCGCGGGCCAGCCGCACCAGCTCTGCGGGCGGGTCGCCGTAACCGAGCCGGCCTTCGACCGCCAGGCCGGTCTTGCGCAAATGCTCGACCAGGGCGGCCATGTTGGCGCGGTCGGCCCGGCTTTCCAGGTTGTCGGTGTCGGGGCCGTGGTAGTCGGCACCCAGGCCTTCAACGACGTGAATCAACACCAGCGGCGCGGCGTGTCCGCGGGCCAGCGCCGCCGCCTGCGTCAGCACCGCCCGGTCCGTCGGCGTAAATTCGACCGCGACGCCGATGCGCTGGTACGCGACGGTGGACAACTCCGGCGCGACCAGCGCCGCCGCCTGCTCTTCGCGCCGCCGCAGCCACGGGTAGACGGTCACCCAACCCAGGAAACCGAGCAGGGCGACCATGAACGGCCCCATGCTGCCGTAGACCCAGAGTGGATTCCACCCGGCACCTTCCGCGCCCTCGGCCCACTCGCGCGTTTGAATGCCAATCAGCACGACGTTCAGGACCAGCACCACGACGGCACAAAGCCACGATAGCGCCTTCAGCCACGGCGGGCTGGCGAATAGGCCCATGCGCTTGCGGTCGCTCGTGAACTGCACCAGCGGGATAATCGCGAACGGCAGTTGAAAACTCAGCACCACCTGGCTCAGGACGAGCATGGCGAGGAGGTCTTTATCGCTGGCCGCAGCGTCGTCGCTTACCAGCATCAAGACGATGACGGCCGGGAACAGGGCCGCACAGCGCGTCACCAGGCGGCGCAGCCACGGCCGGATGCGGAAGCGGACGAAGCCCTCCATCACGACCTGTCCTGCTAGCGTTCCCGTCATCGTCGAGCTTTGGCCGGACGCCAACAGCGCCACGGCGAACAGGATTGCCGCCAACCCCAACCCCCACACACCCTTGAGCAAGTTGTGCGCTTCGCCGAGCGACTCGACCGGCTCCATGAACGTGGCGGCGGCCATCACCAGGATGGCGGCGTTGACGAAGAACGCGCCGTTAAGGGCCAGCAGCGAATCGAGGAAGTTGTACTTGCATGCGAGCCGTTTACCGGCGTCGTTGCGCGGGAAGGCGCGGCTTTGCACCAAAGCGGAGTGCAAATAAAGATTGTGCGGCATCACGGTCGCGCCGAGCATGCTGATGGCGATGTACAGGCTGCCGCCCACGTCCCTGCGGTCGAGGGTGGGCACGAAGCCCCCGAGCACTTGCCCCCAATCCGGGTTCGTCACCGCGATTTCAAACACGAAGCTGCCGGCAATAATCGCGATGAGCAGCAGCGTCACCACTTCGAGGATGCGTACGCCGCGCGTCGGTGGGGCCGTAATGGTGCCGCGCTTCAGCCCGACCACGCGCAGCAACGTCTGGAACGCCCCGACCACCCGGCCCCACAGGTAGGGCAGGGCCAGCAGCACCAGCGTGTCGCACGCCGCGATTGCCAGGCCCCACAAGTACGCCAGGTTAAAGAGCAATTTCAGGGCGATGATGATGCCGATGACTTCGGCGAGGTCGCACGCGGCGATGGCGATTTCGGACAGGCCCCACAGGCCGAAGACGGTCGGGCGCGGATAGCTTTCGCGGCAGGCCTGGGCCAGGTCGCGCCCGGCGACAACGCCGAGCCGGGTGGCGAGGCACTGCAACAGCAGCGCCATCAGGTTCGACATCAGCAGCACCCAGATCAGCTGATACTGATACTTCGAGCCGGCCACGAGGTCGGTGCCCCAGTTGCCGGGGTCCATGTAGCCGACGCTGACGAGGAGGGCGGGTCCCGAAAAGGCGAAGAAGCGGCGGAACCACGTCTTGGGGATGGCGACGGAGCCGTGCATCTCTTCCAGCGAATGGTGCGAGTCGGCGGCTTTCACGGCGGTTGTGGACATCGGACGCTCAGTTCTCAGGCGGATGACAAGGTGTCGCTGCGGTTAGGCTAGGCTAACAAGGATGCTTAGTCAAGGCGAAATGAAGTGTGTCGCGGCGTAAAGGCGAGCGGCGGACGAAAGTCCGCCGCTCGCCTTTACGGCACCGGCACCGGTTCTTTGGGCAGCGCACGAACCTCCTTGACCGGCGCCGAATAACTCGCCTGCTGAAGCGCGGGTTTCGCCGGCGTGTGCGCCACCTCGACGCCCTTGGGGTGGAAATCGATGTGCCATTCCGTGCGGTCGTGGACTTCCGTGCGGTGCTCGACTTCGCGGCCGAACAACACGTCGTGGTCGGTGGTGTGGTCCGTCTGTACCTGGCCGACCACCACCTCGTGTTCGCGGTCGATCGTGTAGCCGTTGGGAAACTTCTCGTCGAGCATTTGGAGCGCTTCTTTATGATACCTCGACGAGTTGGACGGCATGGCAAGGGTGCCGCCTTCGGGTCCGAGGCTCACGAAGCGCGGGCTGGCGCAGCCGCACGCGCCGAGTAGGGCCAGCATCACCACCGTGCGCAGTCTCCCCACGACGGACATGGCAGACTCCCTTCTTGATTTGAGAACGAGGGGGCGCGAGATAAGCCGAACCGGCGGCGATGTCAAGAGCGTTCATGCGCGAACAAACGACGTAACCGTTCACCGGCAACTTCTCCCCCCTTACGAAGGGGGGGTAGGGGGGGTTAAGAACGATTGCAGTACGCGGGCATCGCGCTATTTCCACCCCCCCTACCCCCCCTTCGTAAGGGGGGAGTGAACGGTTACCAAACGACCGGATGTAAGGAAGTGCCGATTCATCTTTCCCGCCGCGGCACTGCCGGCTATAGAGCGTGCCGCGGTCCGTATGTTTTGTGGCGTGGTCATCGCTCGCAGCGCAAAAGTGAGGTTTCGGATGCTGACATGGATGTTTGGCGTCGCCCGCACACGACCGGCGCGCAGGAGCGAGCCGTCTTCCCGCTTCGTCCGCCTGGCCCTGGAAAACCTGGAAGACCGCGCCGTGCCGGCTACCGCGTTCGTCCAAACCAACCTGGTCTCCGACGTTGCCAACGTCGCCCAGGTTACGGACGCGAACTTGCAAAACCCCTGGGGCCTGGCGGTCAACCCGGCCGGCGATTTCCGGGTCGCCAACGCCGCCAGCGGCACCGTCACCCTCTACCAGGGCGATGTCAACGGCTCGGCCTTTGTCGCCGAATCGACCGTGATCGGCACGCCCATCGATCCGAACCAGAACCGGGTGGCACCGACCGGCATGGTCTTTAATTCGACGACTTCCTTCGTCGTGAATGGCAAGCCGGTGCCGTATATTTTCGCCGGGTTGGACGGCACCCTGTCCGCCACGAATGCGGCGAACCACGCCCAAATCGTGGCGGCCGTCCAGGGTGCGGTGTACACCGGCCTGGCCATCGGCACGAACCGTTCCGGCACCTTCCTCTTTGCGGCCAACCCCAACGGTGGCCGCATCGACGTGTTTAACAACACCTTCCAGCAGGTCCTTCTCGCCGGCAACTTCGCCGACCCGAACCTGTCGTCGAACTACGCGCCCTTCAACGTCGCCAACGTGAACGGCAGCCTGTTCGTCACCTACGAGAATCGGCAGGACACCGTTCACGGCGGCGTGATCGACGTGTTCGACACGAACGGCAACCTCACCGGCCGGTTTGCCGCGAACGGCCCGCTCAACGCGCCGTGGGCCGTCGCGCAGGCGCCGGCGAGCTTCGGCGATTTCGGCAACGCCCTGCTCGTCGGCAACTTCGGCGACGGGCACATCAGCGCCTTCGACTCGACCAACGGCAACTACCTCGGCCAGCTGAACGGCACCAACGGTCAGCCCGTGGTCATCGAGCGGCTGTGGCAGCTGTCGTTCGGCAACGGTTCCAGCGCCGGCGACGCGGGCACGCTGTACTTCACGTCGGGACTCAACGCGGAAAAGGACGGCCTGGTCGGCTCGCTCAAGCCGTACGTCCCGCCCGCCACGGGGTCGTTCGTGAATCAGCTCTATCTCGACTTGTTGAACCGCCCGGCCGACGCCGCGGGGCTGGCCTACTGGAACGGCCTGCTCGGCAGCGGCGTGTCGCGCCAGTTAGTCGTGACCCAAATCGCAAAGACCGTCGAACACGAGCATGTGGAGGTGAACAGCTTCTACGTGAAATTGCTGCGCCGGTCCGCCGACACCGCCGGGTTAAACTACTGGTCCGCGAAGTTGGCCGGCGGCACCACGCTCGAAGAAATCGCGACCGGCATGGCGGGTTCGCCGGAATACTACCAGGTGCATGGCGGCACAGACGGCAGCTTCATCGCGTCGGTCTACGTGGACGCCCTCGGCCGTTTGCCGGAAGCCGATGGCCTGGCGTATTTCAGTGCGGAAATGCAAGGCGGCGTCACGTCCGGCCAGGTGGCGTCGCAAATTTTCGCGAGCGACGAGTTCAAGCGCGACCGGATCGCGAGCTTCTACCAGGCGTTCCTGCGGCGGGCGCCGGAAGAAAAGGGCATCCTCTTTTTCCTGTCGGCGCTCAAGAACGGCGGTCGCGACGAGCAGGTGATCGAGGCGATCGTCGCGTCCGACGAGTATTTCGCCCACCTGGCGGGGTTGGGCAATGGGTCGTTAAGTGGCGGCGGGTCCGGCGGATTGTGGTGGTGAGGGGTGCGTTCGCGGCTACGAAAACCGAACCGCGACATTGTAACCGCTACCCCAATGGCGAGCGTCGGGGCGTAAGCCCGACGTGGGTTGCACTCCGAACACGACGTGCTCACGCTCCGACGCTCGCCGTGGGTTGCACTCCGAACACGACGTGCTCACGCTCCGACGCTCGCCGTTCGTTTCAATGCTGCCCGTGGCCGTGCGCCTCGGGCACCGGTTCGACTTCGACCTCGAACGGCGTCTGCTGCAAGTACCCTTGCAGCCAGCCGCAGAAAAACGCCAAACCGACCAGCAGCAACACGTCGCCGAGCTGCCACCAGAAGTTCGGGATGCGCACGAACCCCAGACAGTCGCACGGCCCCGGCGCGACGCGCGACCAGACCATCGTAACCATCCCCATCAGCAACACCAGCGGCGCCCAACCCCCCTGCGCCAGCACGGCCCACGCCTTTTTCCAGTTGACGGCCCATAGCCAGAAGGCACACCACAGGACATAAGGCAACAGCAGAAGCAGGACGCTGCCGGTGCGGACCGTTAATTCGTAGAAATCCATGCCCTGGCCCCTTTTCGCTTCGGTACGGCTGCCGACGCGCGCGGCAACGACTGCTGGCACATTAGGAAAGTCTAGGGTTTCCGTCAACGCACGGCCCGAAATCCCGCCGGAAACCGCCCAACCCTCCTCCTTTGCCGCACGGCCGGGCGTTTATGATCTATAATCGAAAGGAGACCTCACCGTTCGGGCCGCGGCGACGAATTGCCCCCCATCCCGAACCCGTGGCCGACAGTTCCACCTTCCCCAACCGGAACTTTCGATCGTCCGAGTGCAAGCCGCAACCATGAACTGCCTTCTACCAGCCGCCAAGTCCGCGCTTTGTGGGTTCTACAAATACACCGGCGCGGCCCTGCTTCAGGAAAGTCTGGCCCGCGCCGCCGGCCGCCAATTCATGGCCGTGTTGCTGTTCCACCGCGTCACCGACGCCATCCCCGAAGACGGCTTGACCGTCTCCACCGCCCGCTTCCGGGCCATGTGCCAGATGCTCCGCCGGGGCTTCAACCTGGTGCCGTTGGCCGAAGTCTTCCGCCGACAGCGGGCGGGGCAGGCGTTCGCGCCGCGGACGGTGGCGATCACCTTTGACGACTGTTACCGCGACAACCTTTTCGCCGCGCGCATCCTCGCCGAGCTGGGCCTGCCCGCCACGTTCTTCGTGCCGACCGGCTTCGTCGGCACCGACCACGTCTTCGCCTGGGACCGCGGTCTGCCGCGGATGCCGAACCTGACCTGGGACGACCTGCGCGAGATGGTGCGCCTCGGCTTCGAGATCGGCTCGCACACGGTGTCGCACCCCAACCTCGGCCGCATCGGCCCGAACCACGCCTTGCTGGAGTTGGTCGAATCGAAGACGTCTCTGGAAATGCGGCTCGAACGTCCGGCCCGCTGGTTCGCTTACCCGTTCGGCGGCGTCGAAAACCTGCGCGCGGAATTCCTGCCGCTGATCGAGGAAGCCGGCTACGACGGTTGCCTGTCGGGCTACGGCGGTTTCGTCTTGCCGGGGTCGGACGGGCGCATGCTGCCGCGCGTGCCGGTGCCTTATTTCCACAGTTTGCTCAACCTGGAATTGCACCTGGCCGGTTCGCTCGACTGGTATTACGCGCTGAAACGGCGGGTCGGCCTGATGCACGACGCGCCGCGCAAGGATTCCGTGCGCCGGGCGACCGTCCAGGAAGCCGCCGACACTCCCCTCGCCTGTGCCACCACGGGGGCCGAGCCATGAGCGCCATCCCTCTGCCCGTCTCGCCGCCGGAGCCTGCCCCCCGCGTCGCGGCCGCGCCGAACCACGTGGCCGCGGGGTTCCGCGCCGTCGTCGTTCGCCGACCGGAGGGTTTGACCGAACACCTCGCGGCCTGGGACGACCTGGCGCGGGCGGCGCTGGACCCGAACGTTTTTTACGAATCGTGGATGCTGCAACCGGCGCTGGCCGCCTTCGGAGCGGAGACGGCGTTCCGGTTTGTTTTGGTCTACGGCCCGGACCCGACCAAGCCGCTTGGGCCGCCGGTGTTGTGCGCCTTCTTTCCGCTCGTGGTGCGGTGGGGTTACAAGGGTGTGCCGGTCCGCTACCTGACGTTATGGCAGCACCCCTACACCTACTATTGCGCGCCGCTGCTACGGCAGGAGTGTGCCGCGGAGTGCTTGGCCTATTTCTGCCAATGGCTGTCCGTGGCTGCCGACGGCGCTGCGCTACTTGAATTGCCGCTTATCGCCGGACAAGGGCCGTTTCACCAGCTGCTGGTCGAACACTTGAACGAGCAGGCCCGGCTGAGTTACGTCGCCGACTCTTACACGCGGGCGCTGCTGGAACCGCACGCCGATGCCGAGGCGTACCTCAATGCGGCACTGGCCCACAAGCGCCGCAAGGAGTTGAACCGGGTTCTGCGCCGCCTGGGCGAAGGCGGCAAGTTGGAATTTCGCACGCTGCAAACGGGCGAAGCGCTCCAGCCGTGGCTCGACGACTTCCTGAAGCTCGAAGCCAGCGGCTGGAAGGGCAAGCAGGGCACCGCAATCACTTGCCAGGACGCGCACTGCACCTTCTTCCACGACATGGCGGCCGAGGCGTTCGCGCGCGGCCAGCTGCAAATGCTCGGCCTGTTTCTCGACCGCCGGCCGGTCGCCCTCAAGTGCAACCTGCGTAGCGGCGTGGGCGCGTTCGCCTTCAAAATCGCCTTCGACGAAGACTTCGCCCGCTACTCGCCCGGCGTGCAGCTGGAAGTGGAAAACGTCCGCCGTTTTCACGACAACAGCGGTCTGCAATGGATGGATTCGTGCGCCATTTTCGACCACTTCATGATCAACCGCCTCTGGCTGGAACGGCGCGTGGTGCAAACGGTCGTAATCGCCACGGGCCGCGCGCCGGGTGAATTGGTGGTCGCGGCGCTACCGCTGTTGCGTTGGCTCAAGCGGTTTTTCGTCCGCCGGAAACCGCAGCGAGCATCGACCTGATCCGCGAGTCCGCAGCGCTAAGCAAGGACGGGTGGCGCGGTATCCTCGGTCGTCCTTGCTTAGCGCTGCGGACTCGCGGGATCCGTTCCCGGCTTCCGGAACAGCCTTTTTGACCTCGGAGTACACCATGAGTGCCACCCCCGCGACCTTGCCCGGCAGTGCGGAACTGGCGAAAGCCGCCGCGAGCGCGGCCATCCCGCTGCTCAAGATCGACCCGGCCCTGTTCCGCGCCGACTTCGGCGACCGGCCGTTTCGCATCCGCCATCGACTCGCCAGTCACGAGTTGTTCGCGCTGCCGCGGCTGATCGAGTTGGCCCGCACCTTGCCGCGCGCGTCGGTCGAGTACAACGCCGGCAACGTGGGCGTGACGTTGGACCCGACGCAAACGCCCCACACCGGTCTGTCGCCGGAAGAGACGATCCGGCGCATTGAAGAATGCCAATCGTGGCTGGTGCTGAAAAACGTCGAGCAGGACGCGGAGTACGAAGCCCTGCTGGACGCCTGCCTGCACGAGGTCGAAATCCTTGGCGACCCCGCCGCGGTCGGCGTGTGCCAGCGCGAGGGGTTCGTCTTCATCTCGTCCCCCGGTTCGGTCACGCCGTACCACGTCGATCCCGAGCAGAATTTTCTGTTACAAGTCCGCGGTACCAAGACGATTTACGTTTACGACGGCGCGAGCAAGGTGGTGCTGTCCGAGGAAGAGTTGGAACGCTTTTACGCCGGCGGCCACCGCAACCAGGTCCACAAGGAGGCGTACGAAGATCACGGCCAGGGTTTCGATCTGAAGCCGGCCGACGGCGTTCACGTCCCTTTGACGCACCCCCACTGGGTCAAGAACGGCGGCGCGGTGTCGATTTCGTTTAGCATCACCTTCAAGACGGCCGCGACGGAACGGCGGGCCGCGCTTTACGCCGTCAATCACAACCTCCGGCAGCGCGGCTGGAAGCCGGTGCCGGTCGGGGCGTCGCCCTTCCGCGACGGCCTGAAATACAACGGTTATCGCCTACTGCGCCGCCTCGGCCTGGCAGGCAACAAGCAACAACCCGGCGCGATGGGTGGGGTCACGACGTGAACTTCGTCGCCGCCTCCCCAACCCCGGCCGTCCAGTGCCGACTCGCTTGCAGGATCGTTCAATCCTTCGAGGACGCGCTGAACCTCCGGGCCAATTGGGACGATTTACTGGCCCGCAGCGCCCGCCCGGAAATCGTGCTCACGCCGGACTGGCTGCTGACGTGGTGGCGCGTCTACGGCTCCCAGGACGGTCGCCAACTCCGCCTCGGCGTCTTTACCAACGGCGACCGGTTGGTTGGCCTGGCACCACTGCTGGTCCGGCGGCACTGGTATCGGCCCGGCATTCCCTTTCGACGCCTGGAATTCCTGGCGACCGGCGAACGCGCCGCGGACGCCGTCTGCTCCGAGTACGTCAACGTCATCGCCGAGCGCGGCGCGGAGGCGGCGGTCGCCGACGCCTTCGTTGCAGCCCTCGTCGCCGGCGATTTCGGCCCGTGGGACGAGGTCGTGCTGGCAATGATGGACGGCGAAACGCCGCTGCCGTCGCTGTTGCACAGTGCCTTCCGGCACGCGGGCCTTCAGTCCGAAATCGCGACGACCGGCCACGCGCCGTACATCCCTTTGCCGTCCACCTGGGACGCCTACCTTGCGGCGCTATCGAAGAGCAACCGGACATTGGTGCGCGACTCGGTGCGCCGCTTCGAGAAATGGGCCGGTGCCGACGGCTGTTTGCACCGCGCCACGACGCCCGACGAGGTTGAGGCGTGCAAGAAAATCCTGATCGCGCTACACCACCAGCGCTGGCAGGGCGTCGAACAAGCCGGCGTCTTTCGGTCGCCGCACTTCCTGCACTTCCACGACGAAATACTGCCAATCCTGCTGCGGCAAAATGCGCTCGATCTGCTGCACATGACGGATTCCGACGGCGAGCCGGTGGCGGCGGCCTACAACCTGGTGCGCAACGGCAAGGTGTCGTTTTACCAGTCGGGCCGCAAGCTCGACGTGCCGAAGAATATCCGGCCGGGAATCGTGCTGCACGCCTACGCCATCCGGGCCGCCATCAAGGCGGGGCAGCGCGAATACGACTTCCTCGGCGGCGCGGCGCGTTACAAGACGCAACTCGCCCTGGCGAGCCGGCCCATCGTCCAGGTGCGCGCGGTGCGGTCCACCTTAATCGAGACGGCACATCACTGTTTTGAATTGGCTGTGGATCGGACGCGCACGTTCCGAAACAATGTCCGCGCCAAGTTCAGGGGGCATCGGCTGGCATCGACCGGCACCGAGGAGTCGCTGGGAGGCGAATGAGGGGCGCAATACCTTGCCCTGTAAGCTTCGCACTGAAACCGTGGCGGAATGGCGAGCGGCGGACGGAAGTCCGCCGTGGTCGTGCCGTGGTCATGCGGTAGCCACGGCGGACTATCGTCCGCCGCTCGCCTTAAACTTCTTTCCGCCACCGCTTATAAACCGAGCGGCCTCGGAATACTGACCACCCTTGCCAAAGCGCAAGAACTTGGCAAGGGTGGAATTTTGGCTTGCAGTGAACGTCAGGAGCAGGCAGTGGCGCTGATATACCCTTGCCGAAGGCGTGGTTAAGAGTGGCGAGGGTGGGTGGCAAGGGTCCGCTTGGCAAGGGTCGGTTTGGCAAGTCCGCCGCCTGTCCCAACTCCCTTTTCACCGCGCCGAGGCGTGGACCACCGGCGCGTAGCCCGATTGAATCGCCGCCACGGTCGCTGGCGGGGTCAGAACCGTGACGGTCGCACCCTGCGGGCGGAGCCGACGCGCGCGGTAGCCGCCCGGCGACCACGCCAGGAGGCTGTTGCCGTGAACCAAGTAAGCCGCGTTGCCCCACGCCTTCACGGTTACCATTACTCCGTCCGGCAACTCGTCCACCGCCGCCGTGAACGACCGTTTGGAGCGGCTGGGGCCGACCCGCTCGGCGTGCAAGCGGTTGTCGATCTCCGCGACGGTTGGTCGCTGCGACCCGTTGCTCCCCGGCTGCGCTACCATCCAGGCGTTGCAGAACTCGAGGAAGCGGGCGTGGCGGCACTCCGCACAGGGGCGGTGCCCGGCAGCCAGGGCGGTCGCTTCATCGAGGAAGAACAGTTCCGTGTATGAGTTTGGCGTCAGCACCGTCCGCTGACGACCCCGAAACTCCAGCACGCATACGAGCCACCGCTTCACCTGCCACGGCCGCCGGACGTGGCCCGCGGCGTCGTGCAGCACGCCGCGGTTGCCGAAGAACGTTCCCCGTTCCGGGGTGGCGACGGTCTCGCCGAAAGGGTTGACACGGTTCTGCCTCGGCATCGGCAATCCTCCAATTAACGTGTGACACAGTGACGCCCGGTTCCGAGGCCTGGCGTGTGGGGACCGGTTGACAGCGACCAAACCGATAGAATCCTTGATGCGGTGGATTCTACGATCTGCTCTGGGGCAGACCTCGCGAATGCGCGGGATCTGCGGATAAACAACTTGAATTGGGAGACGGTCGATGCCGCTGTTTGGCGCTCATAGGTCGATTGCCGGCGGTTTTCATCAGGCGGTCCTCGACGCCCACGCCCACGGCTGCCAAACGCTGCAAGTCTTCACCAAAGCCCCCAGTCAGTGGTCCGGCCGCGAAATCACGGCCGAGGAAGCACGCCTGTTCCGCCGCACCCTGCGCGCGACGAAACTGCGCTTTCCGGTCGCCCACGACTCTTACCTGATTAACCTCGCTTCGCCGAATGACGCCCTTTATCGACGCTCGGTGGAAGCGTTCATTGACGAGCTATTGCGGGCCGAAATGTTGGGCCTCCGCTACCTCGTCACGCACCCCGGTGCCCCGCTCGACAGCGGCGAGGAAGCCGGGTTGGCGCGCGTGGCGCTGGCTTTGGATGAAGTCCACGCGCGGTGTCCGAAATTGTGCGTGCAGGTGCTGCTGGAAACGACGGCCGGACAGGGCACCACGCTCGGCCACCGCTTCGAGCACCTGGCCCGCATCCTGGCGTCGATCGCCGCGCCCGAGCGCGTCGGCGTTTGCCTGGACACGTGCCACGTCTTCGCCGCGGGCTACGCCCTGGCGCCGCTACGCGAGTACCGGGCGACGATGCGGGCGTTCAACGCGACGATTGGGTTGAGGAAATTACGGGTCTTTCATGTGAACGATAGCCTGCGCGGGCAGGGCAGTCGGGTGGACCGGCACGCCCACATCGGCCGGGGCGAAATCGGCCTGGAAGCGTTTCGGCTACTCGTCAATGACCGTCGCTTTCGCAACCGGCCGATGATCCTCGAAACGCCGAAGGAAGAGGGCGACGAAAAGGACATGGACGCCGTCAACCTCGCGGCGTTGCGCGGCCTGATCGCGACGTAACGGCCGGATTGCGTTTGGCGCGGCCCCTCCCCTTCACCTTGCAGAAGGTTGGCGTGGGTCGAGATTGGCGAGGGTCGATTACGGGCATGGTTCAAACTCGGGTGGCAAAGGAAGCAACCGTTGTTCAAGGACGTGGCGCTAGGGCACCATGCGGAACGAATGCTTTAAGTCTTTGCCCGGCCAGAAGTTCCACCTTGGGAAATTCGTTCGGGGGGGTGTGGGGGTGGGCGAATGAAACGAATTCCACCTGTTGCCTCGTGCTTGCGGCTTTTGATCCATGCCCGACTGCGGCCTGTCGTGGTTGCGTAAGAACTGATCGGTAAAGGGGTTGCGGAAGCCGCGGCCAAAGGGTTTACGAAAGGGAGGGGGCACCCTCGCCAAATGTGATTGGCTTGGCTTACATCGGTAAGCATCCATCGACAGAGCCGTACTCGGCACCATGTAGCACAGGACGATGGGAACCCGGTGTACAGCGGGCAGGCGGCTCAATTCCTCGTCGAGGAGGCCGCACAAATCAGTCCAGGACTCCTGTACGGGCATTGCCAGGTCGGGCATTTCGACCACCTGGTGTTCCCTCAGCCGGCGTTTATAAGTTGTCGGTCGCGCTTTGAGGGCCGTGTTTCGGGCGACCCCGTAAAGCCAGTTCGCCAGCAACGCCCGCGCCGCAATCGCTGACGCCTTGCGCGCCAGGATCAGGAATGTCGCCTGAAAAGCATCCACGGCATCCTCCCGGTTGCGGGCCACACGAAGACCGACCCCCATGACCATCGGGCCGTGGCGGCGGACCAGCACCGCAAAGGCCTCTTCGTCCCGGCAGGTGACGAAGTGGTGCAACAGCTGCTCGTCGGTCTCGCCCGCCAGGGTGGCTGGGCGCAGGGTCGCTCGAAGACGCTTGAGCATGGAACTCATCGGGCTGGTCGCCATATTCCTCCCACCGCGGCGTTCGTCTGCCGCCTCTACCTATTACTTCCCCGGTGGGCCCGAATTCCTGAAGGTATTCAGCGGAGCGGCTGAAAAAAAGAACCTGTCCAGCGACGCCGGACAGGATCGGGCGGTATGTGACCGACCCCTTGATAGCGACATGAACCAGCAGAGGCGTCTTGGCCTGTTTTCCCTCTTGGTAGTCGCTGATGCCGTCAATGAGGTAACGCGTCTTGCAATTCAGGCCGGGCCGCGAGGCGTTGCAGCGCCCCCTTCGCCTCGCGGGTCAATGGTACCCCCGGCGTCCCCTCGGCCAGGGTCTTCAGCAACTGTGTCGCCGCGTCGGAGCCGATGCGTTCCAGGACGGCCAGCGCGCGCAGGTCGCGCACCACGTCGGCGGGCGGCACGGCCGAGCGGGATGCTTCCAGGACGATTCCCAGGCGGCGGCGCACCTCTTCCGAGGCCGTTTTCTCTTTCGCGGTTTGCAATGCTTCTGCCACCGCTTCGACAACCTGCTTCAATTCCCGCGTCGCGGCCTCGCGCTTCTCGTACACGTCGCTGTCCAGGTCGGCCAGGCGATCCCGCAGCCATTGGCTCTCGATCTTCGCGGGGTGCAACCGTTTCCGCAATAGAGGCAGCGCCACGGCCGGGTCGGACGCCAGCCGCCCAATCGCCTCCCACGCCGCCGGCGGTTCGGCGGCCGCGAGATCGGTCCAGCACGCCGCGGCATCGACCAGACCTTTTGGCACACTCAACTTGGCCAAGGCGGGCGTCAAGTCCCACACCAGGATCGTGCCGTCGGCGTGTCCCGTCGCCAGGGTGCAGCCGTCCGGCGCGAACGCCAGGCACTCGGCGAAGAAATATCCCGGCCAGTTCGTCAACCGGCCGCGCGCCGGCAAGTGCAGGAGCAGTTTGCCCGTCGCGGTTTCCCACACGTCCAGCGCGTCGTGACCCGGTGCGGCCAGAAGCCGGCCGTCGGGACTGAACGCCAACGCCCGGCACGCTCCCGGCACGCCCTCCGCCCGCGCCACCCGGCGGCCCGTAAGGACTTCATAAACAAGGACACCCTTCCCTTGAAACCACTCGGCTCCCTCTCCCGGTTCCGGCAGGGCCAGGAAGCGGCCGTCAGGACTGAAGCCGAAGGGCGGCAACGGCTGCGTGGGCGCGTCCACCAGCGGCCGCACGGTTCCCGAACGCACGTCGCGCAACTCGGGAAACCCTTGCCGGACGACGAAGCGACCGTCGGGCGCGAACGCCGCCGACCACCCAAAATCGCAGGGAATCGTCTGGGCCAGAACCTCCTTACCCGTTGTCACATCCCATGCGCGCAGCGGCTCCTGCTGGCCGTCGTTGTTGTGGAGGCCGTGCGGCAGCACCAGGGTCCGCCCGAGGGCGAACAGCGTTTGGCCGTCCGGGCTGAGCCGGGCGCCGATCATGTCGGTGCGGCATTCCTTCTTTTGAGGTAGGCGAAATCGCCGGATTTCTTTGCCTTTCGTCGTATCGAATAGCGCGACGGCTCCTGCTTCCTCGTCGGTAAGGAACAGCCGTCCGTCCGCAGTGAGAATCAACGGAATGTGATCCGTCGCCTTGTCGCGCACCAGGCGGGGCGTGCCGGTCGCAAGGTTCCAGAGCAGCACCCGGCCGTCCGCGGCGCGGCTAACAACGGTGCGGCCGTCCGGGGCGAACATTACGCCTTTCACCGGCCCGGCGTGGCCGTCGCCGCGCGTGTCGGGGTACAGCGCCTTGCCGGTTTTCACGTCCCAGCGCTCCAACAAACGGCCGAGTGTGAACAGCGACTTGCCGTCGCTGGCGAAGGCCACGCGACTGCCGGCCGGCTCGAAGTGGTGTTGCAGCATGCGCGTAGCGGCGTTCCAGAGGTACACGCCCTTGTCGGTGCCCTGGGCCACGGTTTGACTGTCGGGCGAAAACGCGATCTGAGAAGTCCAGCGGCGTTCGGACTCAAGGACGCCTAGCTTGTGGCCAGTTTCCGCGTCCCATAGACACAGCGTGCCGTCCCGGACGGTGTCGGTGCAAAGCGTCTTGCCGTCCGGCGCGGCGGCGAGGACGCTTGCCGCGTGGTCGTTCTGCCAGAGTTCCTTTGCCGTCGCGACATCCCAACAGTGCAGGGGGTTTCTATCGCCGGCGGCGTAGAGCCGCTTGCCGTCGGAGCTAAACGCCAGGGAGTTGACGTAGCTGGGTAACTCGGCGATCAACCGTCCCTTTCCGCTCTCGACGGACCACAGGCGGACGAAACCTTTGCAATCGCGCTTGTTCTCGATCCAGATGTACTCGCCCGTGGCGAATGTCCTATGGTCAGGCGAAAAGACACCGACGGTCATTTTCGAGTTGTCATTGACGGCCAGGACGCTTTTGCGCTCGCCGTTCGTCGGGTCGTACAGGCCGATCCCATCCGCATCGGGCACGGCCAGCACCTTGGCGTCGGGCGCGAACCAGGAGCGTTCATCGGCCGGCCCCTTCAAATGCACTTCCGGCCCCTGCCGGCCGCTCTTGGCCTCCCAGGTGCCGACGGTCCGTCCGCCCGCGGCGGTGTAAAGCGTGCGGCCGTCGGGGGTCAGGACGAATGCCGTTGCGGTAGTGCGAAAGCGGGTGGTCCCCAGGCGCATCACCGCGCCGGGCGGCAGTGGGTCGCCGTGCCGGTCGAGTTTGGACTTGTCGTCCGTCTTCGCCGGGTCCGCGGTCTGCGCGGATCCCAGGACTGCCAGGGTCAACAGCAGCGACATGCCGCTCAGAAACTTCATCGCGATCATGGCCCTACCCCTTCCCGTCTGCGGTCGCGCAACAGGAACCGATTGCCGGACGCCACGCCGCAGTCATTCTGACCGGTAGCGCCTCACTCGTGAATGGCGATCTAGCGTTTTCCGGTTACGGAGCTTGCCAGCGAGGGAAAAAAGAGAAAGACCACTCCCTGAAGTTTCTTGACAGGCGAAGAGCGAATTGGTCAGATGATGTGCGAAGCCGGCCGGCACGTTGCGGCATGCCCGCCGCCGGCATCGGAATAAAGCAACCGGCGCGAGCCAACAAAGGAAGTCGCCCAGAAATAAACCAACTGGCGCGAGCCATAACCCTACAGGCACCGGTTCGTTTACTCATTAGTTCGGCTTGGCTTGTTCATTGGGGCACAGGATGCTTTCCCCTTGTTGCGCCGGGTCTGCTAGACTTCCTTCGGAGTGACCGTGTATGGAACAGGAGCAGCAGCCGTCTGCCGCCTTCCCACAGGCGCGGCCAAACTGTCTTGACTCAGCGGCCGAAGACCCAGGCGGACGTGAACCGTTCCCGCCCCCAGTCGGCGACCAGCCACCTCCGCCGCGCGCTATCGGCCAGTTCGCCAGTTTCGCTTTGGCCATGTCTACCATCTGCGTTTTGGCCGGAGGGATCACGTCGTTCCCCATTGGCTTGAGTAGCGTGGGCGGAGCGTCCATCGGGATCGGCTGGCCCCTGTGTTGCCTCTTCTCGCTCACCGTCGCGCTGACCATGGGCCAGGTAGCGTCGGCGTTCCCCCGGGCCGGCGGCCCGTGCGAGTGGGCCGCCGAACTGGGGGGGCGCGGCTGGGGCTGGGTCGCCGGCTGCTTCAACCTGGCCGCGCTCGTCACCGTCCTCGCGGCCATTAACGTGGGCCTGTGCCAGTTCGTCCTCAGCAGCCCTGCGCGAATACTCGACTATGACCCGGCGACGCTGCCAGGCTGGATTCTACCCGTGGCGGTGCTGGTCACAACACTTTCGCAGGCCTTCATCAACCATTGGGGAATTCGCCTCACGACCCGGCTGACGAATTTCAGCGGCTATCTAATCATTGTGGTTGTTCTCGCGCTCACGGTGCTGCTCGTCACCTGTGCGTTGCTTTCCGGGGATGGCTTGTCGCCCCAGCGGCTGCTCACGTTCACGAACTTTAGTGGCGAGGCCGGGGGTAACGTCTGGCCGGCGGCAACGAGCCTCGCCTGGTTATTCGCCCTCGGCTTGATGATGCCGGCGTACACCATCACCGGCTTTGATGCCCCCGCCCAAACGGCGGAAGAAACCGCCAACCCGGAAATCAACGTCCCGAAAAGCGATGTGGCAGGCCGTGCTGCTTTCGGGGGTGGCCGGGTGGCTCATGCTGTCGGCGGTCGTGCTGGCCGCCCCGGACCTGGCTGCTGCGGCAGCGGCGGGGGACCAAAGTTTCTTCTGGATCATCCGCGCGGTCACGCCGCGCTGGACGCACGGAATTCTCTACACCGGAGTCGGCGCGGCCCAATACTGCTGCGGCCTGGCCTGCGTAACTGCCGCCTCCCGCCTCACCTGGGCGATGGCCCGCGACGGCGGACTACCCTGTGCGCGCCGCCTGGGGCGCATCGGCGCGCACAAGACGCCGTCCGTGGCGATCTGGACGGTTTGCGCCGTGGCTGCGGCGTTCGCCCTGTTCTTACCCTACGCGGCGATAGCCGCCGTCTCTGCCGTCTTCTTCTACATCGCCTATGTGATTCCGACGACGTGCGGCCTGCTGACCTATGGCCGCTGGCCACGGGTCGGGCCGTGGCACCTGGGCCGTTGGTATCCGCCGCTGGCCGTCAGCTCCGTTCTGGGGTGCGCCGGCCTCATCGTCCTGGGGATGCAACCGCCCAACCAGATCGCCCTGTGGGTAGTCGGTGCCACGGTCGTCGGGTTGTTCGCCATGTGGTTCGGGTACTTCCGCCTCCCCTTCCGCGATGAAGTAACCCGGGCTCTGCGAAAGCTCGCCGCCTTCCGGGACCGCCACGAGGTGGTGGTTACCCCTCTCGGCGGCGGCCTGACCAATCGCAATTACCGCCTCGACAGCGACGGTGAGTCCTATGTCTTGCGCATCGCGGGGGCGGGCGCGGAGAAGCTCTTGATCGACCGGCCGAGGGAACGGGCGGCGGCGCGCGTGGCGGCGGCCGCGGGCGTCGCGCCGGCCGTGATCGATCATCTGCCGGATTACAGCGTCACGGTTACGCAGTTCCTGCGCGGCAGGCCGCTGGCGGAGGAACACATCGCGCAAGGGAACGCCTTGAGCCGCGTCGCCCAGACGCTGCGCGCCTACCACGATTACCCCGACCTGAAGGAGGTGGGGCCCTTCTCCCCTTTTGAGGCGGTGCGGTATTACTTCCGGCAGGCAAAGGAGAAGAACGTCCCGCTGCCACCGGACGTTGGCCGGGCTCTGGAGTTGCTGGAGCGGATCGAACAAGAGGTGCGCGCCGATGCCCCGCCCTGCCTCTGCCACAATGACCTGTTGCTGGGCAACTTCATCGACGTGGGCGACGCCCTGATGATTATCGACTGGGAGTATGCCGGGCTTGGGGATCGGTTTTTCGACCTGGGTAACTTTGCCGCCCACACCCAGCTCAGCGAGGGCCAAGAAGAGAAGCTGCTGGAGTATTACTTCGGCGCGGCGCGGCCGGAAGATCTTCGCCGACTGCGCCTGATGCGTCTGGTGTCGGACCTCCGCGAAGCGACCTGGGGGTATTTGCAGTCAGCGATTTCGCCGTTGTACAACCCCCAGCACTACCGGGACTACGGCCGCCGGTTCCTGGATCGTGTTTTATCGGCGCCAGCGGCGAGGGAGTTGATGGGCGGCGGGACGTCGTAGCCGCCGAACCAAATGCTGCACCTGACGGGGGCCGCCAGCCCGGTGCCGCGCGGCATTACGGCTGTCGGGGCGGTCCCGGCAGGTGAGCTTGATCGTTAGCCGGCAAAGTGAACCTGCCCCCGGCGCGGAACCGCTCAAGGCTTGCCCTTCTTCAACTCGCACAAGACAACGACACCGCTATAGCCATCGGCCGGTTTCTCGAAACCACCTGGTTTCTCGAAACCACCTTCCTCACCTTTTAGTTTTACGTTTTCCTTATGGAGCAGGCCGACCGCCAACGTCTTGCCATCCGGGGCAAACGCTAGCCCATTGACCGGCCCGAATTTCTCGCGGAGGGCTTGTTTTTCCTCCCCGGTGGCCACGTCCCAGAACTTGACCTCGCCGCCCAGTTCAAAAACGTCTCCGTTTTTAATTGTCCTCCTGCAACCCGTTGCCAGCGTCTTGCCGTCCGGAGCAAAGGCGGCGTCCCTCACCGAAACCTCCTTGTGGTCGAACGATCGGAGGAGCTTTCCGGTCTCGAAATCCCACAGGTCGATCGACGGGGCTTGGGTCACGGGGATGATGACAAAGGTCTTGCCGTCGGGTGACGCACGCAGGCCACAAACCAAGTTATTGACGAGAACCGTCTCGCGCGTCGCCGCGAACTTGCCATCGAGCTCCCACCGTTTCACCGTGCCATCGCCGTGAGCCGTCACCAGTTTCTTGCCGTCGTGGGAGAGGATCGCAGTGTGAACCCTATCGCATTTCAACGTGGCGATCTTCTTCTTCGTGCCGACGTCCCAAAAGAACACGTCGCCTTTGTCACCCGCCTGGGTAAAGTTAAAGGAGCCGTTGGCCGACACCAGGATCTTGCCGTCCCGTGAGAAGCTCAGACGGTGGACCGGGTTCGTGTGTCCTTTCAAAACCGCTTGTTGCTTTCCGGTTTCGGGATCCCAGAGGTTGATCGAGTAATCTTCGTTGCCGTAACCGCTCGCGGTGGCCAGCGTTTTGCCGTCGGGAGCAAATGCGACGGAGTTAATAATGCCCGAGTGGGTCAGCGTATGCACCGATGCCCGCTTGGCGACATCCCACAGCAGCACACTCTTGTCACGGCTCGAAGACGCGAGCCGTTTGCCGTCGGGGGAGAACGCGACCTCCCAAACCTCGTCGCCGTGCCCTTGTAGGGTGGCCCCGATCTTCCAGGTGGGAGCAGCCTGCGGTTGCTCTTGTTTTTCCGCGGCTTGCCTGGTGGCGTTTTCCTTTCCGGGAGGCTCCGCGGCGCTGACCAGGGCCATCTTCACCCCAGCCCCAAAACTAACCAGCACCACCAGGAATAGTAGCGTGGCGATCTTCAGTTTGCCGATGAACATGGCTTTCAGCACTCCTTCTGCTAAAGCGGCGACCTTGGCCGAAATCACGCCCGTGGCCGCGGCTTGCCCTGCCCCATACAGACTTGCGGCCTTGATCGTGGAAGACACCACCGCGGTTGGTACCCCTGCCGACGCCGTCTGCGGCGCCAGCAGCGCCGCCAGCGATCCACCGGACACCGCCAAGCCATGCCGGGCGAGCCGCTTCGCCAACAGCCCTCGGCCCCGCGCCACCCGCGCCGCGAGGGTGCCTTCCGGTACGCCGAGTTGCCGAGCCGCTTCCTTGCGGGTCTTCCCCTCCAGGTCGCAAAGGACGATGGCGACACGATACTTGTCGGGCAGGCGGCTCAACGCGTCGTCGAGCAGGGGTTGCAAGTCGTGCCAGAGGTCCGGTTCGGTCGCGGCCGGTTCGGGCATCTCCGTCACCTGCCTTTCGCGCCCTCGCCTTTTGGCGGTTGTTGCTCGCGCCTTCAACGCCGTCTGGTGGGCCACGCCGTAGAGCCAGTTGGCAAGCAACTCGGGTGCAGCAAGCGACGCCGCCTTGCGGACGAGGACGAGGAAGGTGGCTTGGAAAGCGTCCTCGGCGTCGTGGTAGTTGCGCAGAACCCGACGGCACACGCCCCAGACCATCGGACTATGCCGACGCACCAGGGCCGCAAGAGCCGCCTCTTCACGACGGTTGAGGTAGTCCTTTAGCAGTTGTCCATCGGTCAGCCCCGCCCCATCCCGCAGAAGCATTGCCCTGCGCAGGTGCTGGATGACCTTGCTCGTCTGGCTGGTCGCCATGTCGTTTCCCTTGGAGGAGCGACGCCCGCCCTCTACCTTATTACTACCGGCACCGGGCCGTTTGATGCATTTATTTCAAACGCCCGCTTCGATGGTGGATAATACGCGCGCGCGCACGCTCCGCTTGGGAACGAGGATCGTCACCGTTCGTTTCTGCCGGACTCCCTTGTTTCCCTTCGGGGCGACGGACACCGAAACGAACTTTTTCGTCCTAAACGTCAGCGGGCTAATGCTTTGAGAAAGTTCGTTTCCGCACCCCCTGGCACACCCCCCCCGGAGTTGACCACCAACGGCACGGTCCTTGGGGCAGGCGGTAGGGCCGTTGGCGCGCGGC